>NZ_JBVHDX010000009.1:0-154589 GCF_055563155.1 Streptomyces sp. NPDC013317
GTCGATGTTCTGTGGGCCATGCTGCGCGACAAACGCACCTTCACCCACTCCACGCCGATGCCCCTACCGCTTGACACCGGTTATTGAGATGCCCCACCGTTGGGTGGGGCCTGCGTCTGCTGTTTCCGGGCACCCCGGAGACGCCCCCATGATGGGGCACGGCCCCTGGTTTTGCAACTAGGTGCAGAACCGGTCAGGACACGTCGCCACGCACGCCTTCGCCGAACAGGCCCTCGGAGTACGTCACGTAGGCCGGGGTGAACTTTCCCTTCCCCGTGATGATGCCGGTGGCCTTCTCGCCCTTCGCGAGCTTCATCAGGTCCATCTGATTGTCGTCGGCCGCGAGCTCGGCGTGATGCTTCACGCCCTCGGTGTCGGTGATCGTGAAGTACAGCGGGTTGGTGCTGATCTGCTTGTCGCTGTTGTTGGTGAGCGTCACGGAGACGCTCGTGTAGTCCCCGCCGTCGTGCAGGACGCTCGGCGTGAACTTGGCCTTCTTCGCGGACACCGTCACTGGCGCCTCTTCCGCCGGCTCTTCGGCAGGGGCCTGAGTCTTCCTTGCCGGGGCGGCCTTGCTCGGCTGCGCAGCGGGCGCCTCGGCGGTGGGCGTCGTCTTGCCGCCAGCCTTGTCGTCGCTGGCGGTCTCAGGGTCGCCGACGAGGAGACCGACGATGATCAGGAACGCGAACAGGCCGCCAACAGTGATGCCGACGATGGCCCACGGGTTCATGCCCTTCTTCGGGGGCGGGGGTCCGTAGGGGCCGTAGGGCTGTCCGGGCTGCTGTGGGTGTCCCCAGGCGGGGGTCTGGCCGGGGTGTTGGGGCGGGTAGGGCTGCTGGCCGGGCGGCGGCTGGTTGTTCACGGCGGTCCCCTCGCTGGTGGTCCTGGTGTGGAGGTGGCGTGAACGTACCGTGCGTGCGGGGGATATGGAGGGGGATCTGCCGGATCGGGACACGAAAGAGCCCCGCCACGACGGGGGAACGTGGCGGGGCAGTCAGGGTGCCGACTACAGCCGACCGGTACCGCCGTAGCGGGGGGAGCGGCTCATCTGTTCCAGCGACTCGACGAACGGTCGCATTGCTTCCTCCGCAGCCTTCAGGGCGAGCGCTGCCTGCTCGGCGAGCTGCCGACGCCACGGCGGAAGTTCTGGGTGCTGGGTGTGGCGGGCGAGTTGTCGTGTCGCGCGCTCGACGGACGGGTACGGGCGATGGCTCATGCTGACTACCTTCCCAACGTGATGGCTGCGGCAGCCGCGAGGGTGAGCGCCATCGCGGCCCCGAACGCGTAGGCGGCCATCTCGAAGTTCGCGTACAGCCAGCGGAACGCAGCTTTCATGGTCTCCATCATCCCTTCTTCGGAGGCGGCGGGGGAGGTGTCTGCGCCTTCGCGGCGGCCTTGCTGGCCTCGTTCCGGTCGCGGAGTTCGCCGATGGACATGGTGGTCTTGAACTTGCCCACGAGGGCCTCCTACTTGGTGATCGCGTGGTGTCGGTGGGCGTCGGCGGGGTCGTGGACGAGCGCCCCGCCCTGGCCGATGGCCTCTACACGGAACCCCTTCTCGCAGTCCTGCTCGGGCGTGTTGTTGGCGTTGGCGTTGGCGCCTGACCTGCACAAACAACCGTCGGAAGGGGTGCCGCTCTCGCGGGGGATGTCGTCCTGGTGGACGCCTGGCCCGTTCCCGCCCGGGGTGCGCACGCCCGCGCGGACGGGGATGCCGGCCTCGTCGAGGAGGGCGCGGACAGCCTTCGTGTCGGCCACCCCTGCGGCCTCGCGAAGGCGGGTAAGGAGGACGTTCCCGCCGTCCTGGCCGAGTTCCTGGAGCATGGCCACGATGTCGACCGGCTGCTCCTCGCCCACCTCGTCAACGTCCGCCCGGCGGCGCCCGGCCGCCCACGTGCGGGCCCGCTGCACCCCAGCCAGGGCGAGCGCCCCGGCCACGGTGTAGCCCAGCTCAGGGAAGGCGTAGACGGCACCTCCGCCGACGGCCGCTCCGATGGTGAGCACGCAGCCCCCGGCCAGCTTGCTCGGCTGCTCCTCCGCCTCAACGGCCTGCGCCTCGACGGTCATCCGACCCACCCGAACACGAGCTGGCCAGCAGAGTTGGTGGCCTGCGCGAGCGGGACAGCGGCGAACCCTGCGATGCCGCTGGACGTGCCAAGGGATAGGCCGCACCACGAGCCGAGCTTGAGGTCCGTGCCCGCGCGGGTGGCCTTGACCGCGGCGACGAACGCCACGGTGAGGATGAGGACCAGGCCTGCCCCGTCGTCGGTGAGTGGCAGGTAGTTGCCGCGGGAGGAGACGCCGGCGGTGCCGCCGACGCCCCAGACGAGGGCGACGTCGCCGAGCCAGTTGGTGGCCCAGAGGGCGGTGTCGAAGGCCCAGCCGATGAGGCCGCCGACGGCGAGGATGCCGAGGGCGCCGTAGGCCCATCCTGCGAGGAAGGGGAGTAGGCGGCCGAGGTGTTCGACGGGGCGCGTCTGGAGTGCCTTGGTGCCGGGCCACCAGAACTTGATGAGGTACCAGGCGAGGACTGCGAGGCCGACGACGATCGCGCCGCGGGTTGCCCAGATCATCAGTTGTGCCCCCCGGTCATGGTGCGCCGGGCCTTGCGGACGGCGGCGGCTACGGACGGCTCGTGGGCGTCGGGACGGAGAGCGAGGACCGCTCGGGTGGCGATCGCGTTGTCGGGCGTGATCGCTACCTGCTCGCGGGCGAGATCGGCGATGCTCGGATGCTCGCGATCCGTGATCGGGCTGGTCGGGCCCGGTTCGGGGCGTCCCGAGGCGGTCGGCTGCTCGGGGGTGCTCGTGAGCGTGATCGGGGGTTGCTCGGGCGCGATCGGGGCGATCGCGATCCGGCTGTTCCGCTCGATCGCTGCTCGCTTCTCCAGCCGCTGGAGGCCGATCTGGAAGTCGGCTTCGTCGCGGGCGAGCGTGATGCGGGCCTCGGTGTGGATGCGGGCGATCTCGGCGTCGGCCTCGCGGTCGAGCTGGTCGAGCTGCGCGTGGTGGAGCCGGGCCTTGTACTCGCTCTGGCGGATGACGTCGTTGATCTCGTCCTCCTGCTCGGCGGTGAGCGCCGCCGGGTCGCGGAGGACGAGGAGTGCGATGGTGCCGACGGTCTTCCCGACGAGGACGACGAACGGGCCTGCGATGGCCTGCGCCCAGCTGCGCTCGTCGATGCCGTGGAGGGCGAGGAGGACGCCGACACCGACGGCAATGGCCCATCCGGCGACGGTGACGGGTGTGCCGCCGCGGCGCTTGTGCTCGGCCCACATGACGGAGAGCCATCCGATGTCGCCGGCGAGGGCGACGGAGAGGCCGAAGCGTCCGGAGTTCATGAGGTCGGTGATGGCGTAGCCGGACCAGACGAGGGAGAGGGCGGCGAGGGTGTAGGCGCCGTACAGAATCGGGGGCTGGCGGAGCTTGGGGGTGCGCATCAGGCACCCCAGGAGGCGCGGTCGAGGATCAGGCTGTATTCGCCGCGGCTGACGGCCCAGGTGACGTGCGGCATGCGCATGAGCAGGGCGTGCTCGCGGGTGTGGTCGCCGCCGGCGTGCTCGCGGGCGAGGGTGAGGCGGTCGGCCGGGGTGAACTCGGCGACGGGGCGCACGGTCTTGAGGCCGTGCGCCATGGCGCGGAGTGCGGTGCGGATGGGGCAGCCAGCGTGGACGCGTCGGAGGGCTTCGTCCTGCTGGGGCGGGTGGGTACGCTCGGGCATGTCTGGCTCCGGGTTCGTCGGGGCTGGACACGCCCCCGGCCGGGCTCTGACACACCGACCGGGGGCGCTTTCGCATCAGCAGCGTGGACTGCTTGTCGCCAATGTATGGGCGCCCATACACTCGGCGCAAGCGGCTCGTCCGAGAAGGGGACGGAATGGCCGAGGAACCGATCGAAGAGGAGGCGCAGCGCGTGTTCGAGGCTCTCGATGGCGTCGAAGCGATGCCGGACCCGCTGGAGCGGGCGCGCGTGATCGGGCGCCTTCTCAAGGATCAGGCCGAGCGGAACAAGCGGTTCACGGAGTACCGGCGTCAGGTGGTGCTGGAACTGCGGGCGCAGGAGCCGCCCATGCCCTACCGGAAGATCGCGGCCGAGCTGGGGGTGTCTCTCGGCACGGTGCAGGACATCGAGCGGGGCGCGGCCAAGTGGTCGTCACGACCGAAGGCAGCGCCAGCTGAATAGTCGCAAGCGCAAGGGTCCCCGTCCGGGCGAATCCGGCGGGGGCTTTGTGCTGTCCGGATGCGTCCGGGCCTGTCCGGGCGCACGGTGGGGGGATGAGCGAGGAGCAGCCGCGTGTGATCGTCTACCCGCCCGACGAGGATGGGAGCCGGCGGGTGCGTGTCGACGGGGAGATCCTCGGCCGTGCGACGTCGCTCACGGACATCATCGAGTTCCTGCGCCGCGCGGGGTGGCTTGACGCGGACGAGTGGCCGCCGATCGAGTGGCGTGGCGGCGGCCCGGAGCACTGGTCCTCCGAACCGCCGGACGGCAGCTCCTAGTCGTCGTTGGCCGCGTCCTCCAGCATCTTGTTCCTGTCGAAACGGCCGTTTTCGTCGGTCCAGCCGAGGCGCTCCATGGCGGCTGAGCCCACGACGGTCGTGTAGTCCTCGTCCTTCAGCGGCTCGCACTCCTTCGGCTTGCCCGTCTCGCCCTCGGGCCGCTCGACCAGGACTTTCCGGCACTCGCGTACGGACTCGTCGTAAGACAGCCCGGAGCAGGCGGTGCCGACGGCGAGTAGCAGCGCGGTGCAGGCCAGGATGTGACGGTGGCGCATGGTTCCCTCCCTGATGAGGCGCCCCAGTGTGCCCGGGTTCAGGCCGCGATGACTCCGTTTTCGGACCAATGGGCGCCGCACTGCCCGCAGTACGCCACGGGCTGGTCGCCGGCGCCGCCCATCAGAGTGATCCGGCCGCCGCACTGGCACGGGTGCTCCGCGGCCAGCTCGTGGCTACGGCTGGCGAGGTCGAGAGCCTGCTCAATCCGTGCGAGCGCTCCGGTGGCAACGTGCCCCAGGTGCCGCTGCTGCGCCTCCGTGAGAGCACGCCCGGGCCAGAACATTCCGTCCGCCCGCGCGGACAGCCACAGGGCCGTCCAGGCCGCGCCCGGGGGCCGTCCGGTGAACTGCCAGCGGTGCGGGTGGGAGGTGCGCACGTCGTGCTGGTTCGCGGAGGCGATCTGGGTGGCGGTCTCGTGGAGCGCGGCCTCCACGGCGTGCATGGTGTCGTGCACGGCGAGGTTGATGGGGACGGGCCGGGTGCCGAGCTGTTCGGGGGAGCGCTCCAGGGCGCGAAGGGCGGCGGCCTCGACGATGTCGTACTGCTCCAGGGCGGCCAGGTAGCCGCGGAGTTCGACGGGGGGCCAGGAGTGCTGTGTGGGTGTGGCGAGGGCGTCGTCGAGTGCGGGCCAGAGTTGGGCGATGGTGCGGAGGGTGGTGGCGGTCATGGTGCGCTCCGTGGTGTGCGTGCGGGCGGTACGGTGATCGCACCGTGTGGGGCGTGCTGGCCTGGGGAGGTCTGTGGCACGCCCCATCGCTGTTTCGGTCAGGTGGTCGGCTCGCGGACGACGTTCCCGTCCTCGTCGATCAGCCCAGCGGCCTGGAGCGCCTCGTACAGGGCGCGGAAGTTCTCGGCTGCGGCCTGCACGGCGGGGAGCAGCGCGACGGCCATCTGCTGGACGGTGGCGGCGAACTGGGCGGTTGAGCGGGCGAGCGCCTCGCGCTGTTCGTCGGTGGGCGGGGTGACGTTCATGTCTGCTGCTCCTGCTGCTCGTCGAGGGCGGCGAGGCGGATCGCGCCAGGCTGGATGTCGCCAGGGCCGATCTCTCCGAGACGTCCGTTGAGGAGCGAGATGAGATCCATGCGGAGTTCGAAGTTGTCGCGCTTCAGTTCTTGCTGGAGGCGGCTCTGCTTGAGGATGCGGGCCCAGTGCTGCGCTGCTTTCTTCTCCGCCTGCTCGGCGCGGGCGCAGTGGTGTGCGAGGCCTTCGCGGAGCCGCCCGGCTTCCTCGGCGGTGAGGCCGCCGTGGCGTTCTGCCCTGTCGGCGAGGTTGAGCAGCTGCTCGGCGGGCGTGGGGTCGGTCATCGGGTGCTCCCCGTCGTGCGGGTCGGCTCGCTCGCGTCGAGGAGCGCGAGGGCGTGGTGGAGGAGGGCCCGGCAGAGGGCGCGCTCGCGGGGGTCCTCGACGGACCCGCGGTCGACGTTCTCGACGCGGAAGACGCCGTTCACGTCGCTGCTGCCGATGTAGAGCAGCGTGGGTCCGCTGTTGGGCTCGACGTTGATGCTGGTGGGCTGGGTCATCGGGTGCTCCTGGGGTGGTGTTGCCAGTGGCCGCAGGGGAGGCCGGCGAGGGTGACGGTGAGGGCGACGAACGCGAGGACGGCGATCATCGGGGGCCTTGGCGGGGCTTCTTGAGGACGTAGCCGATGCGGGCGATCAGGCCGGTGATGGCGAACGGTGCGCAGGCGAGGGCGGCCCATGCCCAGCCGCTCACGGGGTGCGCCCGTTGGCGAGGCGGTAGAGGCGCTCCTGCGCGGCTTCGTCCTCGTCGTCGAAGTCGTCGGGCTGGCAGGCCATGCGGTCGGAGGCGAGGTCGAGGGCGAAGCGGAGGAACTGGCGGTCGGCCTCGGTGGGCTCCGGAATCCAGCGCCGCACCTCGGCCTGAGCGGTGATCGGCGGCTGCGCTTCGGCTTCGGCCGGCGGTGTGGCGTCCTGCCCCCCGACGGCGGGGGTGGACTTGACCCACGATGCGCCGCCAACCGACTTCCCGTACATGATGAACGCTCCACCGTGCCGTCCGCCGTGGCCGGGGGATCGAGTGCACAGCGTCTCGGAGTAGTCGGGGTGAGGCAGTCCACAGTTGGACGGCGTCTCGGCGGCGGGTTGTCCGGCGGCCTGGCGGGCGGCGTCCCTGATCCCGGCGATCACCTCCTCCACGCGGTCCAGCGGGACGTACACGACGGGCACGTCGTCGCCGTCGGGGTGTTCGGTGAGGAGGGCGACCACGGGCACGGTGCCGTGGTGGGTGCTGGCCTGGACGGCGGCGACGCTGAGGCGGGCGGCGGTCTCGTCGCGGTACTCGAAGGTGGTCTGGTCGGTCATGGTCTCTCCTGGCTGGGTAGGGTCGGGGTGACGCCCGCCCCGAATTCACCTCGGGGCGGGCGGTCGCGTGCTCAGGCGGACGGCTTGGCAGGCGGCCAGGTACCGGCGGCGATCTGGTCGTGGCGGGTGGCGAGCAGGCCGCGGAGAACGGACGCCTTGCGGTCGTACCGGTCACGGGTGGCTTCGGCCTCGGCGATGGCACGCTCAATGGCCTCGGGTGCGGCGTCGGTCATGAAGTGGGGTGCGATGTACGTCATGTGGTGCTCCTTCGGGTTCGGGTGGGGCGGGCCGGCAGACGGCTACGAGGCGAGGTCGAGCGCGGCCTGCACCGACTGCTCTGCCACAGGCGGCTCGGGTTGAACGGCTTCGAGTGGCGCCGGATCCCACTCGATGTGCGCGTCGGCCCAGTTCCGTTCACGCATCTCGTCGAACGACAGGGCAGACACCCACTCCTGGCCGGCAGCGGTCATGCTGAGTCGGCCGTCGGGGTGGAGGGTGCAGTCCTGGGTGCGGTCGTTGCGGTGGACGCGGAACGAGCGCGGCTGCTCGGGCAGGATGACCGGGGCGTGCACGACCGGGGCATCGTCGGGGGTCTCAGCAGCAGTGCGGCAGCGGAGGCAGGTGCAGACGCTCACGCCACCCTCCCCGTGAAGTCACCGATGGGCGCCTGGTTCGCGGGCAACTTCAGCCGCTTGCGGATGGTCCACACGCCGGTGTCACCGACATCGAGGCGCTCGGCGATCTGCCGGTCGGAGAGGCCTTGCCGATGCAGTATGCGGACAGCGTCCTCCCGTTCGGCCTGGGTCATTCGGCCGTGGGAGCGGTCACCTTGCACGGCTCGGAGTACGACGATCTCGTCGGCGTCAGCGCGTCCGTTCCAGTGGGGGTCGCCGTGGGCGCGAACCCGGGCGTAGTGCATGGAGCACCAGCCCTTGGCGTTGTGCGGCCGGTTGCATTCGGGGACGCGGCATCCGGTGGTGTGGTGGCGTCCGGCGAGGGGGTGGCCGTGCTTGCGCCAGCGGCGGTAGTGGGCGTCGCACCAGGTGCGGGCAACGTGCGGTCGTTGGCAGTCGGTGATGGAGCAGAGCAGTAGGCGCACGGGTCTCTCCGCCTCCTGTGTGTGTGGTGGTGGAACCGGATCAGCGGTCAGGCGGTCAGTCGTCGGCGATGAGGAGGGTGGCGAGGCCGAGCCAGGTGAGGACTGCGGCGATGGCGGCGACGATGGCGGCGAGTTGGGTGTCGTCGGTGAGGCCGTAGGTGGTGCCTCCGGAGATGGCTCCGAGGGCGAGGCCGAGCAGGAACAGGGGCATGTGGGTCTCCTGGGTCAGGCGGCGTCGTGCTTGAGGCAGGTGTCGTATCCGCGTTCAAGGCGGTAGCCGTGGAGGGGGTCGTTGCAGACGGTGCAGCGGGGGGTGTTGGAGGGGTTTTCTTCTCCCTCGCTCCCCGCACCTCCCCCCTCCCTAGAGGGGGAGCGGGGGGAGGGAGGTTTTGTTGGGCCATCCCCCGGGGCTCCCCCCGTTTGTGGGGGGATGTTTGACCTGGGGTTTTGCTCGAACTCCCCCGGGGTCCCCCCGGAAATGGGGGGAGTTTCCGTTTCAAGATCGCGGGGGAGGTCCGGGGGGAGGTCAATTCGGGCATTCCGGGGGTCGTCGAACGTGTTCCGTGTCTTGCGGAAACGGACGGCCTCTTCGATCTTCGACTTCCGCATCTGGACACCCGCGTCGGCGCACCACTTGATGACGCGGGGGCTGCCCCAGGAGAGTGGGATGTCGGCCTTGTCGAGGACCGTGACCAGCCACTCGGGGGTGCCGAGCGCCGGGCCGCGGGACGCGGTGTCGAGGCTGTGGAGGACGACGGAGGTGACGGGCCGGCCGTCGGGCTTGTGCTCGCCGTCGAGGGTGATGACCTTCAGTCCGAACTGGAGGTCGGCGCCTTCCTCGTCGTCCTTCTGCTTGCCGACCTTCATCGTGACGATGATGTTGGAGGCGTTGTCGCCCTTCTTCGAGACGTGCATCTCGGACTGGAGGGCGCCCTTGGCGGCGGATGCTCCTCGGCCGTGTTCGCCGATGTGGCCGGTGTGGTGGATGACGAGGACGCAGGCTTCGGTGGCGCGGCGAAGGTCGTCCATGCGCTCGACGACGATGCCGAGTTCGGTGTTGGAGTTCTCCTCGACGCCGACGGACACGCGGGCCTGGGTGTCGATGACGATCATCGCGGGCTGGAGGCGGCGCATGGCCTCGATGAGGGTGTCCCACTCGGGCCCGCGGGCCTGAACGGGCCGGGGGAGGAAGAGGACGTTGTCCATCTTCAGGCCGTGGTGCTTCTCCCATGCGCGGACGCGCTTGCGGATGCCGCGGGCGCCTTCGGCGACGAGGTAGACGACGGTGCCCTGCTTGACGTGGTGGCCGTGCCAGTCGGTGCCGGTGCCGACGTGGGCGGCGATGTCGATGACGACGAAGGACTTCATGTGCCCGGACGGGCCGATGATCCGGGCGAGGGTGTCGCGGTGGAGGAGGTCGCCGACGAGGGGTTCCAGCGTGGGCATGTTGTCGAGGCTGGAGGCGTCGAGGAGTTCGGCGAGGAGCGCGTCTGCCGGGTCGCCGGAGCGGCCGGCGGCGCGTTCCTTCTGCCGCTTGAGGTACTCGTCGATGAAGGTGACGGACACGCCGGGTTCGGCGTCGGGGGCGGTGGCGGCCTGGACGATGCGGCGGCCGAGGTCGGCCTCGTCGCGCAGGGCGGCGCGGGCGTGGACCTGGTCGGCGTAGTACAGCGGGTCGCCGCTGATGTACTGGGACAGGCCGGTGACGTAGCCGTAGCCTCCGGCGCGCTGGGTGTCCTTGCGCTTCTCCAGGGCGAGGAGGACGGCGGCCGGGGCGGTGGGCTCGCCTGCCTTGTACAGGTCGACGAGGACGTCCCAGATGAGCTCGTGGGACGGCTGGGAGAAGTCGCTCCGCTGGAAGCCGGCCGCGTGGAGGCGGTCGATGTGGCGGGCGTTGCTCATGCAGTCGCCGAGGATGTACCGCTCGGCGTCGAGGTGTTCGGGGCCGAGCGGATCCGCCTCGCGCGGGTTCATGTGGCGGACGTTCTCCACGGGCTCTCCTAGAACAGGGTGGTGGGCTCGGCGGGTGGGCAGCGGTGTTCGGCGAGATGTGGGTGGCCGCAGTCGGGCGGGTGGGGCGGTGTCGCCCAGCGGAGGCGGGGCGGGGAGTGCGGTCCGGCCTGGAAGCGGCACCAGATCAGCCGGTTGGGTTCACGTGCGGCGGTCTGCTGCTCGGGCGTGAGCGGCGTCAGGTCGACGGTGGCTTTCAGGGCCGCGGTCTGGCCGACCCACTGGGTGAGGACGGGGGCCGCGCAGGACGGGCACCGGGAGTCGGCGGCGCCCGTCCCGCGCGGCCGGCTCATCAGGCCGCGTCGATCTCGTCGAGGGTTCCGGCGTCGGTGCGCCGCTGGTACATCTCCCGCTGCATGCCGCGGAGACGGCCGTCGGTGACCGCGTCGGCGGCGACTTCGATCTGCGTGATGCGGACCTTCACGGAGGGGTTCTTGTCCTCCTCGGGGCCGGGCTCGGTGCGCTCGGTGTGAGACAGCTCGACGACGGCCATCCACCGGCCGGCGCGCTGCTTGAACATCTGGTCGGCGAAGGGCTCCAGGGCCTCGGCGACGTCGGTGAGAACCTTCGAGTCGACCTTGACGTCGGCGTCGATACGGATCGGGGTGGCGCTCATGCTGCTGTCCTTCCGGTGGCGGCCGCCGGGCAGGTGGCCTGGTGGGTGGTGCGGATGTGGGCGACGAACGCCTTGACGGCGTCGGGGCCGGTGACGATTTCGGACTGGTAGTTGCAGGCGGCGCATTCGAAGCGGGCGCGGGGTTGGCGGGTCCAGCGGATCTGTCCGGCGCGGTCGCCGTGGCGGATCTCGCGGCCTTCGCCGCAGTCGATGAACAGCGCGCTGGTGACCCGCTGGACGGTCATGCCGCTGTGGCCATGTGGTCGCGCTGCCAGCGCATTCGGCTGTCGGACAGGTGCTCCGCCGCCATGCAGTACGGCTGGCCGCACGACGTGCGGACCGGGCCTTCCGGGCGTCGGCCGTAGCCGACCTCGAACGCGATCTGTCCGGGGGTGAGGACGCGGCCGACGATGGTGTACGAGGACTTCTTGCCGCGCCACCAGACGTGGCCGTCGTCGCCGGGCTCGGTGCGGGCGAGGTAGGCATCGACGATGGGGTCGCGGGCGTCCTTGGCCCACACGGCCCGAATGTCCTCGGCGAGTTCCGCGTCGGTGTACTGGTCCCGGGCGGCGCGCCGGTTGAGGCTGCGGCGCTGGTCGGCGTCGAGGCCGCCGAAGATGCCGTCGTCGAGGCGCTGTTCGAGGGCCATGCGGGCGCACTGCATGGCGACGGGGCACTCGCGGCAGACGGCCTTGGCGTCGGCGGCCTGCTCGCGATCCGAGTTGGTGGTGATGCCCTTGGGGAACCACCAGTCGGGTCGGCGGGTGGACCGGCGGCAGTCGGCCTGGTGACGCCAGTCGGGGGTGCGGGGCAGGTCCAGGCCGTAGGCGCTGCTCATCGGGCCACCGCCGGGACCTGCTCGGGCCACTGCACCTTCGCCAGCGCCGCGGCGGACCGCTCGGGGACCTCGGCCAGGCGGTAGCCGAGCCAGTCCATGCCGGCCGCCATCGCGACGTAGGCGTCGGCCTCGTCGTACCGTGCGGCGCCCTCGGTGTGCACGCCGTACCGGTCTGCGACCGCCGAACGGATCTCGCCCTTCGCGGCCTTGCCGTAGCCGGTGGCGTACAGCTTCAGCGACGACGGCGCGATAACCGCGTAGGGGACCTGGCGGCGCCAGCACCACACCCGAACGAGGCAGCGGAGCCCGGCCATGTCCTCGTGCCCGGCCAGCGCGG
This sequence comes from Streptomyces sp. NPDC013317, assembly GCF_055563155.1. Classification (NCBI taxonomy): domain Bacteria; kingdom Bacillati; phylum Actinomycetota; class Actinomycetes; order Kitasatosporales; family Streptomycetaceae; genus Streptomyces; species Streptomyces sp. NPDC013317. Next base: position 11,994 of record NZ_JBVHDX010000009.1, read on the forward strand.
CGTGGCCGTAGCTGGGGCCTTCCATGACAACGAGGTCGGCCTGCTTAATGAAGTCGCCGATGGTGCCGGCGAGGTAGTTCAGCCGGTAGTCGCCGCGGGTCTTGGTGCGGATGTGGTCGGTCCAGCCCTCGCCCGCGATGCCGGTGGAGGTGAGGGAGAGGTCGAGGCCGATCACGAGGGGGCGGTGGATACCCGCGGCCGGGCGGGTGGTCAGCCCGGCCGCGGGGGTCTCGATGAGCGTCACAGGACGGCTCCGTTCTGGTGGTGCGGGATGAGGGGCCACTCGGGCGGGCAGTAGGCGGCCGGGTCGCTCTTGCGCAGGTATTCCTGGAGCGAGGCGGCCTGCTCGGCCGCCCATCCGACCTGCGCGGTGTGGAGCTCGGTGAGGGACATGGCGGCCAGGCGCGGTGTGCGGGCGCCCTGCCGCCAGGCGACGCGGCACGCGGCGATGGCGTCGGCGTCGGCGGTGTGGGCCTCGCCGATCGGGACCTCGTAGTGCGCGCACAGGTCGGTCAGGCGCCGCTTACCCTTGCGGTCGCGGTCGATCTGCTTGTCGATGACGAACGGGTCGACCACGGGCCCGGTGGGCAGCGGGGCGAGTCCGTAGCGGGCGGCCTCGCGGTCGAGCATCGTGAGGTCGAAGCGGGCGTTCATTGCCACCACGGGGACGCCGCTGGCGATGACCTGGCCAAGGGCGGCGAGAAGCTCGGCGACGACCTCCGGCGCGGGGCGGCCCTTTGCGCGGGCGACGTCGGTGGTGATGCCGTGGACCTTGGCGGCCTCGTCGGGGATCTCGATCCCGGGGTCGGCGAGCCAGTTCGCGGAGACCGTGGGCTGTCCGCTGCCGCACTGGACGACGCAGGCGGTGACGATGCGGTCCGTGTCGACGTCGACACCGGTGGTCTCCAGGTCGAAGCCACACATGCGGCCGAGGTGCCAGCTCATGCGCGGGCCCCCGATCCGGGCTGCGCGGCCGCCGGCCACTCCGTCGAACCGCTCGCCGCGGGCGTGGCGGCCTGCTGCGCGATCTCCTCGACGGTCACCCGCTGCGGCGGGAACTCCTCGTCGACGGACACCTCGCCGCGCTGGATCGACTGGAACGCCACGAGCAGCTGCGCGACGTCGTGCTCCGTCCACTTCCCCGACGGGCGGCCGAACTTGGTCTCGATGCGGTCCTGGGTGACGCCGATGCCTTCGAACGCGCGGATCGCGTCGGCGATGCGCTGGGGGAGCGGCTTCCCTCCGCCGTCCTGGAGGGTTTTCGAGCAGAGCTGCTTGGCCTCCTCGACGAACCACGGCGGGAGGATCGCGAAGATGGCCTCACGGACGCGGCGGGCGCCGTTGTTGGCGTTGTTCTCGTAGATGTCCCGCATGTCGGTGAGCTGCTTCGGGCCGCCCTTCTGGTCCCGCTTGTGCGGGACGATGAAGGTTGAGGAGTTGCGGGAGTTCTTCTCCACGTCCCAGGCGAACGCCTGCATCTCGGACTGCCCGAACTCGTCGTCGCGGCGCATCTCGACCAGGCCGTACTGGATGTTGCCCCAGCAGCGGGCGAGCTCCCGGGCGAGGTGCACGGACGGACCGGTGATGTTCCCGCCGCCGCGGGAGTACCGGAAGAACGCCCGCTCGGCGAGGAACGGCTGCCTGCACGACTGCCGCATCTCTTCGATCGCGGCGTTGATGTTCCGCGGGCACTGCTGCGCCACGACGATCGCGGCCTGGACCTCGGCGACCGCGCGGGACTGCTCAACGGCGGTGCCCTGCCCGACCCGCGCCGGAGCGGCGGCCGGCGTCATACGCTCGATGGGCTGGTTCACAGGTACTCCTCGGTGTCGCGGATTTCGGCCCACGGGGGCAGGGAGAGGTAGGCGATTTCGTCGCTGTAGCCGGGCCAGTGACCGGTGCTGGCGCACTCGGCGTAGGTCTCCAGGGCCCGGCGGTTGCGGGCGGCGCCGATGCGGCGGGCGACGGCGTCCATTTCGACGACGGTCACCAGGTACGGGGCGGTCTTCTCCTGGCATACGAAGACGAACGCGGCCGTCTCGTCGGCCAGACCGAGGGCCTTCGCGCCGGAGCGGTACCAGTCGTCTTGCTGGTGGTAGCCGAACTCCTCGACGGAGCGGGCCAGGGCCTTCGGTTCGGCGGACCGGCAGGTTTTGTAGTCGGGGATGATCAACCGCCCTGCGCGGGTGTCAGGCAGCCAGTCGAGACGGGCCCGCCGCATGACGCCAGTAGGGCCGTCACGCCAGACGAGGGTCTGCTCGGGGCGGCCGCGGGCCGGGTCGAACAGGCGGGAAGCCACGGGGTGGCGGCGCAGGGCGTCGGCCATGTCGTGGACCATCTGGTAGTCGTCCGGCTTCAGCGGGACCCCGCCGACGGCGCGGACTGCGGCCACCTCGTCCTTGACCGCTTTCGCCCGCCACTCGGTGGCGTCGATGCGGACGAGGTCGGGTCCTTCGCCGAGGACGAGCTTGTGGGCGGCGGTGCCGACGTCGAAGGTCTGCTTCGGGGCCTGGGGGTTGTCCTGGGCGTGCCGGAACAGGGCGGGGCAGGACGGGGGGAGGAGGAGCCGGGCGCCGCTGGAGGAGAGCGAGCCGCCCGGGATGGGGTCGGCGTGGTACTCCTCGGCGGTGATGTCGTAGACGCCGGGCTCGGTGATGAGGCCGGCGGCCGGGGCCGAAGCCCCAGCCAGCGCGGTGTCGGTCACGACGCCCTCCGGTCCTGCTGGCCCGGGACGCGGATCGCCAGGACCCGCAGCACCCGCGCCACCTCCAGCAGCCGGTCACGCCCGTACAGCGGCACCCGGTACGACGACCGCTCGGCCAGCGCGTCGACCAACTCCTCGTACGGCAGCCGTCCCCGCTCCCGGTCGAGGGCGACGCTCTCCGGCGTCGCGTCGGCAAGCTCGTGGAGGCGGTCCCAGAGGGCGGTGTCGGCCGGGTCGAGGAGCGCGGTGAGGACGTCGTCGACGATCTGGCGGCGGAGGCCGTCCATTTCCAGGCGGGCGCCGCCGGGGATGGGCGCGATGTGGAACGGGGTGGGGCCGTCGATGGGGGTGAGGTCAGCGGGCATCGGTGCCTCCGAGGAGCAGTTCGAGGAGCCAGAAGGAGAGGACGGCGAGGCAGAGGGCGATCAACCAGCCCACGCCGCTCATGAGGTCGTCTCCGGCATGTCGTGAGGCACGAGGTAGTCGCTGTGGAGCGGCGACCGGTACACGTCCTCGCGGGAACCCGCCGGCGACGTGATGGCGCGCATGGTGTTCATGGCGATCCGGTCCCGCTGCTGGATCAGCTCAGCGCGCTCGGTCTCCAGCTCAGCCACCCGGGCCCGCAGCTTGGCCAGCTCGGCGGCGATGTCCTCCGCCGCCACCTCGGACGTGAACACCAGGGCGCCGTGCTTCTGCGCCGGGCCGCACGGCCACTGCGACACCCAGCCGTCGCCCCAGCACACCCGGCACAGCCACGCGTTCGGCTGCCCGAGGCCATCGAAGACCGGCGTGTGGAAGCGGGCCGGGAAGGCGATGCGCTCCTCGTCGCTCAGGTCGACCAGGTCCTCGTACATCGGTTGGTCGGGCGGAAGGAGCAGAACCGCGCGGGCGGCACACTGCTCGTGCTCAACCGGCTGCCCGTCCTGGACGAGGGACTTGCACGTACCGCAGGCGTGCGGGTCGTCCTGAGCCTGCCGTCCGTTCGCTTCCCGCAGACGCTCCAGCTCGGCGGCCGACTCCGGCGACTGAAGCAGCTGCGCCGAACCCAGCGCGAACACCACCGTCGCGACCATGTCGCAGAACGAGTCGGCGCTCTCCAGCAACGCAGCGTTCGCGGTCTTCAGCGCCAACAGCTCCGTCGGCGTGGGCGAGTGCGTCATGCCGCCACCGCCGGAGGTGCCACAGCCGCAGCGAGGCAGACGCCCTTCACGACCACGCGAACGTCCCGCCAGGTGACGAACAGCGTCGAAGAGAACATCGACCTGCCGTCGGAGCTGGAGTACCAGAATTCCGAGGAACGGCCCCCGAGGACCGCGGCGTAGCGGCCGACCACGGACCGCATGTCGACGGTCTCGTTGACGATCACTCCGTTCAGGAACCCGGAGTCGTTGAGTGTCCAGTCGATAGCAGGGAGAGCCGGGTTCTCCGTGAGGAGTTCGGCGAGCGCTGTGGCGGCGCTCCGTTGCGGGTTAGGGTTGGTGCTCACGGTGTCCTCATTTCTCTGTGGGTGAGGTGCCGAGGGGCTGCGTTCGGACCGTGCAGGGTCCGGGGTGGCCCCGTTTTCATGTGGTCAGGCGGCCTTCGCGGGCATCGCGGGCCGGGAGAGGATCGGCCGCAGCCGGTCCAGCAGCTCGGGCGCCGGCGGGTTCTTGGCGATGGCCTCGTCGGCCTCGGCCTCGATACGGGCGGTCACGGCGTCGCCGAGGATGGCGAGCCGTTCTGCGCGGGTCATGCGACGGCCTTTGCGCGGGTCTCCTCGCGCTGCATGAGGTCCTCGACACGAATGTCGTAGGTCTCTCCGAGCCGGAGAGCCGAAATCAGGTCAGGCTGTGCTTCGCCTCGGAGGAGGCGGTAGATGGAGGACTGGGCGATTCCGGTCCGGATCGCGATGGCGTATCCGGTCTTGTCGCCCTTGGCGGCGGCCGCTTTGAGCAGCGCGCCGATGTCCAGTCGATACACGTGGTCACCCCTCCCTTGCAGGTAGCTCGGGGTTTCTTGCTTACGAGGGAGACTCTAGGGCGAATCTCCCTCCCGCGCAAGGGAACTTGCGAGGGAGGGAGGGTTTTGGTTAGAATCGAGCGTGAGTTCGATTGCATGCATATGCCGGACGGCGCATGCGGTGTGGCTTGTCACACACCCTTGCCCGCAAGGGAGGGTATGGATACTCCCTACCTAGGGAGCTAAAGTGCTGGGCATGGATACTCCCCCCACGCGCGCCCAACGGTTCGCCGACATCGTTGGACCCGCGGCCAGCCGCGCCGGCTACACCGGGCACGGCTCCAAGAGCAGACTCGCCCGCGACACCGGGATGACCGAGAGCAGCGTTTCCCGCATGCTCCTCGGCCAGAGCATCCCGGACCCCAAGTTCTTCGAACCCCTCGCCAACGCCATCGAGATGCCCGTACAAACCCTGCTGGTTGAAGCCGGGATTATTTCGGAACGAGCACTGACAGAAACCACACCGTCACAGGTAGGCTCAGACATCACCCCAGAAACGGCAGCCGACGCACTCGGCATCACCGATGCAGTCGACCGAGAGATGTTCTTCGCCACCATCGAACGACTCCGGAGGCAGCGCCCCACCGCGACCCCCGAAGAACGCAACCACGAGCGCGGCAGTGGGGGTGTTGCCGCCGAGCAGTGAACGGGGAGTACCGCCTTGCACCACATGCGCCACCGCACCTACACCGCAGCAAGCGCCGTCCTCGCCGTCGGACTCGCCCTCGTAGTACTCGGACTCGCGCACAACGCGACACCCGAAACACTCGTCGGCGTCGTCCTCTGCATCAGCGCACAGATGCTCGGCTGCATGCGCCTCATCTATCGATGGGTCTCCAGCACCAGCGCCGAACGCGCCGCTCTCCTCAGGTCCAAGCAGCACCACGACGAGGAAGCGGCGAAGTACTCCGCCGGCCTGCTCGCCACCGCCGCCGAGCAGGACCGGACCCGCCGCGCGCTCCTCGACGGCGCCCGCCGCCTTGACCAGACTCTGAAAGTCGAGCGCGCAGCACTGCACGCCGAGTTCGAGGAGAAGCGCTCCGAACTCATCAGCCGGACCATGGAAACCACGGTCCAGCTCTACAAGGCCGGCGCGTTCGAGGAGCAGGCGCAGGTACGCGAGCGCGTCATCGTGCCGTTCCCCGCCCAGCCCGCGGACCAGGAGCGGGCCCGCAGCCGGGGGCGCGACGTCATCCCCTGAACCCGCGCTGCCCCACATACGTCATCGTGATCCGACCCGGCTCGATCGCCCGGAGCCCGCGGAACGCGGCCCGGTTCAACTGCACGTTGACCACGGCCCGCAGCACGTTCCGACGCTGCGACAGGGCCATGCGCTCCCAGCGCTCGTCGATGTCCGCCGCCCCCAACAAGCCTCGCAGCGACGGCGGCACCCCGGCCTCCTGGGAGGTCTGCTGAGCCCGCTCGATCTGTGGAATCAGCCGCGACTCCAGGTCCGCCAGCGTCATCACGCTCAGCTTCGGCCGCCCCTGCTCGTCCAGCGTGGCCGCCGCCTCCCGCGCCTCGGCCAGCTGCCGTTGCAGCCCCTCACGCAACTGCCGCGCGGCTTCCGCCTTTTCGATCACCGCAGAATCCGACTGGAACACTGACGCCGCCGCCGGGGACGCGAGCCACCGCAAGAGCCCCGTCTCGACGTAGGCCTCGAACTTCCGGGATTCCATCGTCACGCCGAAGCACGAAATGCACGTGTAGCTCTTCAGGCCACGGTTCGGCCGCACATGAAGCCCCACCGGCTCGGCGTCCTTCCCGCCAGCCTCAGCGCACGGCCCGCAGGTCGCAATTCCCGTCAGGAGCCACTTTGCCGTGTTGTCCCGGTCCTTGCGCTGATCCCGCTCCTTGCGGAGCGCCTGCACCCGGTTGAACAGCACCTCGTCGACCAGCGCCGGCCACTGGGCTTTGCCGATGTCCTGCCCGTGCCGCATCCGGCGGCCCGTGTAGGCCCGGTTCCTGAGGATGTGCGTGAAGTGCCACAGGCTGTACGGCTTGCCGTACTGGTTCGTCAGTCCGCGCGCCTGGAAGTCGCGGAGGATCGCGTGCATGCCCTCGCCAGCGTCGAACCGGACGAAGATTTCCCGCACCTGAGGGCCTTGCAGCGGGTGTTCGTACTCCTCGATGAGCTCGCCGGTGGCCGGGTCGTACCGGCGCGCATACCCCTCCAGGATGCGCCCCACGGGGCTTCCTGCGGCGGCGATCTGGTCATGGGTCCGCATGTTCCGGACCTGGATGCCCTCGGCCTCGTCCTCGGCCTGGAGAGCGTCGAGGGCGGTGGCGCGCCGGTCTTCGCGCTTGCTCAGGTCGTAGACGGCGCCGTTGTAGCAGAAGAGGACGCCATTCCTGGCGCAGGCGTTCCGAATTCGGATGTAGACCTCGATATCGCGGTAGTAGCGCGAGGCTTCGAATGCGGCGACGATTCGGGCTTGACCCGATTCGATGGCTTCGATGAGGGCTTCGAAGTCTTCGCGCTCGCGCGTGCGGTGTCGGCTCGCGGAGCGGTTTGCGTCCTTGTCGAAAATGCCGACGACGGGCCAGCCGTGTTTGTCGCAGAGGTCTTGGAGGACGGCGATTTGGGACGCGATGCTGCGGCCCTTGCGCTTGGGGTCTCGGCTTGCGCGGCCGTACAGGAGGGTGGGGAATGGGCCCTCGTGGAGCAGGTGGAGTACCTCAGGCTGGATCGGCATGCGGCCAGCGTCCCACGACACATGTGTCTAGCGTAAGTTGTCCGGCTCCAACCTCACGATCGTGCTGCTCCTGCTCATCGGACGGCCGGGTACGGCGATGCGGGCGGAACGCGGCGGGCTCGCGCCTCGGCTCGGGCTCTCGCTGCGGTCCACCGCCGTTGTCGGGGGAGGGCTGACGCTCGCCTTCGTCGTCGTGTGCCGACCGGATCCGAGCGTGTTGCGGGCGGCGGCCTGCGGCGCGGTCGCTCTGCTCGCCATCGGCACGGGCCGCCGCAGGTCGCTCGTTCCCGCGCTGGCCGCTGCGGTGCTCGTCCTGGTGCTCTACGACCCGTGGCTCGCGCGGACTTACGGATTCCTGCTCTCGGTCCTGGCCACCGGTGCGCTGCTGACCGTCGCGCCGCGCTGGAGCGATGCGCTGCGGCGGCGCGGGGTGCCGGGGAGGATCGCCGAGGCGCTGGCGGCGGCCCTGGCCGCCCAGGCGCTGTGCGCGCCGGTGGTGGTGGTCTTCGCCGCCCGGGTGAGCCTGGTCGCGATCCCCTGCAACGTGCTCGCCGAGTTGGCCGTGGCGCCGGCCACGGTGCTGGGCTTCGCGACGCTCGCGCTGGCCCCGGTCTCGCCGCCGGCGGCGGAGCTGGTGGCGAGGGTCGCGGCCTGGCCCGCCGGGTGGGTCGCCCGCGTGGCCCGGGCCGGTGCCTCCCTGCCCGGGGCGGAGACGGAGTGGCCCGGCGGATGGTGGGGTGCGCTGCTGCTGGCGGGTGTCTTCGGCCTGGTGGTGTTCGGGGCCTGGAGGCTGCCCTTCCGGCGGAGGATCGCAGCGGGCTGTGTCGTCCTGCTGTTCCTCGCGGTGGTGAGGCCGCCGCCGCTATCCCGGCTGGTCAGCGGCTGGCCGCCGCCGGACTGGTCGTTCGCGATGTGCGAGGTGGGGCAGGGCGACGCGACGGTGCTGGCCGCCGGTGGTGGTGCGGCGGTGGTCGTGGACGCGGGGCCCGATCCGGTCCTGGTGGACCGGTGTCTGCACGATCTCGGGGTCAGCACGGTCCCGCTGGTGGTGCTGACGCACTTTCACGCGGACCATGTCGCGGGGCTGCCCGGGGTGCTGCGCGGGCGCGCGGTCGGGGCCATCCAGACGACCGTGCTCGAAGAGCCCCCAGGGCAGGCGGCGTTCGTGCGCCGCACGGCCGCGGAGGCGGGCGTGCCCGTCGTCCGGGCGGGGACCGGGGAGCGAAGACGCCTGGGCCCGCTGGAGTGGCAGGTGCTGTGGCCGTGGGCGCGGGCCGACGGGGTGGGGGCGGAGGAGTCGGGACCGAACGACGCCAGCGTGACGCTGCTCGTCAGGACCGGGCGCGGACTGCGGCTGCTGCTCCTGGGAGACCTCGAACCGCCCTCCCAGCGAGGACTGTTGCGGGCGTACCCGGGGATCGGGCCGGTGGACGTGCTCAAGGTCGCCCATCACGGCTCCGCCCATCAGGATCCCGGGCTGATACGGGCGGTCAGGCCGCGGCTGGCGCTGGTGTCGGCCGGCCGGGACAACCCGTACGGCCACCCCTCGCCCCGGACGGTCGAGGCGTTGCGGGCGGCGGGAGCCGAGGTGCTGCGGACGGACCGGGACGGCGCGATCGCGGTGACGGGGGCAGGAGCGGGGCTGCTGGCCGTGCCGAGCGCGCGGCGACGCCTGTGAGGAGGCTTGTAAAGAAATACTTGTAAAGGAGTCTTTCTAAAGATAGCTTTACATCATGTCGGAGCATGAGACGGCGGCCTCGCCGCCCGGCGACGAGCAGCCGCGCAGCGTCAGCCTCACGGACGCCCGCGCCCTGCGGGCCTACGCCCACCCCACGCGGATGACCCTGGTCGGTCTGCTGCGCCGGAGCGGTCCCTTCACCGCGACCCGGGCGGCCGAGCTGACCGGGGAGTCGGTGGCCAGCTGCTCGTACCACCTGCGGATACTCGCCAAGTACGGGCTGGTGGAGGAGGCGCCGGGCGGCCGGGGGAGGGAGAAGCCCTGGCGCGCGACCGCCCGGTACACCGACTGGCCGGGCGACAGCGAGGACGCCTCCGTCGCGGAGGCGGCGGACGCCCTGAGCGTCGCGATCGCCGAGCGGTACTTCGAGAGGGTCCTCCGGGCCATGGAGGACCGGCACCGGCTGCCCAGGGAGTGGCGGGAGGTCGAGATGTTCGGTGACTCCCTGCTCCACCTCACGCCGGACGAGCTGGCCACCTTCAGCCGGCGGGTCGACGAGCTGCTGCAGCCGTACGAGGACCGCGCGGGCGACGCGTCACTGCGCCCCGAAGGGGCCAGGCCGGTCAGCGTGCTGCGGATCGCGTATCTGGACCGAGAGATTCCCGAGGAGATCCCCGAACTCCTCCACGACGACGATGAGGAGTGAGGGATGAGGCTGACGGAACGCATACCCGCGCTGCTGCGGGAGCGGACCTTCCGGCGGTACTGGACCGGCCAGACCGTCTCGCTCGTCGGCGACCAGATCTCCCTCATCGCGATTCCGCTCGCGGCCGTCCTCGTCCTCGGCGCCGACGCCGCGGAGATGAGCTGGCTCAAGACCGCGGAACTGCTGCCCGCGCTGCTGCTCAACCTGCCCTTCGGGGCCTGGGCCGACCGGCAGGCGCAGCGGCGGCGCGCCATGATCGCGGCCGACCTCGCACGGGCCGCGCTGCTGCTGACCCTTCCCGTCGCCTATCTGCTCGACGCCCTCACCCTCGGGCAGCTCTACTTCGTGGCCTTCGGGGTCGGCGCGCTCGCCGTGCTCTTCGAGGCCTGCAACGCCTCGCTGTTCGTGGCGCTGGTCCCGGCCGACCGCTATGTCCAGGCCAACTCACTGGTCAACGGCAGTCGTTCGATGGCCTGGCTGGCGGGTCCCAGCGCGGGCGGTGTCCTCGTGCAGATGCTGACGGCGCCCATCGCCCTGGTCGCCGACGCCGTCACCTATCTCGTCTCGGCGGTCTACCTGGCCCGGATCAGACCTGTGGAGCCCCCGCCGGCACCCGGCGGCAAGGGCCACTTCACCGAGGGCCTGCGCTGGCTCGTCCGGGAGCCGTCCATGCGGGCGCTGTTCGCGGCCTCGGGAACGATCCAGTTCTTCAACTACATGTTCCACACGCTGTTCGTGCTCTACGCCACCGTCGAACTGGGCCTCAGCGCCGGCGTTCTCGGCGCCGTGCTCGGCGCGGGAGCGGTGGGAGGGCTGATCGGCGCCGCGTGCAGCGGGGCGGTCGTACGCCGCATCGGGATCGGCCCCTCGATCGTGTTCGGCTTCGTCGGCTTCACCGCGCCGCTGCTGCTCATACCCCTCGCCCAGGGCCCCACCGCTCTCGTCGTCGCGCTGCTGTTCACGGCGGAGTTCCTCTCCTGCGTCGCCGTCATGATCGTCGACATCGCCGCGGCGTCGTGGCAGATGGCGCTGATACCCGAGAGCATCCGGGCCCGGGTGATGGGCGCCTTCCGCACCCTCAACCACGGCTTCCGCCCGATCGGAGCGCTCGCCGCCGGTGTGCTCGGCACGGCCCTCGGGCTGCGTCCGACCCTCTGGATCGCCACCGTCGGAGGCCTGTTCGCCGTGCTGTGGCTGCTGCCCTCGCCGCTCGCCCGCACCCGCGAACTGCCCGCGCCCGCCCAGGACGCCGTACCCACGGCCTGAGCCCGTCCGGCGCAGGCCCGACGTCAGACCAGCCACGCCCCGGCGCGCATCAGCTCCCGGTCCGCCGGTTCGTCCACCTCGCGCCAGGCCTTCACCGACCTGGGGGCCTCGGGCATCCGACCTAGGACCAGCGCCGCATGGCCGAGCAGAGGGGCGTGGCGCCAGACTCGGAGCATGACCACTCATACCCAGCGGGCTTCGGACACGGCGGACATGGGGGACACGGTGGAGGCGGCGGTCGCCGCGGTCCCGGTGGACGTGCCGGTCGAGGCCTATCTGCGGCGCATTGGAGCGGCCCGACCGGAAAGCCCGGACCTGGCCGCGCTGCGCGACCTTCATCTGCGGCATCTGAGGGCCATCCCCTTCGAGAACCTGTCCATCCACCTCGGCGAGGACATCGTCCTGGAGGAGAAGCCGCTGCTCGACAAGATCGTCGAGGCGGGCAGGGGCGGGTTCTGCTACGAACTCAACTCCACCTTCGCCGTCCTGCTGCGCGAGCTCGGCTTCACCGCCACGCTCCTTCAGGCGCGTGTCGTCGGCAAGGACGGTGTGCTGGGCATCCCGTACGACCACATGGCGGTGCTGGTGGAGACGGCGGAGGAAGGACGGTGGCTCGTGGACGTCGGATTCGGCGACCACAGCCACTTCCCGCTAGCGCTGGACGAGCGGGGCGACCAGCTCGATCCCGCAGGCACGTTCCGTGTCGTGGAGACCGACGACGGCGACCTGGACGTGCTGCGCGACGGCGAGCCGCGGTACCGGCTGGAGCGCCGGCCGCGTGTGCTCGCCGACTTCACGGCCGGGGCCTGGTACCACCGCACCTCCCCGGACTCGCACTTCACCCGCTCGCCCATCTGCTCCCGGCTCACCGAGGAGGGCCGGATCACCCTCAGCGGCCACAGGCTCGTCACGACCGCGCAGGGCGGGAAGCGGACGGAGCGGCTGCTCGACGGTGAGGGGGAGGTGAGGGCGGCGTACCGGGAGCTGTTCGGCATCGAGCTCGCCGAGCTGCCGGCCGTACCGCCGTCGCGGGAGCCTGCCGCCGAGGGCGCCGACACGGGCTCCCGCCCGGGCGCCGACCCGGCCTCGGCCCCGGACGGTTCGGACCCGTCCGCGTAGGGGCCGCTCGGCTCGCTACGGTGCCTCCAGCCAGCCTTCGTACTCCGCGGCGAGTTCGTCCAGCGCCGCGGAGTCGAGCCGGCCGTCCGGGTCCTCGACGACGACCAGCCACTGCGCGTCCTCGGCGTCGTCCTCGCCGGCCAGGGCGTCCCGTACGAGCTGGGGTTCATGGGCGACCGCGAAGCGGGCGGGGAGCTCTTCGGCGACCTCCTCGGCGGCGTCGCGGTCGGGCAGTACCAGTACGTGTCGTTCACTCACCTCGCCATTCTCAGGCATGGGGAACGGTGTCAGTGGCCCGTGGGATGCTGGACGCGATGGCCACCAGGAAGAATTCGAACGACGACCTTCTCGCCCCCGTCACGCTCGCCGTGGGCCAGGAGGACCTGCTCCTCGACCGCGCCGTCCAGGAGGTGGTGGCGGCCGCGCGCGCCGCCGACGCCGACACGGACGTACGGGACCTGACCTCCGAGCAGCTCCAGCCCGGGACGCTCGCGGAGCTGACGAGCCCGTCGCTCTTCGCCGAGCGCAAGGTGCTGGTCGTGCGGAACGCGCAGGACCTGTCCGCGGACACGATCAAGGACATCAAGGGGTACCTCGGCGCGCCCATCGAGGAGATCACGCTGGTGCTGCTCCACGCGGGCGGCGTCAAGGGCAAGGGCCTGCTCGACGCGGCACGCAAGGCGGGTGCGCGGGAGGTGGCCTGCCCGAAGACGACGAAGCCGGCGGAGCGGCTGACGTTCGTACGGCAGGAGTTCCGCACGCTCGGGCGGTCGGCCACGCCCGAGGCGTGCCAGGCGTTGGTCGACTCGATCGGCAGCGACCTGCGGGAGCTGGCGTCGGCGGTCGCGCAGCTGACGGCGGACGTCGAGGGGACGATCGACGAGGCGGTCGTCGGGCGGTACTACACGGGGCGGGCCGAGGCGTCCTCGTTCAACGTGGCGGACCGTGCGGTGGAGGGTCGGGCGGCGGAGGCGCTGGAGGCGCTGCGCTGGTCGCTCTCGACCGGAGTCCCGCCGGTCCTGATCACCAGCGCGCTGGCGCAGGGCGTCCGGGCGATCGGCAAGCTGTCGTCGGCGCGGGGCGGGCGGCCGGCTGATCTGGCGCGGGAGCTGGGGATGCCGCCGTGGAAGATCGACCGCGTGCGGCAGCAGATGCGGGGCTGGACGCCGGACGGGGTGTCGCTGGCGCTGCGCGCGGTGGCCGAGGCGGACGCGGGTGTGAAGGGCGGGGGGGACGACCCGGAGTACGCGCTGGAGAAGGCGGTGGTCGCGGTGGCGCGGGCGGCGAGGCTGCGCCGCTAGGCGCGGCGCTGTGGCGGGTCGCTTGCCCCGCCACGCTCCTGCCCGCCCCGAGACCCTTCAGGCCCCTTCAGGCCCCTTCCGGATCCTGCCGGCGGCCGGCCGGGCTGACGCTGCCGCAGTCGGGGACCCGGCGGCCGGGTCCGGGTGCGGCGAAGGCCCCGTGGGCTTCTGGGGAAGAAGCGCGCGGGGCCTTCGGCGTGGTGCTTGGTGGGCTCGTACACGCGTGGCGAACGCGTGTCGCGTACGAGTCCGGGGTGCCGGTTGGGAGCGGGAGAGAGGGCCCGCTGGGTCCCGTCCGGCGTTACATCAGAGAGCTCAGCCCTGCAGAGCGGCAACCTTGGTGGCCAGCGCCGACTTCTTGTTGGCGGCGGCGTTCTTGTGGATGACGCCCTTCGAGACAGCCTTGTCGAGCGCGCGGGAGGCGGCGCGAGAAGCCACGACGGCCTTCTCGACGTCACCCGCGGCGACGGCCTCGCGGGCCTTGCGGATCGCGGTCTTGAGCGAGGACTTGACGGCCTTGTTGCGCAGGCGCGCCTTCTCGTTCGTCTTGTTCCGCTTGATCTGGGACTTGATGTTCGCCACGAAAAGAGCCTTTTCAGGTTCGGTGTTGTTTCTGAGGTGTGCCTCTGCGCTGAGAGGGCGTACGAGACACAGCTGTCCACGGTATCAGGGCCCGTAAGCTCTGCCCAAACCGAGCGGAGCCGCTCACTCGTGGGACGATGGAGCCTACGTATCCAACCGACCATCGCCCCGAGACGAGACCTTGCGTGCCCGCGACTCCTACCCACGTGCCTGAGCCGAGCCGTACCGACCCGGCGTTGATCCGCAATTTCTGCATCATCGCGCACATCGACCACGGCAAGTCCACGCTTGCCGACCGGATGCTCCAGCTGACCGGTGTGGTCGACCAGCGGCAGATGCGTGCCCAGTACCTCGACCGGATGGACATCGAGCGCGAGCGCGGCATCACGATCAAGTCCCAGGCCGTGCGTCTCCCCTGGGCGCCCACCGAGGGCGAGGACCAGGGCAAGACCCACATCCTCAACATGATCGACACCCCCGGGCACGTCGACTTCACCTACGAGGTCTCGCGGTCCCTGGCGGCCTGCGAGGGCACGATCCTGCTGGTGGACGCGGCCCAGGGCATCGAGGCGCAGACCCTCGCGAACCTGTACCTCGCGATGGAGAACGACCTCACGATCGTTCCCGTGCTGAACAAGATCGACCTGCCGGCCGCCCAGCCGGAGAAGTTCTCCGAGGAGCTCGCGAACCTCATCGGCTGCCAGCCCGAGGACGTGCTCAAGGTCTCCGCCAAGACCGGCATGGGCGTCGAGGCGCTGCTCGACCGGGTCGTCGCGAACGTCCCGGCCCCCGTCGGTGTCGCCGACGCCCCCGCCCGCGCGATGATCTTCGACTCCGTCTACGACTCCTACCGCGGTGTCGTGACGTACGTCCGTGTCGTCGACGGCCAGCTCAACAAGCGCGAGCGCATCAAGATGATGTCGACCGGCGCCACCCACGAGCTGCTGGAGATCGGTGTCTCGTCCCCGGAGATGACGCCGTCGGACGGTCTCGGCGTCGGCGAGGTCGGCTACCTCATCACCGGTGTGAAGGACGTCCGCCAGTCCAAGGTCGGTGACACGATCACCTCCCTGAGCAAGGGCGCCACCGAGGCGCTCGGCGGCTACAAGGACCCCAAGCCGATGGTGTTCTCGGGCCTCTACCCGCTGGACGGCTCGGAGTACCCGGACCTCCGTGAGGCCCTCGACAAGCTGCAGCTCAACGACGCCGCGCTGGTCTATGAGCCGGAGACCTCCGCCGCGCTCGGCTTCGGCTTCCGTGTCGGCTTCCTCGGCCTGCTGCACCTGGACGTGATCCGGGAGCGGCTGGAGCGCGAGTTCGGTCTCGACCTGATCGCCACCGCCCCCAACGTGGTCTACCGCGTGACCATGGAGGACGGCAGCGAGCACACGGTCACCAACCCGAGCGAGTTCCCCGAGGGCAAGATCAACGACGTGTACGAGCCCGTCGTACGCGCCACGATCCTCGCCCCGAGCGAGTTCATCGGCGCGATCATGGAGCTCTGCCAGACCCGTCGCGGCACGCTCCTCGGGATGGACTACCTCTCCGAGGACCGCGTGGAGATCCGCTACACCCTCCCCCTCGCCGAGATCGTCTTCGACTTCTTCGACCAGCTGAAGTCCAAGACGCGCGGGTACGCCTCCCTCGACTACGAGCCCACCGGCGAGCAGGCCTCCAGCCTGGTCAAGGTCGACATCCTGCTCCACGGCGACAAGGTCGACGCCTTCTCCGCCGTCACCCACAAGGACGCCGCGTACGCCTACGGTGTGCGGCTCGTCGCCAAGCTGCGCGAGCTCATCCCGCGGCAGGCGTTCGAGGTGCCCATCCAGGCCGCGATCGGCTCCCGGGTCATCGCCCGTGAGACCATCCGCGCCATCCGCAAGGACGTCCTCGCCAAGTGCTACGGCGGTGACATCTCCCGTAAGCGGAAGCTCCTGGAGAAGCAGAAGGAAGGCAAGAAGCGGATGAAGATGGTCGGCTCCGTGGAGGTCCCGCAGGAGGCCTTCATCGCCGTCCTGTCGAGCGACGACTCCGCCGGCGGCAAGAGCAAGAAGTGATCGGCTGTTTAGCTGACTGATACATCGAACGGGTCGCCGCGCGGACAGTGCGGGGGCCCGTTCGGCGTTCGTTCTGTTATCAACCGGGTATGAAGAGGCGGCCACCAGGCTCTTACGCGTCGGACTTCGGCCATCTACTCTGATCCCCGAATCAAAGGTTACTCGCCAGTTAGATACGCACCGCCAGATCGCACCACCCGCAGGCACCGCCGCCGCCCGGAGGACGTCGTGAGCGACACACAGACCTTGATCGAGAACCGGCCGCCCTCCGTGGCGACCCTCTTCCTTGAGCGCGTCGAGCGGACTCCTGATGCGGAGGCCTATCGCTATCCGGTTCCGGCGGTTTCCGGCCAGGGTCCGGACGAGTGGAAGTCGCTCAGCTGGGGGCAGGCCGCCGAGCGGGTCTACGCCATCGCGGCCGGTCTGATCGACCTGGGGGTGCAGGCGGAGGAGCGCGTCGCCCTGGCCTCCTCCACCCGGGTGGAGTGGATCCTCTCCGACCTCGGTGTGATGTGCGCGGGAGCCGCCGTCACCACGATCTACCCGCAGACCAACGCCGAGGAGTCGGCGTTCATCCTCTCCGACTCCGAGTCCAAGGTGCTGATCGCGGAGGACGCGGCGCAGGTCGCCAAGGCCCGCGAGACCCGTGCCGACCTGCCCGGTCTCCACCACGTCGTCGTCATCGACCCGACGGGCGTCGAGAGCGACGACTGGGTCCTCTCGCTGGCCGAACTGGAGAAGCGCGGCCAGGCTTACCTGGAGCGGCACGCCGACGCGGTCAAGGAGCGCGTCGCGGCGATCACCGCCGACCAGCTCGCCACCCTCATCTACACCTCGGGCACCACCGGCCGCCCCAAGGGCGTCCGCCTCCCGCACGACAACTGGTCGTACATGGCCAAGGCCATCGCCGCGACCGGTCTCGTCACCGGCGACGACGTCCAGTACCTCTGGCTGCCCCTCGCGCACGTCTTCGGCAAGGTGCTCACCTCCGGCCAGATCGAGGTGGGCCACGTCACCGCCGTCGACGGCCGCATCGACAAGATCATCGTGAACCTGCCGGTGGTCCAGCCGACCTACATGGCCGCCGTGCCCCGGATCTTCGAGAAGGTCTACAACGGCGTCGCCGCCAAGGCGCGCGAAGGTGGCGCGGCCAAGTACAAGATCTTCCAGTGGGCGGCCGGAGTGGCCCGCGAGTACGCCAAGGTCACCCAGGACAACTTCCGCCGCACCGGTACCGCCTCCGCGCCCTTCGGCCTCACCGCGAAGCACAAGGTCGCCGACGCGCTGGTCTACAAGAAGCTCCGCGAGGCCTTCGGCGGCCGGCTCCGCGCCGCCGTCTCCGGCTCCGTCGCGCTGGCACCCGAGATCGGCTTCTTCTTCTCCGGCGCGGGCATCCACATCCTGGAGGGCTACGGCCTCACGGAGTCCAGCGCAGCCTCCTTCGTCAACCCGGGCGAGGCCTACCGCACCGGCACGGTCGGCAAGCCGCTGCCCGGCTGCGAGGTCCGGATCGCCGACGACGGCGAGATCCTGCTGCGCGGCCCCGGCATCATGCAGGGCTACCACGGCCTGCCCGAGAAGACGGCCGAGGTCCTGGAGGCGGACGGCTGGTTCCACACCGGGGACATCGGCGAGCTGTCCGCCGACGGTTACCTGCGGATCACCGACCGCAAGAAGGACCTGTTCAAGACCTCCGGCGGCAAGTACATCGCGCCGACCGAGATCGAGGGCCAGTTCAAGGCCGTCTGCCCGTTCGTCTCCAACATCGTGGTCCTCGGCGCCGACCGGAACTACTGCTCCGCCCTCATCGCGCTCGACGAGCCCGCCATCCTCGGCTGGGCCGCGGAGAACGGCCTCGCGGGCAAGGCGTACGTGGAGGTCGTGGCCGCCCCGCAGACCCTGGCGATGGTCCAGGGATACGTGGACCGCCTCAACGAGGGCCTGCAGCGCTGGCAGACGATCAAGAAGTTCCGGCTGCTGCCCCGCGACCTGGACGTGGAGCACGGCGAGCTCACCCCGTCGCTGAAGATGAAGCGGCCGGTGGTGGAGCGGACGTACAAGGACCTGATCGAGGACATGTACGCGGGCGCGCGGGAGGCGTGACCGCTCCGGTCCGGCCGTAGCCGGGGTTATCCACAGGCCGGCGGCTCACCTCGGGCGGTACGGGACAATGGGCTCATGCCTTCCGTACTGCCCGATGGTGAGCCCATGCCCGAGGACGGGGCGCTGCCCGTGCACGCCCTGGAAGGGGCCGGGGAGCGGCCGCTCGGGTTCTATCTGCACGTGCCGTACTGCGCGACCCGCTGCGGCTACTGCGACTTCAACACGTACACCGCCAGTGAGCTGCGTGGTGCCGGAGGCGTGCTCGCCTCCCGGGACAACTACGCGGGGCAGGTCGTCGAGGAGATACGCCTCGCCCGGAAGGTGCTCGGCGACGACCCGCGGCCGGTGCGGACGGTCTTCGTCGGCGGCGGTACGCCCACGCTGCTCGCGGCCGGTGATCTCGTACGGATGCTGGGGGCGATCCGGGACGAGTTCGGGCTCGCGGACGACGCCGAGGTGACGACGGAGGCGAACCCGGAGTCGGTGGATCCGGCGTATCTGGCGGAGCTGAGGGCCGGCGGCTTCAACCGGGTGTCGTTCGGGATGCAGAGCGCCCGGCAGCACGTCCTGAAGGTCCTCGACCGTACGCACACCCCGGGCCGGCCCGAGGCGTGCGTCGCGGAGGCGCGGGCGGCGGGCTTCGAGCACGTGAACCTGGACCTGATCTACGGGACGCCGGGGGAGTCCGACGACGACTGGCGCGCGTCGCTGGAGGCGGCGATCGGAGCGGGCCCCGACCACGTCAGCGCGTACGCGCTGATCGTCGAGGAGGGGACGCAGCTGGCGCGCCGGATCCGCCGTGGCGAGGTGCCGATGACGGACGACGACGTCCACGCGGACCGGTACCTGATCGCCGACTCCGTCTTCGCCGAGGCCGGCTTCGACTGGTACGAGGTGTCGAACTGGGCCACGTCGGAGGCCGGGCGGTGCCTGCACAACGAGCTGTACTGGCGCGGTGCCGACTGGTGGGGCGCGGGCCCCGGGGCGCACTCGCACGTGGGCGGTGTGCGCTGGTGGAACGTGAAGCATCCGGGGGCGTACGCCGCGGCCCTCGGCGCCGGGAGGTCGCCGGGCGCCGGGCGGGAGCTCCTCTCGGCGGAGGACCGGCGCGTGGAGCGTGTGCTTCTGGAGCTGCGGCTCCGGGAGGGCTGCCCGCTGGACCTCCTGAAGCCCGACGGCCTCGCGGCGTCCCGCAAGGCTCTCGCGGACGGACTGCTCGCGCCCGAGCCGTACGAGGCGGGGCGCGCGGTCCTGACCCTGCGGGGCCGCCTCCTCGCCGACGCGGTCGTCCGCGACCTGGTGGACTAGGGCGTGTTGCGAAAGTAGCGCCGTCCGCCCGAAGGGCGGGCCCCGCGGCGTCTGGTGCGTGCGATCGCAAGGCGGAGGGTCGTCCTCGTACCGGGTGTACTCGGACGATCCCGACAACGCAGCGAGCGTGCGTGCCAGGCGTCGCGGGGCAGGCGGGACTTTCGCAACACGCCCTAGGGCCCGGCGCCGCGCCTCGGCGCTAGGGCACCGGTGTCGTGGCCTGGCGCCGTGTCCCGCGCGGGTCGGCCGGGTGCGACGGCGCTAGGGCGCCGTCACGAAGTCGATCAGTTCCTCCACCCGGCCCAGAAGCGACGGCTCCAGGTCCTTGTAGGAGTGGACCTTCGACAGGATGTGCTGCCAGACCGCTCCCGTGTTCTGCGGCCAGCCCAGCGCCCGGCAGACGCCCGTTTTCCAGTCCTGGCCCCGGGGGACCGCCGGCCAGGCCGGGATGCCCACGGAGGACGGCTTCACCGCCTCCCAGACGTCGATGTACGGGTGGCCCACGATCAGGACGTCCGGGGACGAGACCTGCGCCGCGATGCGGGACTCCTTCGAGCCCGGCACCAGGTGGTCGACGAGGATGCCGAGCCGGGCGTCCGCCGCCGGGCCGAACTCCGCGACGATCGACGGGAGGTCGTCGATGCCCTCCAGGTACTCCACCACCACGCCCTCGATGCGCAGGTCGTCGCCCCAGACCCGCTCCACCAGCTCCGCGTCGTGCCGGCCCTCCACGTAGATCCGGCCCGCCCGCGCCACCCGCGCCCGCGCGCCCGGGACCGCGACGGACCCCGAGGCCGTGCGGCTGGGGCGCGCCGGACCGGCCGCCGGGCGGACCAGCGTCACCACCTTGCCCTCCAGCAGGAAGCCCCGCGGATCCATCGGGAACACGCGGTGCTTGCCGAAGCGGTCCTCCAGCGTGACCGTGCCGGCCTCGCAGCGGATCACCGCTCCGCAGAAGCCTGTCGCGACCTCCTCCACCACGAGGTCCACCTCCGCCGGCACCTCCGGCACGGGGGCGGATCGCTTCCAAGGGGGCGTCAGGTCCGGGTTGTAGCTGCGCATTCGGGCGACGTTATGCGACGGAGAAGCGCCGTGCCAGCTCATCCCGCTGGCGCCGCACGAACGCCGCGTCCACCACCGCCCCGTGTCCCGGCACGTACAGCGCGTCCTCCCCGCCCAGCGCCAGCAGCCGGTCCAGGGCCGCCGGCCAGCGCGAGCCGATCGCGTCGCTTCCCGCCTGCGGCTCGCCCGACTCCTCGACCAGGTCGCCGCAGAAGACGACCTCCACCCCGTCGACGTCCGGGACGAGGAGCGCCAGATCATGACCCGAGTGACCGGGCCCCACGTTGGCCAGCAGCACCTGGCGGCCGCCCAGGTCCAGCGTCCATTCGCCCGACACCATGTGCCCCGGCAGGACGAGGGTGTCCACGGCCTCCGTCGCCGCCGACTCCGCCACCCCCTGCCGTACCGCGTCCTCCCGCAGCGCGTGCGCTTCCCGCCGCAGCAGCTCGTCCAGGCCCACCGCCCCGAACACCTCCGCGCCCGCGAAGGCCGCCGTGCCGAGGACATGATCGAAGTGCGGGTGGCTCAGTGCGATGTGTGTCACTCTCCGGCCGCCCGCGAGCGCCTCCGCCTGCCCCCGCAGCTCGGCGCCCTCGGCGAGCGTCGAGCCCGTGTCGTACAGCAGCACGGCGCGCTCGCCCAGTACCAGCCCCACCGTGGCGTCCCAGCCGGGCAGTCGGCGCCTGCCCACCCCGTTACCGAGCCGCTCCCAGCCGTACTCTTCCCAATCGACATCCATACCGCGACGCTATCCGCACGACGTGGCCTCCGACACGGCCTCCTTGCCAGGAGCGATGCCCGCCGCCGTACACTGGCCGGGGGATTCCTGGCACTCGAACAGGGCGAGTGCCAAATGCGGAGCAACCGATACGACAGCTGGAGGTGTGCGCGATGCTCAGCGAACGCAGACTCGAGGTGCTGCGCGCCATCGTCCAGGACTATGTCGGGACGGAGGAGCCGGTCGGCTCCAAGGCGCTCACGGAGCGCCACAAGCTCGGCGTCTCGCCCGCCACCGTGCGCAACGACATGGCCGTCCTGGAGGACGAGGGCTATATCGCCCAGCCTCACACCAGCGCCGGACGCATCCCGACCGACAAGGGCTACCGGCTCTTCGTCGACCGGCTCGCCGGCGTCAAGCCGCTGTCGACGCCCGAGCGGCGCGCGATCCACAACTTCCTCGACGGAGCCGTCGACCTCGACGACGTCGTCGGCCGCACGGTCCGGCTGCTCGCGCAGCTGACCCGGCAGGTCGCCGTCGTGCAGTACCCGTCGCTGACCCGTTCGACGGTCCGGCACGTGGAGCTGCTGTCGCTGGCCCCCGCCCGGCTGATGCTGGTGCTGATCACGGATACCGGCCGGGTCGAGCAGCGCGTCATCGACTGTCCGGCGCCGTTCGGCGAGACCTCGCTCGCGGACCTGCGCGCCCGGCTCAACAGCCGTGTCGTCGGCCGCCGGTTCGCGGACGTGCCCCAGCTGGTGCAGGATCTTCCGGAGTCCTTCGAGGAGACGGAGGACCGCGGCACGGTCTCGACGGTGCTCGCGACCCTGCTCGAAACCCTGGTGGAGGAGCACGAGGAGCGGTTGATGATCGGCGGAACCGCCAATCTCACCCGTTTCGGCCATGACTTCCCCCTCACGATCAGGCCCGTTCTCGAAGCCCTCGAGGAGCAGGTCGTGCTCCTCAAGCTGCTGGGCGAGGCCAAGGACTCGGGCATGACCGTACGGATCGGGCACGAGAACGCCCACGAGGGCCTCACGTCCACGTCCGTCGTCGCGGTCGGCTACGGTTCGGGCGACGAGGCAGTCGCCAAACTCGGCGTGGTCGGACCGACCCGCATGGACTACCCCGGAACGATGGGAGCGGTACGCGCAGTGGCACGTTACGTCGGACAGATCCTGGCGGAGTCGTAAGTGGCCACGGACTACTACGCCGTACTCGGCGTGCGCCGCGACGCGTCCCAGGACGAGATCAAGAAGGCATTCCGGCGGCTCGCCCGCGAGCTGCACCCGGATGTCAATCCCGATCCGAAGACGCAGGAGCGGTTCAAGGAGATCAACGCCGCCTACGAGGTGTTGTCGGACCCGCAGAAGAAGCAGGTCTACGACCTCGGTGGTGACCCGCTGTCCGCGTCCGGCGGCGGCGGTGGAGCCGGTGGCTTCGGCCAGGGCGGCTTCGGGAACTTCTCGGACATCATGGACGCCTTCTTCGGCACGGCGTCGCAGCGCGGACCGCGCTCGCGCACGCGCCGCGGCCAGGACGCCATGATCCGGCTGGAGATCGACCTCAACGAGGCCGCCTTCGGTACGACGAAGGACATCCAGGTCGACACGGCGGTCGTCTGTACGACCTGCTCCGGCGAGGGTGCCGCGCCCGGCACGTCCGCCCAGACCTGTGACATGTGCCGCGGCCGTGGTGAGGTCTCGCAGGTCACGCGGTCCTTCCTGGGCCAGGTCATGACCTCCCGCCCCTGCCCCCAGTGCCAGGGCTTCGGCACGGTCGTCCCGACCCCGTGCCCCGAGTGCGCGGGCGACGGGCGGGTCCGCTCGCGGCGCACGCTCACCGTGAAGATCCCGGCCGGTGTCGACAACGGCACGCGCATCCAGCTCGCGGGCGAGGGCGAGGTCGGCCCCGGCGGCGGCCCCGCCGGTGACCTGTACGTCGAGATCCACGAGGTCCCGCACGAGGTCTTCCAGCGCCGCGGCGACGACCTGCACTGCACGGTCACCATCCCGATGACGGCGGGAGCGCTCGGTACGAAGGTGCCGTTGCAGACGCTCGACGGGATGGAGGAGGTCGACATCCGTCCGGGCACCCAGTCCGGCCAGTCGATCCCGCTGCACGGGCGCGGCATCACGCACCTGCGCGGAGGCGGCCGCGGAGACCTGATCGTGCACGTCGAGGTGACGACGCCGTCGAAGCTCGACGCCGAGCAGGAGCGGCTGCTGCGCGAACTGGCGAAGCTGCGCGGCGAGGAACGGCCCACGGGCCAGTTCCAGCCGGGTCAGCAGGGGCTGTTCTCGCGGTTGAAGGACGCGTTCAACGGGCGGTAGGCGTGCTGCTGCCGGGGGTTCGGGGGTCGTCCCCCGGGCAGGCACAGTCAGCCGGGTCAGCAGGGGCTGTTCTCGCGGTTGAAGGACGCGTTCAACGGGCGGTAGGCGTGCTGCTGCCGGGGGTCCGGGGGTCGTCCCCCGGGCAGGCGCAGTCAGCCGGGTCAGCAGGGGCTGTTCTCGCGGTTGAAGGACGCTTTCGACGGGCGGTGGACCGGATCCCCACCGTCCGTCTGGCGCCCGGTCTCGGGCCTGGAAGGGCGGCATCCGCGGGTCGCGGACGCCGCCCTTCCGTATGACACGATGCCTGCATGTCCACCGCGCTGACCGATCTCTCCCGATACCCGATCGTGCAGGCCCCCATGGCGGGTGGCGCGTCCTGCCCGGAGCTCGTCGGAGCCGTGTGCGCCGCCGGCGGGCTCGGGTTCCTCGCCGGGGGCTACAAGACCGCGGGCGGGCTGTACCAGGAGATCAAGCAGGTGCGCGGGCTGACCGGCGGGCCCTTCGGCGTCAACCTCTTCGTGCCGCCCGGCGGGCAGCCCGCCGACCCGGCCGCCGTCGAGGTGTACCGGCACCAGCTCGCCGGGGAGGCCACCTGGTACGAGACGGCCCTCGGCGACCCCGACAACGGGCGCGACGACGCCTACGACGCCAAGCTCGCGATCCTGCTCGAAGACCCGGTACCCGTCGTCTCGTTCACCTTCGGCTGCCCCGACCGCGACGCCTTCGACGCCTTCGCCCGCGCCGGTACGTACACGATCGTCACCGTCACCTCCGCCGACGAGGCCCAGGCCGCCCAGCGGGCCGGGGCGGACGCCGTCTGCGTGCAGGGCGTGGAGGCCGGCGGACACCAGGGCACGCACCGCGACGACCCGGACGCCGCTCTCGCCGGAACCGGGCTCCTCACGCTCGTCACCCAGGTCCGGGAGGCGGTGCAGCTGCCGATCCTCGCGGCCGGCGGGATCATGCGCGGCGCGCAGATCGCCGCGGTCCTCGCCGCCGGTGCCGACGCCGCCCAGCTGGGCACCGCGTTCCTCGTGTGCCCCGAGTCGGGGGCGCACGCGCTGCACAAGCAGGCCCTGACCAACCCCCTCTTCGTCCGGACCGAGCTCACCCGGGCCTTCTCCGGCCGCCCGGCGCGCGGGCTCGTCAACCGGTTCATGCGCGAGCACGGGCCGTACGCCCCCGCCGCCTATCCCGAGGTCCACCACCTCACCGCCCCCGTCCGCAAGGCAGCCGCCACCGCGGGCGACGCGCAGGGCATGGCCCTGTGGGCCGGCCAGGGGCACCGGCTGGCCCGCGAACTCCCCGCGGGCCGGCTCGTCGAGGTGCTGGCCGCCGAACTCGACACCGCACTCACCGCGCAGGCCCACAGGAGCAACGCCTCATGACCGCACCCGTCTTCGTCGTCGAGGCCGTCCCCGGCAACGGCCCCTTCCTCCTCGACGGCCCCGAGGGCCGTCACGCCGTCTCCGTGAAGCGGCTGCGCGCGGGGGAGGACGTCGTCCTCACCGACGGCCGGGGCACCTGGGCCGACTGCGTGGTGCTCGGAGCCGAGGGCAGGGACCAGCTGACCGTCGAGGTCTCCGGCCGGTACGAGGAGGCCGCGCCCGCGCCCCGTATCACCGTCGTCCAGGCGCTGCCCAAGGGCGACCGGGGCGAACTGGCCGTCGAGATCATGACGGAGACCGGGGTCGACGCGATCGTGCCGTGGGCCGCGTCCCGCTGCATCACCCAGTGGAAAGGCGACCGTGG
This sequence comes from Streptomyces sp. NPDC013317, assembly GCF_055563155.1. Classification (NCBI taxonomy): domain Bacteria; kingdom Bacillati; phylum Actinomycetota; class Actinomycetes; order Kitasatosporales; family Streptomycetaceae; genus Streptomyces; species Streptomyces sp. NPDC013317. Next base: position 37,377 of record NZ_JBVHDX010000009.1, read on the forward strand.
GCTCAAGGCCCTCGCCAAGTGGCGGGCCACCGCGCGCGAGGCCGGCAAGCAGTCCCGCCGTACCCGCTTCCCCGAGGTCGCCGACGCGATGACCACCAAGCAGGTCGCCGCGCTGCTCGCGGGGGCCGATCTCGCCGCCGTGCTGCACGAGGACCGGGACCACCCGAGCGGCGCGCTCGCCGACGCCGAACTCCCTGCCGAGGGCGAGATCGTGCTCGTCGTGGGCCCCGAAGGGGGCGTGTCCCCGGAGGAGTTGGCGGCCTTCGAGGCGGCGGGCGCGAAGCCGTACCGGCTCGGCCACAGCGTCCTGCGTACCTCCACGGCCGGTACGGCGGCCACGGCGCTGCTCCTCGGCCGCACGGGCCGCTGGAGCTAGTCCGGGCGCGCCGGCGCCACCAGCGTGTCGAAGAGGGGCCAGCCGTCCGTCTCGTGCAGGCCGTGGGCCGTCGGCAGGAGACCGCGTGCAGTGGCCTCGTCGAGGAAACGGCGTACCACCCCGGGCTCGTTGAGGTTGAGGTAGCCGTCTCCGGTGTCCGCGACCTGGCCCGCGCCCATGTACCCACCCTGCGTCACACGGCCCGGGCCCTCCTGGAAGACCAGGCGCAGTTGGGCGTGCGGGGTCTCGGCCCGGCGCAGCGTCAGCAGTTCCCGGCAGGGCGGGTGCAGGTGTCCGACCGACCAGAGCCAGACCGTGCCGTCCGCCGTCAGCCTGCGCGGTACGCGTTCTCGTCGCCCCATGCGCCCACGGTATGCGCGGAGCCCGGTGGCGCGGCAACGGGATTTCGGACCCGGTGGGTGCGGAAGGCATGTCGGTTCATAGGGTGACCGCATGTCCGACGAGTCTCCTCTGATCCGTAGTCTGCGCGCCGCGGTCGCCGCCGCGCCCGAAGACGTGCCCCTGCGGCTGCACTTCGCCGAACTGCTCCTCGTGGAGGGGCGCGGCGACGAGGCCGTCACCGAGGCCGCCGTCGCCCTCCAGCGCGCGCCGGGTGACGAGGCGGCGCGGGCGCTGATGCTCCGGGCGATGGGACAGCCCGCGGCGGCCCCGGCAGCGGAAGCCGTCCCCGCGACCCCCGCTACCGAAGCCGCCGCGACCGCCCCGGCCGCCGACGCGGCCCCCGCCCGGTCCTCCTCCTTCGACTGGAACGCGGCCGAGCAGGAGGTCGGGGACCTCGTCGGGCCCCGGTTCGTCGAGGGCGGCAGCGGTGACGGCGACGACCTGGAGCAGCCGCTCACCTCCGACGGCGGCGGAGACCCCGGGGACGCCTCGGCCTGGGACATCGACGCCCCCGGCTCCGTACGCCTCGCCGACGTCGGCGGCATGCAGGAGGTCAAGGACCGCCTGGAGGCCGCCTTCCTCGCCCCCATGCGCAACCCCGAACTGCGCAGGCTGTACGGCAAGTCCCTGCGCGGCGGCCTGCTCCTGTACGGCCCGCCCGGCTGCGGCAAGACCTTCATCGCCCGTGCCGTCGCCGGCGAACTCGGCGCGAGTTTCATGTCGATCTCGCTCTCCGACATCCTCGACATGTACATCGGCACGTCCGAGAAGAACGTCCACGACATCTTCGAGACCGCCCGCGCCCAGGCCCCGTGCGTCGTCTTCCTCGACGAGCTGGACGCCCTCGGCGCCAAGCGCTCCCGTACGCACCACAGCGGACTGCGCAACGTCGTCAACCAGCTCCTCACCGAGCTCGACGGAGTCGACGGGGCCGAGAACGAGGGCGTCTTCGTCCTCGCCGCCACCAACGTCCCCTGGGACGTGGACCTCGCGCTGCGCCGACCCGGCCGCCTCGACCGGACCCTGCTCGTGCTGCCGCCCGACGCTCCGGCCCGCGAGGCGATCCTCCGCTACCACCTGCGCGAGCGTCCCATCGAATCGGTCGACCTCGGCAAGCTCGTCAAGATCACCGAGGACTTCTCCGGTGCCGACCTCGCCCATCTCTGCGAGACGGCCGCCGAGTCCGCGCTCCTCGACTCCGCCCGTACCGGCACCGTCCGCATGATCGACATGAGGGATCTGCTGGGCGCGGCGAAGCAGCTGAAGCCGTCGAGCGAGTCCTGGTTCGCCGCCGCCCGCAACGTGGCGATGTTCGCCAACGACGGCGGGATGTACGACGACCTGGTCACCTACCTGAAGAAGAAGCGGAAGCTGTGAGCGTGAAGCACCCGGAGTTGGAACAGGCCGAACTGCTCTACGGCATGGGCCGGTACGGCGAGAGCCGGGAGCGCGTCGCCCGGTGGATCGCCGAGGCCCCGGACGACCACCACGCCCTGGTGCTGCTCGCCCGCTGCCTCATCGCCGAGGAGCGGTGCGCAGAGGGCCTCGCCGCCGCCGACGCGGCGCTGGCCCACAACCCGGACTTCGCCTTCGGGCACTACATCCGCGGTGTCGCACTGCGGCGGCAGGGGCGGCCCCACGACGCCGAGGAGGCGATGCGGGAGACCATCCGTCTCGACCCGGACTACTGGGCACCGCGCGCCGTGCGCGCCGAGCTGATGCCCTTCGTGAGCGACCGGTTCCCGGGAGGCGACGCGGCGGCGGTCGTCGAGGGACTCGCGGAGGCACAGGAGGCCGTCCGGCTGGGGCCCGAGGAGCCCCGCGCGTGGGAGGCCCTGTACAAGCTGGCCCTCTTCAACCGGCGCCCCGACCTCGCCGACGACGCCGTCCGGCAGCTCCTGCGGATCGACCCGACCAACACCCTCGCCGTGACGATGGCCACGGAGGACGAGGCCGCGAAGCCCGGCACCTCCGCCGCGCAGGCCGCCGACCTCTACGCCGGCGGTCTCGCCTCGGCCCCCGACTCCAACTGGCTGCGCAGGGACCTCGACAAGGCCGTCTACCGGATGCTGCGGGGGACGCGCTGGCTCGCGCTGCTCTGCCTGGTCCTGGCGGGTGTCACCCTCGACGTCTTCCCGACCGACGGCGAGGAGCCGAAGGAGCTCCCCGTCGACCTCGGCACCCGGCTCTGGGCGTTCGCGCTGATGGCGGCGGTGTGGGGCTTCGGCGCCCTGCGCCGCTACCGGCGGATGCGCACCGGCGCCCGGCTGACCGTGCGCGCGCTCGTGCGACGGCTGTTCTGGCCCCGGGTCGTCCTCGCGCAGGCCACCCTCGCGACGCTCTGCGCCCTGGTGATGCTCCTCGTGCCGTGGACCGACCGCACGGTCCCGCAGGTCCTGTTCTGGGTCGGACTCGTACCGAACCTGCTCAGCATCACCCATGACCGGGACAAGGTCTGATGCACCCCGCCCTGGACAGGGCCGACGCCCTCTTCGACGTGGGGAGGTACGAGCAGGCCGCCGCCCTCGCCGCGCAGCATCTGGCCACCGACCCGCAGAACGCCGCCGCGCTGGTCCTGCTGGCCCGCTGCCGGCACCGGCTGGGCCGCGAACAGGAGGCACTCGAGTCGGTCGAGGCGGCCCTGCTCGCCGAACCGGACTCGCTGCCGGCCTGGTTGATGCGCACCCACGTCCTCCTCGCCCTGAAGCGGTACGAGGAGGCGGAACGGTCCGCCCGGTACGCCGTCGAACTCGCCCCGCGGTACTGGGGCAGCCACTACGCCCTCGGCACCGTCCTCGACCGGTCCGTCCGCCTCGAGCGCCGGCGCGAGGCGTACGAGGCTGCCCGGACCGCCGTCGCGCTGGGCCCCGAGGAGAGCGACGCGCATTTCCTCGTCGGCCTCACCGCCCAGCGCACCGGCGACCACCGCGTCGCCCGGCAGGCCTACGAGACGGCGCTGCGCCTCGATCCGCAGAGCAGCGAGGCCCACAACAACCTCTCCCTCCTGCATCTGCGCCGACGCTGGTTCCGGCCGGGGTCGTGGACGAAGGCCGCCGCGGGCTTCGTCGAGTCGGCGGCGCTGGACACGAACGACCGCCAGGCCCGCTACAACCTGGAGACCATGGCCTGGGGCACCGCCGCGGGGGCCCGCTGGGTGGCCCTGGCCGGCTTCCTCGCCGCCGGCCTCGGCTCCGCGCCGCTCCGCACCGGCGGCTCGGGTGGCGACGCACTGGTCCCGTACCTGATCGGCACGGTCGTCCTCGTCGGCGGCTGGGCGGGCTGGGCGGTGTGGATCACCCGGCGCGTACCGCCGCGGCTGCGCCGCCCGCTGATCCTCGTGGCGCGCAACTGCCCGCCCGTGCTCGCCATGGCGATCGCCGTCGGACTGCTCGGGCTCCACTCGGCGGTCTCCATGGCCGTGGTGACGCTGGACGCGTCCGTCGTCGGGGCACTCGGCTACCCGCTGTTCTGGATCGTGATCATCACCTACTGGGTCAGCCGCTCCCGCCTGCAGCGCCGCGCCCCCGGACCCGAGCGCGGTCGGTGACACGGCCGATACGATGCCGGAGTATCTGATCTTCCGAGGCGAGGAGGCCCGGGCCATGGCCGGAGAGCCGCAGAGCGACTGCCTGTTCTGCAAGATCGCGGACGGGGAGGTTCCGGCGACGATCGTGCGTGAGACGGAGACCACCCTCGCCTTCCGGGACATCAACCCCCAGGCGCCCACGCACGTGCTCGTCATCCCGCGCGTCCACTACCCCGACGCCGCCAGCCTCGCCGCCGCCGCGCCGACCATCGCCGCGGACGTGCTGCGCGAGGCCGGCGAGATCGCCGCGCAGGAGAAGGTCGACGGCACCGGCTTCCGCATCATCTTCAACACCGGGGCCGGCGCGGGCCAGACCGTCTTCCACGCCCACGCGCACGTTCTCGGCGGCCGCGGTCTCAACTGGCCCCCGGGATAAGACGTGTCCGTACGCGAACTCGTCGTGCTCGGGACCGCCAGCCAGGTCCCGACCCGGCACCGCAACCACAACGGCTACCTGCTGCGCTGGGACGGCCAGGGCATCCTGTTCGATCCCGGCGAGGGCACCCAGCGCCAGATGCTGCGGGCCGGTGTCGCCGCGCACGACATCGACCGGATCTGCGTCACGCACTTCCACGGCGACCACTCGCTCGGCCTGGCCGGGGTGATCCAGCGGATCAACCTCGACCAGGTCCCGCACCCGGTCACCGCGCACTACCCGGCGAGCGGGCAGCGCTTCTTCGAGCGGCTCCGGTACGCGACGGCCTACCGCGAGACGGTGAGGCTGACGGAGGCCCCGGTGGACGCCGACGGGCTCCTCGCGGTGACCGACTCGTACACGCTCGACGCGTACCTGCTCTCGCACCCGGTGGAGTCGTACGGCTACCGCGTCACCGAGCCCGACGGGCGCCGCATCCTGCCCGAGCGGCTCGCCGCGCACGGCATCAAGGGTCCGGACGTCGGCCGGATCCAGCGCGAGGGCGTCCTGGACGGTGTGACGCTGGAGGAGGTCAGCGAGGTGCGGCGCGGGCAGCGGTTCGCGTTCGTCATGGACACCCGGCTCTGCGACGGCGTGTACGCGCTCGCCGAGGGCGCCGACATGCTCGTCATCGAGTCGACCTTCCTCGACGAGGACGTCCGGCTCGCCACCGACCACGGCCATCTGACGGCCGGACAGGCCGCCGCCGTCGCGCGTGACGCGGGGGTGAGGCACCTCGTCCTGACCCACTTCTCGCAGCGGTACGGCGACCCCGCCGAGTTCGAACGGCAGGCGCGGGCGGCCGGGTTCGACGGCGAGTTGAGCATTGCCCAGGACCTGATGAGGGTCCCCCTACCGAAAAGATAGATCCATGCCCCTCCCCAAGGCCGAACTCCACCTCCACATCGAAGGCACCCTCGAACCCGAGCTGGCGTTCGCGCTCGCCGCGCGCAACGGCGTCACCCTGCCGTACGCGGACACCGAGGAGCTGCGCAAGGCGTACCTCTTCAGCGATCTGCAGTCCTTCCTCGACCTGTACTACGGGCTGATGGCCGTGCTCCACACGGCCGAGGACTTCACCGAGCTGGCCGACGCCTACCTGGCGCGGGCCGCCGCGCAGGGGGTGCGGCACGCCGAGATCTTCTTCGACCCGCAGGCACACACGGCGCGCGGGCTCCCGATCGGCACCGTGATCGAGGGCCTGGCCCGCGCGCTCGACGGGGCGGAGGAACGGCACGGCGTCTCGACGCGGCTGATCATGTGCTTCCTGCGGGACGAGTCCGCCGAGTCGGCGATGGCCACGCTGGAGGCCGCGCGGCCGTATCTGCACCGGATCACGGGCGTCGGCCTGGACTCGGCGGAGGTGGGCCATCCGCCGTCGAAGTTCCGCGAGGTGTTCGCGGCGGCCGAGGCCCTCGGTCTGCGGAAGGTCGCGCACGCGGGCGAGGAGGGCCCGCCGGCGTACATCCGCGAGGCGCTGGACGTCCTCGGCGTGGAGCGGATCGACCACGGGCTGCGGTGCATGGAGGACCCGGAGCTGGTGTCACGCCTCGTGCGGGAGCGGGTGCCGCTCACGCTCTGCCCGCTGTCGAACGTACGCCTGCGCGCGATCGACGTCCTGGAGGACCACCCGCTGGCCTCGATGCTGGGCGCGGGTCTGATGGCGACGGTCAACTCGGACGACCCGGCGTACTTCGGCGGCTACGTGGGCGACACGTTCGACGCGGTGCGGGGTGCGCTGGGGCTGGACCGGGAGCAGCTGCGGACGCTGGCCCGCAACTCCTTCGAGGCCTCGTTCCTGGACGACGACGAGGACCGCAGGGCGCGCTACGTGGCCGAGGTCGAGGCGTACGACTTCGACGCGGAGTGAGGCGTACGGAGTCGAGGCCGTGGCCGAGGCCGTGGACGGGCGCCGGGCCGATCCCGGCGCCCGTAGGCCCTTCTCGCTAGCCCCGGTCGCTCGGGCGGGCCAGGCGGAAGGACCGGCGGTCGGCGCGGCGGCGGGTGGGGACCGGGATCTCGGTGACCTCCTGCTCGGGGGCGCCCATCTGCGGCACCAGGCCCGTCGCGGCGGTCGTCGTGCCCGCCAGCACCGCCGCCGGGGCGCCGCCGCGACGGCGCACGGAGCCGGGGACCAGCGGGCGGCCCGAGGTGTGCAGCGCGACCGCCGTCATCGGGACCGCGACCAGCAGGAGCAGCACGCACAGGACCAGGCCCATGCCCGGGTAGCCGGCCTGCTCGGACAGGACGCTGCCGGCGACCGGCCCGCAGGCCACGCCCAGGGAGGAAGCCGAGCCGACCAGCACGGCCCAGCGGCCGCGCGGGTCCAGGGAGGCGGCGAGACCGAGCAGGTACGACAGGACGACCGGGTAGAAGACGTTCCAGAGGATCTCGCCGGTCGCGAAGGCGGCCAGGTTCTCGGCGCGTGAGCTGATCAGCACGCACCCGGCGATGATCGCCGTGCCCGCCCCGACCGGCGCGGCCCTGCCGATCCGCGAGCCGAGCGCCCCCGCGGCCGTCACTCCCGCGAGTCCGGCCCCCAGCGCCACCGCGAAGACGGCGCCGACGGTGACCTCGCTCAGCCCGGCCTGGGTGAGCCCGATCCGGCCGCTGACGCCCCAGAGGGCGTTCTGTGCCATGGACCAGCACAGGATCGCCCCGGCGAGGACGAGACCCGAGCGCCGGTGGGGGAGCGGAGAGCCCCCGCCCCCGACCCGGACCGGCTCCGCGGCGGGGCGCCCGGCCCCGCCCGTCGGACGGCCCAGGCCGCCTGCCGGTCCGCCCGCCAGGCCCCGTGTCAGCGGCCAGACCAGCGCCGCCGCCACCGCGATGGACGCGAACGGCAGCGCGTGGCCGCCGCCGAGGTGGGGGAGCGAGAGGTAGAGCGCGCCCGCCGTCGCCGAGACGGACAGCAGGCCGAGCGTCGAGGCCCGGTGCGGGTCCCGCTGCGCCGCGATGCCCGCCGCGGCCACCGCCAGCGTCGTACCGGAGCCGAAGCCGCCGGCCACCGCACCGCCGACCACCTGCGGAACGCTCGTGGTCAGCGCCGCCGAGCCATAGCCGACGATCATCGCGAGGAGGCCGATGCGGGCCGCCCGGCGCGGGCCGAGCCGCTCCACGCGCGAGGCCAGCGTGAAGCCGGCCGAGGCGGAGGAGAGGAGCAGCACCGAGCCGACCAGTCCCGCCTGGGCCGGGGTGAGGCCGAGTCCGGCGGAGAGTCTGCCGACGACGGTCGGGAGGAGGTACGGAGCGAGATAACCGGCCGTGAACAGGGCGACAAGAGGCCCCAGGGCACGCGGGCGCGACGACATGGGTGTTCCAGGGAACGGAAGGTACGGGAGGGGCGCCCGGTGTTGCACGGGGTCGCGGGACATATTTATCAAGCGGGCGGGGGCCCGCAGAAGCCCGAAAGGGAAGGAAACCCCGCATTCGGAATGTGATCTGGGTCACCATGGGTTTGGGGTCGGGTTCCCCGGGTAAAAGCGCGCTTTCTCGTCTCGCCGCACCCGCCACTCAGGCCCCATCGGGCACACTTGACCTGATCCGCACCATGTTCGGGGAGCCTGCCGTGACCACAGCAAGGGGAGACCAGCAACGCGACGCGGGAGTCGACCCGTTGGTGCGTCTGCGCGAGCCCACCGACCCCGCCTGCGACGTCTTCCTCACCGGCACGGTCTTCCTCGACATCATCTTCACCGGCCTCGACTGCGCCCCCGTGCGCGGCACCGAGTCCTGGGCCAGGGGCATGGGTTCCAGCCCCGGCGGCGTCGCCAACATGGCCACCGCCCTCGCCCGCCTCGGCCTGCGCACCTCGCTCGCCGCCGCGTTCGGGGACGACCACTACGGCGAGTACTGCTGGGACGCCCTTGAGCAGGGCGAGGGCATCGACCTCTCGCTCTCCCGCACCGTGCCCGGCTGGCACTCCCCGGTCACCGTCTCCATGGCGTACGAGGGCGAGCGCACGATGGTCTCCCACGGCCACGAGGCCCCGCCCCTGGACGACGCCCTGCCCGCCTACCCGCCGCACGCCCGGGCCGCCGTCGCCTCCCTGGCGCCGGGCCGCACGGAGGAGTGGGTCGCCCAGGCCGCGCGGGGCGGCGCGCGGGTCTTCGCCGACGTCGGCTGGGACGACACCGGCCGCTGGGACCTGAACGGCCTGACCGACCTGGAGCACTGCGAGGCCTTCCTGCCCAACGCCCAGGAGGCCATGCGCTACACCCGCACCGACTGCCCGCGGGCCGCCGCCCGCGCCCTCGCCGACAAGGTCCGCTACGCCGTGGTCACCCTCGGCGCGGAGGGCGCGTACGCGGTCGACGGCGCCACCGGCGAGACCGCGGAGGTCCCGGCCATCGAGGTCTCCGCCCTCGACCCGACCGGCGCGGGCGACGTCTTCGTGGCCGGATTCGTCACCGGCACCCTCGCGGACTGGCCCCTCGCCGACCGGCTGGCCTTCGCCGGACTGATCGCCGCGCTCTCCGTCCAGGAATTCGGCGGCTCGCTCTCCGCGCCCGGCTGGGGCGAGGTCGCCACCTGGTGGGAGCACGTCCAGGAGCACGTCTGCCAGGACCCGGAGGCCCTGCGCGGCCGGTACGCCTTCCTGGAGCGGCTGCTCCCGGCCGCGACCCGCCCCTGGCCCCTGCGGCGAGCGGTCCCGACGATCGGGTTCAGAGCGGCCCCGTCGTAAAAGCCTTCGGCCGTGTCGGTGACAAGTCGTAGGCTTGGTACCCCAGAGGTTGTCGAGCAGCGAGAACCCTGCAACGGGAGGTATGCGCAGGCCACAGTGCCGGCCCATGACTCAGACACCCACAGCACCCCAGGGCGCGCCGGGCGAGGCCCGCGCCCACTTCACCGTCCCCGCCAAGCATCCGATGGTGACCGTTCTCGGCTCCGGTGACGCACTCCTGCGCGTGATCGAGAGGGAGTTCCCGAAGGCCGACATCCATGTCCGGGGCAACCAGGTCAGCGCGGTGGGCGAGGCGGCGGAAGTCGCTCTCATCCAGCGCCTGTTCGACGAGATGATGCTGGTGCTCCGCACCGGACAGCCGATGACGGAGGACGCAGTGGAACGCTCGATCGCCATGCTCAGGGCGAGCGAGAACGGCAAGGCGGAGGCCGGCCAGGAGACCCCGGCCGAGGTGCTCACGCAGAACATCCTCTCCAGCCGCGGTCGCACCATCCGCCCCAAGACCCTCAACCAGAAGCGGTACGTCGACGCGATCGACAAGCACACGATCGTCTTCGGCATCGGCCCCGCGGGCACCGGCAAGACGTACCTGGCCATGGCCAAGGCGGTCCAGGCCCTGCAGTCCAAGCAGGTCACCCGGATCATCCTGACCCGGCCGGCCGTCGAGGCGGGCGAGCGGCTCGGCTTCCTGCCCGGCACGCTCTACGAGAAGATCGACCCGTACCTGCGCCCGCTCTACGACGCGCTGCACGACATGCTCGACCCGGACTCGATCCCGAAGCTGATGGCCTCGGGCACGATCGAGGTCGCGCCGCTGGCGTACATGCGAGGACGGACGCTCAACGACGCGTTCATCATCCTCGACGAGGCGCAGAACACGAACCCCGAGCAGATGAAGATGTTCCTCACCCGGCTCGGCTTCGAATCCAAGATCGTCATCACCGGCGACATCACCCAGGTCGACCTGCCCGGCGGCACCAAGAGCGGTCTCCGCCAGGTCCGGGACATCCTGGACGGCGTCCCCGACGTGCACTTCTCGATGCTCACCTCGCAGGATGTCGTCCGGCACAAGCTCGTCGGCCGTATCGTCGACGCGTACGAGCAGTACGACAGCCGCAACGGCCTGTGACTTTCCGAAGCTGGAGCAGAGAAGCACCATGTCGATCGACGTCAACAACGAGTCCGGAACCGAGGTCGACGAGCAGGCGATCCTCGACATCGCCCGCTACGCGCTCGCGCGGATGCGCATCCACCCGCTCTCCGAACTCTCGGTGATCGTCGTGGACGCCGAGGCGATGGAGCAGCTCCACATCCAGTGGATGGACCTGCCGGGCCCGACGGACGTCATGTCCTTTCCGATGGACGAGCTGCGCCCGCCCACGAAGGACGACGAGGAGCCCCCGCAGGGCCTCCTCGGCGACATCGTGCTCTGCCCCGAGGTCGCCACCCAGCAGGGCAAGGACGCGCCGACGCAGCACTCCATGGACGAGGAGCTCCAGCTCCTCACCGTCCACGGAGTGCTGCATCTGCTGGGGTACGACCACGAGGAGCCGGACGAGAAGGCCGAGATGTTCGGCCTCCAGGCGGCGATCGTCGACGGCTGGCGCGCGGAGAAGGGCCTGACCGGCCCCTCCCCGGCGCCGACCGTCTCCTGAGCCCCCGATGGACGCATCGCTCATCCTCGGCGCCGTCGGCCTGGTCATCGTCGCCTGGCTGGCCGCCTGCGCCGAGGCCGGCATCGCCCGGGTCTCCAGTTTCCGCGCCGCCGAGGCCGTACGGTCGGGGCGCCGCGGCGCCGAGAAGCTGGCGCAGGTCGCCGCGGACCCGACCCGCTATCTCAACGTCGCGCTGCTCGTCCGCGTCGCCTGTGAGATGGCGGCCGGCGTCCTCGTCACGTACGCCTGCCTGGAGGAGTTCTCCGAGACCTGGCAGGCCCTGCTGGTCGCCATCGCGGTGATGGTGCTCGTCTCGTACGTCGCCGTCGGCGTCTCGCCGCGCACCATCGGACGGCAGCACCCGCTGAACACGGCGACCGCGGCCGCGTACGTCCTGCTGCCGCTGGCCCGCGTCATGGGCCCGATCCCGCAGCTGCTCATCCTCGTCGGCAACGCGCTCACCCCCGGCAAGGGCTTCCGCAAGGGACCCTTCGCCTCCGAGGCCGAGCTGCGGGCGATGGTCGACCTGGCCGAGCAGGAGTCGCTGATCGAGGACGACGAGCGCCGGATGGTGCACTCCGTCTTCGAACTCGGCGACACGCTCGTACGGGAGGTCATGGTGCCGCGCACCGACCTCGTCTGCATCGAGCGGTACAAGACGGTCCGTCAGGCGCTCACGCTCGCGCTGCGGTCCGGCTTCTCGCGGATCCCCGTCACGGGCGAGAACGAGGACGACATCGTCGGCATCGTGTATCTGAAGGACCTGGTCCGCAAGACGCACATCAACCGGGACGCCGAGGCGGACCTGGTGTCCACGGCGATGCGCGCGGCGGCCTTCGTACCGGACACCAAGAACGCGGGCGACCTGCTGCGCGAGATGCAGCAGGAGCGCAACCACGTCGCCGTCGTCATCGACGAGTACGGCGGCACGGCCGGGATCGTCACGATCGAGGACATCCTGGAGGAGATCGTCGGGGAGATCACCGACGAGTACGACCGGGAGCTCCCGCCGGTCCAGGAGCTGGGCGACGACCGCTACCGGGTCACCGCCCGACTGGACATCGGCGACCTCGGCGAGCTGTACGGCTTCGGCCCTGACGAGTACGACGACGAGGACGTGGAGACCGTCGGCGGACTCCTCGCCAAGGCGCTCGGCCGCGTGCCGATCTCCGGAGCCAAGGCGGTCGTGGAGCTGCCCGACGGGCGCTCACTGCGGCTGACCGCCGAGTCCCCGGCGGGTCGGCGGAACAAGATCGTGACGGTGCTCGCGGAGCCCGTGCCCGCCGCCGAAGGGACCGGGGATGACGCCTGACCAGCTGCGCGCCTTCTGCCTGGAGTTCAACGACGCGACGGAGGAGTTCCCCTTCGGGCCGGACACCTCCGTCTTCAAGGTCGCCGGGAAGATGTTCGCGCTGTCCTGGCTCGACGGCAGACCCCTGCGCATCAACCTCAAGTGCGAGCCGGAGGAGGCGGTGCGGCTCCGCGAGGAGTACCCGGCGGTCGCCCCCGGCTACCACATGAACAAGCGTCACTGGAACACGGTGACCGTCGGCGAACTCCCGGACCGCATGGTCCGGGAGCTCGTCGAGGACTCCTACGACCTGGTGGTCGCGGGCCTCCCGAAGGCGGTCCGTCTCCGCCTCGACCGGCCGTAGCCCGCAGGCCTCGCGGCGCCCGGCCGGCCCGGAGAAGCGCCGCCGGGCTTCGTACCCACCCGATCACGGTCCGACCAGCGGCCGTTCGGGCTCCAGATATGGACGCCCCGCGCACAGGAACGTCACAGCGGCCGGATATCCTCCTCGCGATCCGGCCGTCCCCTCCCTCCGGTGCCGGTTAGTCACGTCACTCGCACCTGCAAGGGGTTCTCTCACCATGCGTACTCGCATCCGCCACGGCCTGGCCGCCGCCCTCACCGTCTCCGCGCTCTCCCTCGTCGCCGCGTGCGGTGGCGGCGACACGAAGGACGACGCCACGAAGGACGCCGACAAGCCGGCCGCCACCACGTCCGCGGCACCCACCTCCGCCGCGCCCGCCACGCCGCTGACGGCCGCCCAGATGAAGGCCGGCATCCTCGAGGTGAAGGACCTGCCGTCCGGCTGGAAGACCACCAAGCACGAGACGACCTCCTCGGTCTACAAGGTCGACAAGGCCGCGTGCGAGCCGCTCGCCCCGATGCTGGGCGGCGACATCGCGGGCGCCACCAAGGGCGCCACCGGCGACTTCGCGGTGGGCAACAACGACTCCGAGATCGCCGAGGAGATCGTGACCTTCGACGGCACCGGCGCCGCGGACTACATCAAGAAGCTCGGCGGCGCGCTGGACGCCTGCCCCGACTTCACCACCGAGGCCGACGGCACCAAGATGAAGGTCGCGGTGAAGAAGATCACCGCCCCGCAGGGCGCGGAGGAGGCGCTCGCCTTCCAGCTGTCGCTGGAGGTCGCGCCCGGCATGAAGATCGAGCCGAACCTCATCGTCGTCCGCCAGGGCACCGGTGTGATGCGGTTCCTGCACCTCGCCGACGCCGCCACCGCCAAGAAGGACTTCGACACCCTCGCCAAGCTCGCCACCGACAAGTTCGTGAAGGGCGCGCAGAGCTGATCCCGGGCCCCGACCTATCCTCGGGGCATGACGATTCAGCCTGACCACGGCGCCCTCGGCGCCGAGGACCTCAAGATCATCACGCTGGCGCGCAGCGCCCGCGCCCGCAACGGTGTGCCCGAGGGCGCGGCGGTACGGGACGAGACCGGTCGCACGTACGTGGCCGGGACCGTGGCCCTGGAGTCGCTCAAGCTGAGCGCGCTGCAGACCGCGGTCGCGATGGCCGTGGCCAGTGGCGCCCAGTCCCTGGAGGCCGCGGCCGTCGTCTCGACCGCCGACGCGGCCTCGGACGCGGACCGGGCGGCGGTGCGCGACCTCGGCGGTCCGGACACCCCCGTCCTGCTCGCCGGGCCCGACGGGCAGCTGCGCGTCGCGGTCACGGCGGGCTGAGGTCCAGGCGGACCCGAAGGGGGCTCGGCAGCACGCCGGGCCCCCTTTGCGCGTCCGTGAAGAATCAACGGACGTCTCTTGTCTTCCCAGGCCGGGTGCGCGTCAATGACAGCGGCCCGTCCGACGGGCCGTCAGATTCACGCCTCACGCAGCGTCCGCACCCCTGCGTGCTTCATCGGGAAGGGGTACGACCTCATGAGAGGCAGCAACTTAGGAATCGGTGCCGTCCTCGCGGGCGCGCTGGCCGTGACCGGACTCGCCCTCGCCCCGGCGGCCGCCGCCGTGACACCGGGCAGCGCCACGGCGACGTACGACTGCGGGTTCTGGGGCGGAGGGCTCGCAACCCTCCAGGCCACGCAGAGCGGCACGGCCGCGACGATCACCCTCACCTCGGCCGTCAAGACGCCGGTGGCGGTCGGCGCCGACACCATCAACGCCCGGCTGACGATGGCCAAGGGCGGTGGCGGAACCCGCGTGTTCAGCGGCACCAAGAACCCGGCCCTGGGGGCGAACCAGTCCGTCACGATCGGTCCGCTCGGCGGGACCGTGGCCGCCGGCGACAGTCTCAACTCGTACTTCGCCGGCACCGCGCTCACCATGACGATCTTCGGCGTGACCGTGAACTGTGACGCGGTCACCTCGCAGTCGCCCGGGCCGTTCGTCTTCTGACGGCCCCTGTCGCACCACTCGCCGGCGTCGCCTCGAGCGGCGCCGGTACCTGTGTTGCACACGCGCCTGACCAGGCAAAACGTCGATCTTGACAGCATCTGATGGGCCATCAGTCGGTGCATTTCGATTCCATTGACTTCTCCTCACGCGCGGCCGTCAATGGCGCCCTCTCATCCCTCAGGAGGGGGCACACATGGCTCTGAGAAACCCGCCCCGAAGACGGCGCTGGACCGCCGCCCTCGGGGCCACCGCCCTCGCGTTCGGCGTCGCCGGCGCGCTGGCCCCACCGGCCGGAGCGCTTCCCGCGTCCCAGGCGGTGGACTTCACGACCCGCTGCGTCCCGCCGCCGATCGCCGGCATCCCGCCGATCGAGGGCACCACGACGGCGGAGATCACGGTCGACAAGCCCACGCCCAAGGTCGGCGACACCGTCACGGTCACCTACACCGTCACCAAGCCGGCCGCGTCCAACCCCGTCGACCTCGCCCTTCCGGCCGACATCATGACCCCGAGCGGCAAGGTCGTCCTCGGCGGCGCACAGTCCGGCGCGGTCACCGTCACCGGGCCCAAGAAGAACCCGCCGGTCCCCGGCAAGGGCGCCTTCCCGGCGTTCTCGATGACCGGTACGTTCACGGTCACCGCGCCCGGCTCGATCAATCTCTCGCCCGGCGACTACAACATCCACACCAGCTACATCATGGAGCTGGACACCCCCTGTACCGTCCTGAACCCGCCCGCCCCCGTCTCCGAGACGGTCGTCGCGAGCGCGCAGCCGGGAGCCAACGAGCGCAACATCGCTCTCGACGCGGCCTCCGGCGCACCCGGCGCCCGGGTCACCGTGACCGGCGCCAAGTTCACACCGCTCGCCGAGGTCACCGTCGTCGGCCGGTCCGGCGCGGCGGAGACCGCCGACAGGATGACCGTCACGACCGACAGCACGGGCGGGTTCGTCGCCCGTCTGAAGGTCGACGACAAGGCGACGACCGGGGTCGTGGCGTACGAGGGCGCGGCCTGGGACCCGGAGAAGGGTGCCGGACCGGCCGCGTACACCGTCATCGACGACACCCCGCAGCCGCCGAACAGCCAGAAGCTCACGGCGTCCGTCGCGGCGGGGCAGCTGTCGATGACCCAGGCCGGTGACGCCGTCCAGCTGTCGTCCGTCGACTTCGGTCAGGGCGGCGCGGCCACCGGCGATCTGAAGACGGTGACGGTCAAGGACTTCCGCGGCGGCCCCGCGGGCTGGTCCCTGACCGGCAAGGTCACCGACTTCACCGGACCCGGCGGCTCCATCGGCGCCGGCGCCCTCAGCTGGACCCCGGCCTGCACCACCAAGGCCGGCAGCCCGAGCACCTGCGTCCCCGGCTCGGCGGGCACGGTCGGCAGCGGCGGGGCGACCCTCGCCTCGACGCCGAACGGCACCCTCACAGGCGGTGAGTTCACCGTCGACGCCAAGGTCTCCCTCGACGTCCCGGCGTTCACCGCGCCCGGCTCGTACGCGGGCGTCCTGACGCTCACGCTCAGCTGATCCCCGGCACGAACCCAGCGGGCCGGGCGCGCACCCGGTCGGCCCGCTCCGAACCCGCTCACCACCCCGCTCCGGCCCCTGCGCCGGAATCCCGCTCCGGCCCCTGCGCCGGAATCCCGCTCCGGCCCCTGCGCCGGAATCCCGCTCCGGCCCCTGCGCCGGAATCCCGCTCTGAACCCCGGGAGGGGCCGCACCGTGCGCACCAGGCTGTACGTCCTCCTCGTCGCGGCGGCGCTCGTGCTGCTCGGCGCCCCGTCCGCCCCAGCCGCCGACAACGGGGAGTGGGCCGTCTACCCGTCCGCCTCCCAGCTCGGCAGCCGGCCGTACTTCTACCTCTCCGCGGACCCCGGCACGACCGTCACCGACGAGGTCACCGTCGCCAACAGGACCGGCACCCCCCGCACCTTCCGGCTCTACGGCGCCGACGCCTACAACACCGAACGCGACGGCGGCTTCGCCATCCGTACCAGCCGGGAGAAGCAGACCGGCGCCGGTGCCTGGATCGCACCCGCCCGCACCCGTGTCACCGTCCCGGCCCGCTCCTCCGTCACCGTGCCGTACACCCTGACCGTCCCCGAGGACGCGGAGCCCGGAGACCACCCCGGGGCCGTCGTCGCCCTCGACGAGCGCGTGGAGCCCGGCGGGAAGGGCTCGGTCGCGGTCGGCGTCCAGCGGGCCGTCGGAGCCAGGGTCTACCTCCGGGTCAACGGCCCCACCGTCCCCGCCCTCGCGGTCGAGGACGTCACCCTCGACCAGGACCGGCCGCTCGTCCCCGGCGCCGGTACGAGCACCGCCCTCATCTCGTACACGCTCCACAACCGCGGCAACGTCACCCTCAACCCCCGGGTCGCCCTGCGCGCCGAGGGCGTCTTCGGCCGCACCCTGCTCGCCCGCGACCTGGCGAAGATCCCCTCGGAGCTGCTGCCCCGCCAGAAGATCCGGCTCACCGAGCGGTGGACGGGGTCGCCGCAGTTCGACTGGGGCGAGGTGACGCTCACGGCCACCGCGAAGGACGTACGGGAGTCCGGGCGCGCCTCCTTCCTCGCGCTGCCCTGGCTCGCCGCGGCCACCGTGCTCGCCGGGGGAACGGCGGCGCTGATCGGGCTGCGGGTCGGCGCCGCAGGGGCTCCGGCGGGCACTGAGTACGTGACGACGTCCCGCATCGGGGAGAATGGCCCCCATGAGCGCTCGTAACCAAGAATCCGAAGCCGTCCACCGGGCCGGCTTCGCCTGCTTCGTCGGCCGCCCCAACGCGGGCAAGTCCACTCTCACGAACGCTCTGGTCGGCCAGAAGGTGGCGATCACCTCCAACCGGCCGCAGACCACCCGGCACACCGTGCGCGGCATCGTGCACCGCCCGGACGCGCAGCTGATCCTGGTGGACACGCCCGGCCTCCACAAGCCGCGCACGCTCCTCGGCGAGCGCCTGAACGACGTCGTGCGCACGACGTGGGCCGAGGTCGACGTGATCGGCTTCTGCCTGCCCGCCGACCAGAAGCTCGGCCCCGGCGACCGTTTCATCGCCAAGGAGCTCGCGGGGATCAAGAAGACCCCGAAGGTCGCGATCGTCACCAAGACCGACCTGGTCGACTCCAAGACGCTCGCCGAGCAGCTCATCGCCGTCGACCAGCTCGGCAAGGAGCTGGGCTTCGAGTGGCAGCAGATCGTCCCCGTCTCCGCGGTGGGCGACAAGCAGGTCCAGCTGGTCGCCGACCTGCTGATCCCGCTCCTGCCGGAGTCCCCGCCGCTCTACCCCGAGGGCGACCTCACGGACGAGCCGGAGCAGGTGATGGTCGCGGAGCTGATCCGCGAGGCCGCGCTGGAAGGCGTACGGGACGAGCTGCCGCACTCGATCGCGGTCGTGGTCGAGGAGATGATCCCGCGTGAGGACCGCCCGGCGGACAAGCCGCTGCTCGACATCCACGCGAACGTCTACATCGAGCGCCCCAGCCAGAAGGGGATCATCATCGGCCCGAAGGGCAGCCGCCTGAAGGAGGTCGGGATGAAGTCCCGCAAGCACATCGAGGCGCTGCTCGGGACCCCGGTCTTCCTCGACCTCCACGTGAAGGTCGCGAAGGACTGGCAGCGCGACCCCAAGCAGCTCCGCAAGCTCGGCTTCTAGGCCGCCCCGCGGGCCGGCCCCGGGGTCGGCCTCGGGGTCCGTCTCGGGGCCCGGCGTCGGTCTCGGGGCCGGGCACGGTCAGGCGCCCTCCTTCAGGACCTTCGTGATCAGGGCGCGCTGCGACTCCGTCAGGCGCGGGTCGCAGCAGCGGACCGTCTCGTCGTCGACCGTGATCTCGTACGAGAAGCCGTCCGGCACGCCCCGGACGTCGCCGTCCCCCTCCCGGAGGACGGTGACGGCCAGTGTGTGCCAGTCCCCGGCGTCCGGCCGGCCGGAGGTGTCCACCTCGGCCGACCGCTCGATGCCCGCGAAGCCGCCGGTGCGCCGCACTCGAATACGCATGCCCCTGGTCTATCAGTCCGTCGGCACGCCGACGGCTCCCCAGGCCTTCAGCACGGCCTGGATCTCCTCGCCCTCCCCGTACCGCGCCCGCGCCGCCGCCACCGTCGCCGCCGCGAACTCGGAGAACCGCGTCTCGGGGGTGAGCGTCCCGCCGGTCATCACGTCGTACCAGATCTGCCCCGCCCGCTCCCATGCGTTGCCGCCCAGCTCGGTGGCCGCGAGGTAGAAGGCGTGGTTCGGGATGCCCGAGTTGATGTGCACCCCGCCGTTGTCGCGGCTCGTGCGGACGTAGTCGTCCATGTGGCCCGGCTGGGGGTCCTTGCCGAGGACGTCGTCGTCGTACGCCGTGCCGGGTGCCTTCATCGAGCGCAGCGCCGTCCCCTCCACGTCCGGGTGGAAGAGGCCCTCGCCGATCAGCCAGTCCGCGTCCTGCGCGCTCTGACCGAGCGTGTACTGCTTCACCAGCGAACCGAAGACGTCCGAGACGGACTCGTTGAGCGCGCCCGACTGGCTGAAGTACTCCAGGTTCGCCGTGTACTGCGTGAAGCCGTGCGCCAGCTCGTGGCCGATCACGTCCACGGGGAGCGTGAAGTCGAGGAAGATCTCGTCGTCGCCGTCGCCGAACACCATCTGCTCGCCGTTCCAGAAGGCGTTGCCGTAGTTCCGGTCGTAGTGGACGGTCGCCAGGAGCGGCAGCCCCGCTCCGTCGACGGAGTCCCGGCCGAAGCCCTTCAGGAAGAGGTCGAAGGTGGCGCCGAGCCCGGCGTACGCGCGGTTGACGGTGGCGTCGGCGGTGGCCTCCTGGCCCTCCTCACGGACCACGGCACCCGGCAGCTCCGTGCCGTTCCGCGCGTCGTACACCGTGCGGCGCGGTCGGGCGGGCTCCGCCGGTTCCGTGGGGCCCGCCGACCGGGTCACGGCCGGCTGGGAGAGGACGCGGCTGGTCCGGTTCATCGCGTCGGCGACCAGTGTGCGCCGGGCGGCCGCCGCGACGGCCGGGTTCTCCGAGGCCGCCAGGTGCTCCAGCAGGTGCGGCGGCACGATCGTGCAGAAGACCGGGTGGACGGGGACGTACGCGTGGGAGGTCATGCCTGCAATGTGGCACTGGGTCACGTCACTGTCACTAGGGGCGACCATGATCCGCGAAATGGAGTGATTCGTCACCCTTTCGTATTGTCGGCTCGGCCGTCCCGCATACTGAACAGGACGTCCGCGCTCCGCGGACCTGAGCTAGGCTGCGGCACATCATGCGTTTCGGGCTGCTTCTCCTTAGCTGCCGCGGCGAGGGCCTGTAGTCGTAGGCCGACCCCCTCCCCGCGGGACCTGGTGTTGCGTTCGACAGTCGGCCGTCCCCCCGGAAGGACCCGAGGAGCCCTACGCAATGTCTCAGCCCGTTGGCCGTCCGACGCCCATCACCAACGCCACCCGGACGCAGAAGCCGTCCGGCATGCCGATCCACAAGTACGGGCGGTACGAAGCCGTCCACATCCCCGATCGCACCTGGCCCGAGCAGCGCATCACCAAGGCTCCCCGCTGGCTGTCGACCGACCTGCGCGACGGCAACCAGGCGCTGATCGACCCCATGAGCCCCGCCCGCAAGCGCGAGATGTTCGACCTGCTGGTGCGCATGGGCTACAAGGAGATCGAGGTCGGCTTCCCGTCCTCCGGCGAGACCGACTTCAACTTCGTACGCTCCATCATCGAAGAGGGCGCGATCCCGGACGACGTCACCATCTCCGTCCTGACCCAGGCCCGCGAGGACCTGATCGAGCGGACCGTGGAGTCTCTGGTGGGCGCCAAGCGCGCCACCGTCCACCTGTACAACGCCACCGCGCCCACCTTCCGCCGGGTCGTCTTCCGCGGCTCGAAGGAGGACATCAAGCAGATCGCCGTCGACGGCACGCGGCTGGTCATGGAGTACGCCGACAAGCTGCTGGGCGACGACACGGTCTTCGGCTACCAGTACAGCCCGGAGATCTTCACCGACACCGAGCTGGACTTCGCCCTGGAGGTCTGCGAGGCGGTCTGTGACGTCTGGCAGCCCGAGGAGGGCCGCGAGATCATCCTGAACCTGCCCGCCACCGTGGAGCGTTCGACGCCCTCCACCCACGCGGACCGGTTCGAGTGGATGTCCCGGAACCTGAGCCGCCGGGAGTACGTCTGCCTGTCCGTCCACCCGCACAACGACCGCGGTACGGCCGTGGCGGCGGCCGAGCTGGCCATCATGGCCGGCGCCGACCGCATCGAGGGCTGCCTGTTCGGGCAGGGCGAGCGCACCGGCAACGTGGACCTGGTCACCCTGGGCATGAACCTGTTCAGCCAGGGCGTCGACCCGGAGATCGACTTCTCGCAGATCGACGAGATCCGCCGCACCAGCGAGTACTGCAACCAGATGGAGGTCCACCCGCGCCACCCCTACGCGGGCGACCTGGTCTACACCGCCTTCTCCGGCTCCCACCAGGACGCCATCAAGAAGGGCTTCGACGCCATGGAGGCCGACGCGGCCGCCCAGGGCAAGACCGTGGACGACATCGAGTGGGCGGTCCCGTACCTGCCCATCGACCCGAAGGACGTCGGCCGCTCCTACGAGGCCGTCATCCGGGTCAACTCGCAGTCCGGCAAGGGCGGTATCGCGTACGTCCTGAAGAACGACCACAAGCTGGACCTGCCGCGCCGGATGCAGATCGAGTTCTCGAAGATCATCCAGCAGATGACGGACTCCGAGGGCGGCGAGGTCACGCCGGCCGCCATCTGGTCGGTCTTCCAGGACGAGTACCTGCCCAACCCGGACAACGCCTGGGGCCGTATCCAGCTGCGCTCCGGCCAGACCACCTCGGACACGGACGGCACGGACACGCTGACCGTCGAGGCGGTCGTCGACGGCACCGACACCGTCCTGACCGGCTCCGGCAACGGTCCGATCTCCGCCTTCTTCGCCGCGCTGCAGTCGATCGGCGTGGACGCGCGGCTGCTGGACTACCAGGAGCACACGATGAGCGAGGGCGCCTCCGCGCAGGCCGCCTCGTACATCGAGTGCGCCATCGACGGCAAGGTCCTGTGGGGCATCGGCATCGACGCCAACACCACCCGCGCCTCGCTGAAGGCCGTCATCTCGGCGGTCAACCGCTCGGCGCGCTGATCCGGCCCCGGGACGGGGTGCCTCCCGAGCCGGGGCGCGTCTCCCCGAGCGGGGGAGCGCCTCTGCGGGCCGGGCGGTCCGTCACCCTTTCCGGTTGACACGGTGAAGTGCCCGAAAGGGGCCCGTCCATACGGACGGGCCCCTTTCGGGCTGGAGCGGCGGCTCCGAGCCCCTCTCGCGGCGGTGTCGTGTCTCGGCCAAGTCGATGGCGATCTGTCGACGAGGTGCTGACGCCGCATCATGGATGTGGTTAACATCACTCCCCACGTCGGCAAAGTCGCCGGTTCGTCAAGGGAGGTGCGGCGTGCGGTCTGCCCGAGAGTCACGCGGACGAAAAGTGATCCTCTGCGGCGTTCGTACCTCCTGGAACACCGTCGGGGACGGCGAGTTCTTCTGCGAGGAATGCGGCGGCGACCGTAACTACCGCAGGCGGACGGGACGCCGCCGGTTCGCCGTCCTGGGCGTCCCGCTGCTGCCCCGCGGCCTCGCCGGGCCGGTCGTCGAATGCACCGCGTGCCACACCCACTTCGGCACCGAGGCGCTCGACCATCCGACGACGAGCCGCTTCGCCGCGATGCTGCGGGACGGCGTGCACACGGTCGCCCTCGCCGTCCTCGCCGCGGGCGGAACCTCGTCCCGTACGGCCGTGGACACCGCGGTCACGGCGGTCCGCGCGGCAGGCTTCGACGAGTGCACCGGAGTCCAGCTCACCGACCTCGTCGAGGCGCTCGCCGCCGACACCGGCCGGTTCCTGCCCGACGCGGGCGGCGGCGGCGCGGCCCTGGCCATCGAACTGCACGAGGCCCTGGAGCCGCTCGCCCCGCATCTGGCCGCCCCCGGGCGCGAGTCGATCCTGCTCCAGGGGGCCCGGATCGCGCTCGCGGACGGGGCGTACAGCCCGGCGGAGCGGGATGTGCTCCACACCGTCGGGAACGCGCTCGCGCTCTGCTCCGACGACACGGCCCGGCTCCTCGCCACGGCGAGGACGCTGCTCTAGCCGTTCCCTCCCGCGGGGGAGGGAACCGACGTCATGGAGGGCCGCGGAAGGACCGGCGTCAGCCGAGTTCGACGCCGCTCGCGCGGAGCATGTCCTCGCGCTCGACGATCTTCACGCGCTCGCGGCCCTGCGGCTCGCCCAGCGCCTTCTCGGCGGCGTCGAGGGCGTACCAGCCCTCCCACGTCGTGTACGTGATGCCCTTGGCCTCAAGGAAGGCGACGACCGCGTCGGTCTCGGGGGTCGCGGGGGTGAGGAGGCGGCCGTTGGCGAAGTCGTCGAGCAGGTTCGCGACCGTCTCGTTGGCGTCGCCCTTGGTGTGGCCGATGAGGCCGACCGGGCCGCGGCGGATCCAGCCGGTGACGTACGTCGACGCCAGGTGGGCCCCGCCCTCCTCGATCACGCGGCCGCCCTCGTCCGGAACGGTGCCGGAGGCGGTGTCCCAGGGCAGCTTGGGCAGTTCGTCGGAGAGGTAGCCGACGGCGCGGTAGACGGACTGGACGTCCCAGTCCGTGGTCCGGCCGGTCCCCTTGACGTTGCCCGTGCCGTCCAGCTCGGTGCGCTCGGTCCGGAGGCCGACGACCTTGCCGTCCTCGCCGAGGATCTCGACCGGCGACTCGAAGAAGTGGAGGAACAGCTTGTGCGGGCGGTCGCCGATGTCGCGGATCGCCCAGTTCTCCAGGGTCTTGGCGACCATGTCGGTCTGCTTGTTCTTGCGCCGCTCGGCGATGGAGCCCTCGTCGTAGTCGATGTCCTCGGGGTTGACGATGACCTCGATGGTGGGGGAGTGGTCCAGCTCGCGCAGCTCCATCGGGCTGAACTTCGCCTGCGCCGGGCCGCGGCGGCCGAAGACGTGGATCTCCACGGCCTTGTTGGCCTTCAGGCCGTCGTAGACGTTCGGCGGGATCTCGGTCGGCAGCAGCTCGTCCGCGGTCTTGGCGAGGATGCGGGCGATGTCGAGGGCCACGTTGCCCACGCCGAGGACGGCGACCTTCTCGGCCTCCAGCTCCCAGGTGCGCGGGACGTCCGGGTGACCGTCGTACCAGGAGGCGAAGTCGGCGGCGCCGAAGGAGCCGTCCAGCTCCACGCCGGGGATCTTCAGCTCGCGGTCGGCCATGGCGCCGGTCGAGAAGACGACGGCGTCGTAGAAGGCGCGCAGGTCGTCCAGGTGGACGTCGGTGCCGTAGTCGACGTTGCCGAAGAGGCGGACCTGCGGCTTGTCGAGGACCTGGTGCAGGGCCGTGATGATGCCCTTGATGCGCGGGTGGTCCGGCGCCACGCCGTACCGGATGAGGCCGAAGGGGGCCGGCATCCGCTCGAAGATGTCGATCGACACGCCCGGCTCGGCGGCGGCCTCGGACTTCAGCAGCGCATCGGCGGCGTAGATTCCGGCGGGGCCGGCGCCGACGATCGCGACCCGGAGAGGGCGGGGCATGTCAGGTTCCCTTCGCAAAACGACGTGACGACGATGGCTGTCGTCACTTAGGTCACCCTAAATAACGCCTGAAGCGCGCCGGTACCCGCCCCCGGCCTATGAGCCCATAAGGCGAACTTATGACCCCTCAAAGAAGGGGCTGGAGAGCGCCGTGAAGGCCTGTGGCACGGCGCCCATTGAGCGTTCACTGTCATTCATTGCAACGCGACATCGGTGTGACGTTGCGTTAAATCGCTGAACACTGCAACGAAAATGCCACTTTGACCTGCCGTGATGGCGATTCCGTGCAACAAGCGTGTTGCTGACTCTGTGAATGCAACGTAGCTTTCCTTTATCGGAAACAGCGACGAGTCATAGGAGAGCATGATGCAGAAGTTCGACACCACCGCCCCGATCGCCGCCGTCGTGAACATCCCCGCCGGACGCCTTCGGCTCATCGCCGCCGACCGCGCCGACGCCACCGTCGAGGTACGCCCGGCCGACCCCTCCAAAAGCCGCGACGTGAAGGCGGCGGCGCGGATCGAGGTCTCCTGCGGGGACGGCGTCCTGCGGATCGAGGCCCCGGCCGCGGAGAGCCGGATCCTGGGCGACGCCGGATCCGTCGAGGTGACCGTCCAGCTCCCCGCCGGCTCCGGCGTCGAGGGCAGGGCCGACGCCTGCGAACTCCAGGGCGTCGGGCGGCTCGGCGACATCGCCTTCGAAGGCGCGTACCACCGGATCAGGATCGACGAGGCCGCGAGCCTCCGCCTCGCGGCGGTCGACGGCGACGTCGAGATCGGCCGGCTGGGCGGCTCCGCGGAGATCAGCACCGCGCGGGGCGACATCAAGATCGCCGAGGCCGTGCGTGGCACGGTCGTGCTCCGTACCCAGTCGGGCGACATCTCGGTCGTCGCGGCCGCCGGTGTCTCGGCCGCCCTGGACGCCGGTACCGACTACGGCCGCGTCGACAACGCCCTCAAGAACGACGGCGCCGTCGCACTCGACATCCGTGCCACCACCTCCCGCGGCGACATCACCGCCCGCAGCCTCTGACGCGCGGCGGTGGCCGACACCGGATGAGCGGTGCACCCCGGCCCCCCCGGCACCCCGCCGGTGGCCGGGGGCCGGCGCGTTTGCGATCCGTCCGTTCGAAAAGGGTGACGGTTTGCAGCTCGCCGTCGATTCAGCGCGTCCCGACCGGGTACGGGTTCCGCATTCTCCGTACGCGTCTCGCTTTGGCCATGGCCTGACTCCCCGGCTTCACCGGGCACTTCCAGGACCTGCGCATCTGCCGATTCTACGGATTGCGCACCACCTCGGGTGCGGTAAGCGCGAAATGGATTCGGAAAGGGATGCGTGGGTGAAGGAACAGGTCACGCGGTCGACATCGGGGCCGTCGAAGAAGCGAGCGAGACGGTGGCGGATTTGCGCGAGGAACCCCGCCGCACTGCCGGGGGAAGGAAGGGGCCGGTCATGAAACTGCCCATCGGGTCGTACGTCGTCGAGATCCGCACCGGTCGTGTGGGCACGGTCATGGGGCACGAGGGCCCGTACGTCCAGCTGCGGCCGCTCGGCGGCGGGCGCGAGTGGGACGCGGAGCCGGAGGGCGTCCGCGAGGCCACCTCCGCCGAGCGCCTGCGCGCCGCCACCGCGCACGCGAACGCCCGCAGCCGGGGCGAGGTGCCGTGACTCCGCGAGCCGGCCCGCCGCCCGCGCCCGCCTGGCGCGGGGCGGTGGCGCCGGTGACGGAAGGGCGGGAGCGGCCACGGGGCACTTCTCCCGTACGGGAGAATGGGCCGCATGAGTCTGTTCCGCGACGACGGCATCGTGCTGCGCACCCAGAAGCTGGGTGAAGCGGACCGCATCATCACGCTCCTCACGCGCGGTCACGGACGGGTGCGCGCCGTGGCGCGCGGAGTGCGGCGGACGAAGTCGAAGTTCGGCGCCAGGCTGGAACCCTTCTCCCACGTCGACGTGCAGTTCTTCGCCCGCGGGAGTGATCTCGTGGGGCGCGGGCTCCCGCTCTGCACCCAGAGCGAGACCATCGCCGCGTACGGCGGCGGGATCGTCACCGACTACGCCCGCTACACCGCGGGGACGGCGATGCTGGAGACGGCCGAGCGGTTCACGGACAACGAGGGCGAACCGGCCGTGCAGCAGTACCTGCTGCTCGTCGGCGGGCTGCGCACCCTCGCCCGGGGCGAACACGCGCCCCATCTGATCCTCGACGCCTTCCTCCTCCGCTCCCTCGCCGTCAACGGCTACGCGCCGAGCTTCGAGGACTGCGCGAAGTGCGGGCTGCCCGGGCCCAACCGGTTCTTCTCGGTCGCGGCGGGCGGCGTCATATGCGGCGACTGCCGGGTGCCCGGCAGCGTCGTACCCTCTCCGGAGGCCATCGGCCTGCTCAGCGCGCTGCTCACCGGCGACTGGGCGACTGCGGACGCGTGCGAGCCGCGTCACGTCAGGGAGGGGAGCGGGCTGGTGTCCGCCTATCTGCACTGGCACCTGGAGCGCGGCCTGCGTTCCCTGCGGTATGTAGAGAAGAGCTAGGAGATCCATCGCCATGGCCATCGCACGACGCGGAATCCTCGGACGGCAGCGACGGGAGTACAAGGTCCCCGAGCCGCACCCCTCCGGTGCCCGTCCGCCGAAGCTCCCCGCCGAGCTGGTGCCCAACCACGTGGCCTGTGTGATGGACGGCAACGGCCGCTGGGCCAAGGAGCGCGGCCTGCCGCGCACCGAGGGCCACAAGGTCGGCGAGGGCGTGGTCCTCGACGTGCTCAAGGGCTGCCTGGAGATGGGCGTCAAGAACCTCTCCCTCTACGCCTTCTCCACGGAGAACTGGAAGCGCTCCCCCGAGGAGGTCCGCTTCCTCATGAACTTCAACCGGGACGTCATCCGGCGCCGCCGTGACGAGATGGACGAGCTCGGTATCCGTATCCGCTGGGTCGGCCGGATGCCGAAGATGTGGAAGTCGGTCGTCCAGGAGCTCCAGGTCGCCCAGGAGCAGACCGTCGGCAACGACGCGATGACCCTCTACTTCTGCGTGAACTACGGCGGTCGCGCCGAGGTCGCCGACGCCGCGAAGAAGATCGCGGAGGATGTGGCGGCGGGCAGGCTGGACCCGGCGAAGGTCAACGAGAAGACCTTCCAGAAGTACCTGTACTACCCGGACATGCCGGACGTCGACCTGTTCCTGCGCCCCAGCGGTGAGCAGCGCACCTCGAACTACCTGATCTGGCAGAGCAGCTACGCGGAGATGATCTTCCAGGACGTCCTGTGGCCGGACTTCGACCGCCGTGACCTCTGGCGCGCCTGCGTGGAGTACGCCTCCCGCGACCGCCGGTTCGGTGGCGTGGACGCGGCGGACATGGCCGTCCTGGACAAGGGCTGAGCAGGACGAGGGGGGAGTGACTGTGCGGGGGCCGAGCAAGGTCGAGCTGGTCTACGTGCCGACGAAGGCCGAGGTCACGGAGGTGGTCAGGGTCAGGCTGCGCCACTCGCCCATGGGGCGCCTGCTGCGGTGGCTGCTGCCCACCGGAGGAGTCCTGGCCGCTCTGGTCGTGGTGTGGGAGCTGGCGGGGCCGGGGGACCCGGAGCTGTCGAAGGTGTTCCTCTTCGGCGGTCTCGGCGCCCTGGTCCTCACGCTGGGACCCCTGATACCGCTGGTGACGGGACGTCAGATGTACGGGCTCGTCGAGCCGCAGGGGGAGTTCCGGGCCGTCGTGGACGACGACGGGGTGACCTGGACGACGCGCGTCAGCGAGACCACGAGCCGGTGGGCGATGCTGCCCCTGTACGTCGAGACGCCCACGCTCTTCGTCCTGCTCTCGGCCGACCGGGCGGGTGTCGGCGTCGCCGCGCTGCCCAAGCAGGGCGTGTCCGCCCCCGAGGATCTCGACCGGTTGCGGGCCATCCTGGAGCGCCATGTGAAGCGGGTCTGACACCCGCCCGAGGCCCGGTTGCGTACGGCACCGCTTCCGGCCGGACGGAAAGGGCCCGCACCGGAGTGATCCGGTGCGGGCCCTTCCGTACGGTCCGAGGGCCTGCGTGTTCCTGCCCCGGGGCCTACTTGGCCGCGCACTCCGCGCAGGTACCGAAGATTTCGACCGTGTGCGCCACGTTCACGAACCCGTGCTCGGAGGCGATCGTCTCCGCCCACTGCTCCACCGCCGGGCCCTCCACCTCGACCGCCTTGCCGCAGACGCGGCAGACGAGATGGTGGTGGTGGTCACCGGTCGAGCAGCGGCGGTAGACCGTCTCGCCCTCGCTGGTGCGCAGCGCGTCGACCTCGCCGGCGTCCGCGAGGGTCTGCAGCGTCCGGTACACCGTCGTGAGGCCCACGGAGTCGCCACGGTGCTTGAGCATGTCGTGCAGTTCCTGAGCGCTGCGGAACTCGTCCACCTCGTCGAGCGCCGCCGCCACCGCGGCCCGCTGCTTGGTCGAGCGGCCGCGTACGGGGGGTCCTGCCGTCGCCACGGGGGCCTCCTAGTGATGTCGTCGCCCCCGCCATTCTGCCAGGCTGCTAGAGCGTGGCGTCCTCCGTCGGCCGCCGCGTTCCGGGAACGGCCATGTCGCACTCCGCCGAGGACGAGGCCGCGGCCTCGGCGGCCCGCGCGCGTCGCCTGGCCAGGGGCGCCGAGAGCGCCGTCAGGACGATGAAGACGCCGATCGCGAGCAGCACGATGAGCGAGCCCGGGGGCAGGTCCTGGTAGTACGTGGTCACGGTGCCCGTCAGCGTGACACCGGTGCCGATCACGATGGCGAGGACGAAGGTCGCGCGGAACGAACGGGACAGCTGCTGCGCCGCCGCCACCGGGACCACCATCAGCGCGCTGACGAGCAGCAGGCCGACGACCCGCATCGCGACCGTGACGGTCACCGCCGCCGTGATCGCGACGAGCAGGTTCAGGGCGCGCACCGGCAGGCCGGTGACGCGGGCGAACTCCTCGTCCTGGCTGACGGCGAAGAGCTGGCGGCGCAGACCGACGGTGACCAGGACGACGAAGGCGGCGAGGACGGCGATCGCGGTGACGTCCTCGGACGACACCGTGGACAAGGAGCCGAACAGGTACGAGAGCAGATTGGCGTTGGAGCCGCCGCCGACCTGGATCAGCATGACGCCGCCCGCCATGCCGCCGTAGAAGAGCAGGGCGAGCGCGAGGTCGCCGCGGGTGCGCCCGTACGTCCGGATCAGCTCCATCAGCACGGCGCCGACGACGGCGACCAGGGTGGCCATCCACACCGGGCTGCTGTTCAGGAGGAAGCCGAGACCGACGCCGGTCATGGCGACATGGCCGATGCCGTCGCCCATCAGCGCCTGGCGGCGCTGCACGAGGAAGATGCCGACGGCGGGCGCGGTGATGCCGACGAGGACGGCCGCGAGAAGCGCTCGCTGCATGAAGGCGGGTTCGAGGAATTCCATGATCAGGTCAGCTTCCTCAGGTCAGCAGACCCGTACGGAGCGGCTCGCCGGCCGCGTGCGGATGGACGTGGTCGTGGCCGGGCAGGGCATGCTGGCCGACGGCCTGCGGCGGCGGGCCGTCGTGGACGACACAGCCGTCGCGGAGGACCACGGCCCGGTCGATCAGCGGCTCCAGGGGGCCCAGTTCGTGCAGCACGAGCAGCACGCTGGTGCCGTCCGCGACCTGTTCGCGCAACGTGGCGGCGAGGATCTCCTGGCTGGCGAGGTCGACGCCGGCCATCGGCTCGTCCATGATCAGCAGCTCGGGCTGCGAGGCGAGCGCGCGGGCGATCAGGACGCGCTGGTGCTGGCCGCCGGAGAGGGCGCTCACCGAGTCCTTGGCCCGGTCGGCGAGGCCGACGAGGTCGATGGCCCGGTCGACGGCGGCGCGGTCGGCCTTGGTCAGCCGGCCGAAGGTGCGGCGGGAGAGCCGGCCGGAGGAGACGACCTCGCGGATCGTGGCGGGGACACCGGAGGCGGCGGTGGTGCGCTGAGGGACGTAACCGACGCGGGCCCAGGCGCGGAACCGCTTCTGCTCGGTGCCGAAGAGGGAGATCGTGCCGCCGGTCAGCGGCACCTGGCCGATGATCGCGCGGACGGCGGTGGACTTTCCGGAGCCGTTGGCGCCGAGCAGCGCGACGACCTCGCCGGGGTGCACGGCGAGGTCGACGCCGCGCAGGACCGGGCGCGCGCCGAGGGTCGCCGTGGCTCCGCGGACGGATATGACGGGCGTGACGGGCGCGCTCACGGGTGCCTCCTGCTGTGCGTGGGTCACTTCGCGCCGAGGGCCTTCTTCAGCGCGGCGAGGTTGGCCTGCATGACCTCGACGTAGTCATCGCCCTGGGACCTGTCCGTGATTCCCTCCAGCGGGTCCAGGACGGCGGTGGTGAGGCCGGTGTCCTCGGCCAGGGTCTTCGCGGTCTTGTCGCTGGCGAGCGTCTCGAAGAAGACGGTGGAGACCTTCTCCTTCTCCGCGATGGTCTGGAGCTCCTGCATCCGGGCGGGGCTCGGCTCGGACTCGGGGTCGATGCCGGTGATGCCCTCCTGGTCCAGGCCGTAGCGCTCGGCGAGGTAGCCGAACGCCGAGTGGGTGGTGATGAAGGTCCTGGTGGTCGTGTTCTTCAGGCCGGTCTCGAACGCCGTGTCCAGGTCGCCGAGCTTCTTCACCAGGGCGTCGGTGTTCTTCCGGTAGTCGGCGGCGTGGTCCGGGTCGGCCTTCGCCAGGGAGGCGCCGACGCCCTTGGCGACCTCGGCGTACTTCACCGGGTCGAGCCAGATGTGCGGGTCGGCGCCGGCCTCGGACTCGTGGCCGTGGTCGTGGCCCTCCTCCTCGTGGCCGTGCTCCTCGGCGCCGTGGTCGTGGCCACCGGTGCCGTGCGCTTCGAGCTTCGTGAGGCCGGCCGCGTCGACGGTGTGCTCCACGCCCGCCTGCTTGATCGCCTCGTCGACGGCGGGCTGGACGCCCTTGAGGTAGAGGATGCAGTCGGCATCGCCGAGCTCGCCGATCTGCCTCGGCTTGAGCTCGAGGTCGTGCGGCTCGACGCCCGGCGCGGTCAGCGTCTCGACGGAGACGTGCGCGCCGCCTATCTGCTCGGCCAGGTACTGCATGGGATAGAACGACGCCACCACGCTGAGCCTGCCGTTCGCCTTGTCGGCGGCGCCGGACGTCCCCGAGCAGGCGGAGAGGGTGACGAGACCGAGCGCGACGGCTCCGGCGACGGCGGTGGTGGGTATCAGACGGCGTACGTTCATGACACTCATTTTCAACAAAACTGGAAACGGTTGTCAATTGCCTTACCTGTGTCCCGTCCCACTACGAGCGGCCATGCGGCGCACGGAGATCAACGGCATCCCTCTGTACTGGGACGACATCCCCGGGCGGTTCCGGCGAGCCCGAGAAGTTCGCCGGGTTCGTGAACCTGCTCTGCCGCGCCCTCGCCGACCCTCCGGTGGACGAGCTCGCCGCCGTGCGCACACTGCGCCCCCGGCGCACGGTCATCGGTATACAGGCAGACTGGTACAAGTCGGGAGGCGATCTGATCGCCGCCGTCGACGCCCGTGTTCCGGCCTCCCTGTGCTTCCCGATGAGCGAGGCCGAACCGATTTGATACGGGGGGTGCGGGCGCCGGTAACCTGAGGCATTCGCACTTCGTCGTCGTAATGAAGAGAGCACCGTGGCCGCCGACAAGATCGACACCATCGTCAGCCTGAGCAAGCGCCGTGGCTTCGTCTACCCGTGCAGCGAGATCTACGGCGGCCAGCGTGCCGCCTGGGACTACGGACCGCTGGGTGTCGAACTCAAGGAGAACATCAAGCGCCAGTGGTGGCGTTACATGGTCACCGCGCGCGAGGACGTCGTCGGCATCGACTCGTCGGTGATCCTGGCCACCGAGGTCTGGGAGGCCTCCGGTCACGTCGCCACCTTCACCGACCCGCTGACCGAGTGCACCTCCTGTCACAAGCGCTACCGCGCCGACCACCTGGAGGAGGCGTACGAGGAGAAGCACGGCCGCCTCCCCGAGAACGGCCTCACCGACCTGAACTGCCCCAACTGCGGCAACAAGGGCACCTTCACCGAGCCCAAGCAGTTCTCGGGTCTGCTCTCCACGCACCTCGGCCCGACGCAGGACTCCGGCTCCGTCGCCTACCTCCGTCCCGAGACCGCGCAGGGCATCTTCACCAACTTCGGCCAGGTCCAGCAGACCTCGCGCAAGAAGCCCCCGTTCGGCATCGCGCAGATGGGCAAGTCCTTCCGGAACGAGATCACTCCGGGCAACTTCATCTTCCGCACCCGCGAGTTCGAGCAGATGGAGATGGAGTTCTTCGTCAAGCCGGGCGAGGACGAGCAGTGGCACGAGTACTGGATGGAGCAGCGCTGGAACTGGTACACGGGCCTGGGTCTCCGTGAGGAGAACATGCGCTGGTTCGAGCACCCGAAGGAGAAGCTCTCCCACTACTCGAAGCGCACCGCCGACATCGAGTACCGCTTCCAGTTCGGCGGCAGCGAGTGGGGCGAGCTCGAGGGTGTCGCCAACCGCACCGACTACGACCTGAAGGCGCACTCCAAGGCGTCCGGGAACGACCTGTTCTACTTCGACCAGGAGACCCAGGAGCGCTGGACCCCGTACGTCATCGAGCCCGCCGCGGGCGTCGGCCGCACCATGCTGGCCTTCCTGCTCGACGCGTACAACGAGGACGAGGCCCCGAACGCCAAGGGCGTCATGGAGAAGCGCACCGTGATGCGCCTCGACCCGCGCATCGCGCCGGTCAAGGTCGCCGTCCTGCCGCTCTCCCGCAACCCGCAGCTGTCGCCGAAGGCCAAGGGCCTCGCCGCCGACCTGCGGCAGAACTGGAACATCGAGTTCGACGACGCCGGCGCCATCGGCCGCCGCTACCGCCGCCAGGACGAGATCGGTACGCCGTTCTGCGTCACCGTCGACTTCGACACCCTGGACGACAACGCGGTGACCGTGCGCGAGCGCGACACCATGAAGCAGGAGCGCGTCTCCCTCGACCAGATCCAGGGCTACCTGGGCAGCCGCCTGCTCGGCTGCTGACCAGCCTGATCGCCTACGCCGAAGCCCCCGGTTCCACTGGAACCGGGGGCTTCGGCGTATCGAGCGGAACGCCTGCCGGAGGACACGCCCTAGGGGCGCAGACCGCGCAGCAGGAGGTCCACCACCGCGTCGAACTCCGCCTGGATCGTGGGGCGTTGCCACTCCGGAGCGTAGGCCGGGTCGTGGAACCGGGCCGTGGCCGCGAAGAGGGCGCGCGCCGTGCTGTCCGTGTCCGCGGCGGTGAACTCGGCGCCCCGGACGCCCTCCTCGACGATCTCGCGCACCTGAGCCACCAGGACGCCGAGGTGGTCCTCGACCACTCCGCTGTTCTCGTCGAGCAGGACCTCGTAGGTGGCGAACAGCTCCGGGTCGTCGCCCGCCTTGTGGCGCTTGGCGTCGAAGAGTTCGGCGAACCAGGCGCGGAGCTTCTCCGGGGCGGGCCGGCCCGCGGAACCGGTCAGGTCGGCCAGCGCGGCTTCCGTACGGGAGAGCCAGCGCGCCGTCACCGCCTCCCGCAGCGCCGCCTTCGTGCGGAAGTGGCGGTAGACGCTGCCGTGGCTGACGCCGAGGAGCCGGGCCACGTCCACCACCGTCGCCTTCGCCGGGCCGTACCGCCGCAGGACCTCCTCGGTGGCTTCGAGGATGCGCTCTGCGGTCAGGGTCTCGGTGGGCATGGGATGACAGTACCTGTCAGCCGAAGCGCAGGTCAGTGCTCACTGTCCAGGTGGGCCATCTGGGCGGCCGGGTAGCGCTCGCCGGCCGCCGCGCCCGCGGGAACGGCCCGCTCGATCGCGTCCAGGTCGGCGGCGTCCAGGGTGACGTCCAGCGAGCCGAGGGCCTCCGTGAGCCGGTCCCGGCGACGGGCGCCGACCAGCGGGACGATGTCGGCGCCGTGCGAGGCGCCCTGTGCCAGGACCCAGGCGATGGCGGTCTGCGCGACCGTCACACCCTTGGCCTCGGCGATGGCCCGCAGCTGCTCCACCAGGTCCAGGTTCCGGTGGAGGTTGGCGCCCTGGAAGCGGGGAGACATTCCGCGGAAGTCGCCCGGGGCCAGTTCGCGGTCACGGGTGAAGTGGCCGCTGATCAGGCCGCGCGACAGCACGCCGTACGCCGTGATGCCGATGCCCAGCTCGCGCGCGGTCGGCAGGATCTTCTCCTCGATGCCCCGGGAGATCAGGGAGTACTCGATCTGGAGGTCGGCGATCGGGGCGACGGCCGCGGCGCGGCGCAGGGTGTCCGCGCCGACCTCGGAGAGCCCGATGTGGCGGACGTGTCCGGCCTCGACCAGCTCGGCGATCGCGCCGAGGGTCTCCTCGATCGGCACGTCGGGGTCGACGCGGGCGATCCGGTAGATGTCGATGTGGTCGGTGCCCAGGCGCTGCAGGGAGTACGCCGCGAAGTTCTTCACCGCGGCGGGGCGGCCGTCATAGCCGGTGAAGCCGCCCTCGACCGTGCGCAGGGCGCCGAACTTCACGCTGGTCAGGGCCTTCTCACGGGCGGCCGCGGGGGCCGTGCGCAGGGCCTCGTTGATCAGCAGCTCGTTGTGGCCCATTCCGTAGAAGTCGCCGGTGTCGAGGAGCGTGATCCCGGCGTCGAGCGCGGCGTGGATCGTCGCGATCGATTCGGCGCGGTCGCTCTCGCCGTACAGCGCGGACATGCCCATGCAGCCGAGGCCGAGGGCGGAGACCTCGGGGCCGGTGGCGCCGAGGCGGCTGGTCGGGAGGGTGTGGGCGGAGGTCATGGGGGTCTCCTCGGGAGGGGCGCGGAACGTCGGGGGAGCGATGCATGACAACTATGGCATGACGACTGACAGATTTCAATGTTTGTCATTCACGTGGGCGGTGCGACGGAAAACCGGGTGTCTGGCATGTGCGGGACGGGTAGCGTCTACGCCATGTATTCGTTCTTCCAGATCTACGAGTGAGAGCGCGGCGGGCCTCGGCGGCCCGCCCCCGCCGGACGATCCCCTCACCACTTCTCACCAATGGGAGAACCCCATGGCCAAGGGCCGTAACAACCTCCTCGGCGTCGGCGGACAGCGCAAGAAGCTGTCCCGAGGCGACCAGCAGGGCGCCGTTCAGAACAGCAGCGCCGACCGCAGGGCCGCCGTCGACCAGAAGCAGGACCTGCTGAGGAAGATGCGCGAGCGCGCGCTGGGTGCCGAAGGCGCCGAGACCGCCACCGCGGACGCCGCGGACACCGCGGGCGGCCAGGAGTAGCCGCAGCCGCTACGACGACGTGGGCCCGGGTCACGGAAGGTGACCCGGGCCCACGTGCGTGTCGCCCGGTGCGCAGCTCGCCCGTGCGTGCCCGCCGAGGCGCGGGCTAGCTCACGGCGCGCGGCAGGCGCAGGCTCATCAGGGCGGTCAGGAGCACGGCCGCCACCTGGATCAGGAGCGTCACCGTCAGCGCCGTCCCCATCGAGCCGGACGCCGACAGCGACAGGAACAGGGAGCCGAGCGTGGCCACGCCGAGGGCCAGGGCGGACTGCTGGGTGGTGACCATGACGCCGCTGCCCACGCCCGCCCGGTCCGCCGGCACCTCGGAGAGGACGACCCGGAACAGGACCGGGAGCTGGAGACCCTGGCCCAGTCCCGCCACGGCCATGCCCGGCAGGAGGCTCCAGGCCGAGAGGGAGGGCCAGGAGCCCCAGGCCGCGAGGGCGAGCAGACCGATGCCGAAGGCCTGGACGAGGGCGCCCGCCGTGACGACCCGGGTGCCCCAGCGCCGTACCAGCCGAGGGCCCGCGAGGGAGGCGCCGAAGAAGGCCACCGCCATCGGGACCAGCGCGAGGCCCGAGACCACCGCGCTCATCCGCAGGCCCTGCTGGAGCGCCACCGCGATCACGAACATGAAGCCGCCGAAGCCGATCGAGAACGGCAGCACCAGGGCGAGTCCCCGGCGCAGCGAGACCAGACCGAGCAGGCTCGGCGGTACCAGCGGCGTACGGCCCCGCCGGTCGGCCCGCAGCTCCACCCACCAGAACGCCCCGGCGGCGAACGGGAAGATCCCGAGCGCGACCCAGGTCCACAGCGGCCGGCCCGCCGCCCTCCCCTCCGTGAGGGGGGCGAGGAGCGTGAGCAGCGCCAGGCCGAGGAGGAGGGTGCCGGGGACGTCGACCGGTGCCGGGTGCTCCGAGCGGGTCTCCGGGACGGTCCGCACGGCGAGCAGCAGTCCGGCCACCGCCACCGGCACGTTGACCAGGAAGATCGCCCGCCAGCCACTGCCCGCGAGGTCGGCCGCGACGAGCACCCCGCCCAGGATCTGACCGGCCACCATCGCGAGCCCGGCGGTGGCGCCGTACAGGCTCAGCGCCCTCGCGTGCCGCGCCCCCGTCGTCGAGGAGTGAATGGTCGCGAGGACCTGCGGGAGCATCAGTGCGGCCGAGGCACCCTGTGCCACACGCGCCCCGACGAGCGTCCAGGCGTCCGGGGCCAGGCCGCAGGCGAGCGAGGTCACGCCGAAGGCGGCCATGCCGGCGAGGAAGAGCCGGCGGCGGCCGAAGAGGTCGCCGAGCCGCCCGCCGAGGACGAGCAGTACGGCGTAGCTGAGTCCGTAGCCGGCCACGACCAGTTCCAGCATCGCCGGACCGGCCGCCAGATCGTGGTCGATGGTGGGGAGGGCGACGTTGACGATGAAGAAGTCGATCAGCGGCAGCGCGGCGCCGAGGAGCACGGTGAAGAGTCCGAGCGGGCCGAGGACGGGGGCCGCGCGGCCGACGGCGGAGCCGGTCCCGCGGGCGGGGGCGGTGGTGGAGGCTGGAGTAGGCACGCTGTCGACGATCCGCCCAGACTCAGCCTGGTACCAGAGTGTCTTTATCCTGGTACTAGCACTACCTGGCAACGGGCTGAGAGCCCCGGCACCCTGGGAGCATGACGACCATGGCCGTGGGGACCACGCGCACACGAGGCACCGAGGCCGGGACCACGCGAGCCCCGGCAGCCGGGGTCACGCCTGCCCCGGAGGCCGG
Organism: Streptomyces sp. NPDC013317; assembly: GCF_055563155.1. Classification (NCBI taxonomy): domain Bacteria; kingdom Bacillati; phylum Actinomycetota; class Actinomycetes; order Kitasatosporales; family Streptomycetaceae; genus Streptomyces; species Streptomyces sp. NPDC013317. The sequence goes on from NZ_JBVHDX010000009.1 coordinate 74,679, forward strand.
GGCGCGGACCGATGTCCGGCGGCACGAACTCGCCGCCTTCCTGCGCAGCCGCCGCGAGCGGATCACCCCCGAGCAGGTGGGCCTGCCCCGCGGTCGGCGCCGGCGCACCCCCGGACTGCGCCGCGAGGAGGTCGCGCACCTCTCCGCCGTCGGCGTCACCTGGTACACGTGGCTGGAGCAGGCCCGGGACATCCACGTCTCGCCTCAGGTCCTCGACGCCCTCGCCCGGGCCCTTCAGCTCGACGCGACCGAGCGCACCCACCTCTTCGCCCTCGGCGGCGAGGCCGACCCGAACCCGGAGGCGCCCTGCCCGACCGTCACGCCCGCCCTTCGCGCGATGCTGGACCAGCTGGAGCCGCTGCCCGCCTGCATCCAGAACAGCCGGTACGACATCCTGGCCTACAACCGCACGTACGGCAGGCTGCTCTGCGACCTCGACGAGCTGCCGCGCGAGGACCGGAACTGCATCTGGCTGGCCTTCACCAACGACGAGTGGCGGTCCGCCGTCGCCGAGCTGCCGGACGTCACGCGCGCGATGGCGGGCAAGTTCAGGGCCTCCATGGCCGAGCACCTCGCCGAGCCCGCCTGGAAGGCGCTGCTGCAGCGGCTGGAGGCCGCCTCGCCGGAGTTCCGGGAGATCTGGGCGCGCCACGAGGTGGTGGCCCAGGGCGGCCGCACCAAGATCATCCGTAACGCCCGTGTCGGGACCCTGCACCTGGAGCACACCAACGTGTGGCTCGGCCCGACCTCCGGACCGCGCCTGGTGACGTACGTACCGGTCGACCAGGAGTCCCGCGCGGGGCTCGACCGGCTTCTGGCGCTCGCGGTTCAGGAGGCGGAGGACGTCGCGCCCGCAGGCGCCTGAGCCTCCTCCGCCTCCAGTCGCCGCGCCGTCCGCTCCGCCGTCCCCATCGCCCACTTCCCGCTGGTCAGAGCGCCGACCACGAGGACACAGAGACCGCAGCCGGTCATGATCCAGTAACCGCCCCTGCTCGCCGCCACGAAGTCGTCCGTACGCGAGAGCGTGCCGACCCCGGCGGCCAGGACGGCTCCCACGACGGCGACGCCGAGCGTCTGGCCGATCTGCCGGCTGGTGGAGGCGACGGCCGACGCCACCCCCGCCTGGGAGAGGGGCATGCCCGAGACGGCGGTGTTGGTGATCGGAGCGTTCACCATGCCGAAGCCGATCCCGAAGAGCACGTACCCGGCGAAGAGCATCGGATCGTGCGTCTCGGCCTCGAAGGCGGCGAAGGGCAGGCAGCCCGCCGCCATCGCCGTCCCCGCGAGCAGCAGGGGCAGCCGCGGTCCGCGCGCCCCGACGAGCCGCCCGGAGAGCGGGGCGAAGACCAGGGTCATGGACGCCATCGGCAGCATGTACATGCCTGCCTCCAGGGCGGAGAGCCCGCGCACGTTCTGGAGGTAGAGCGTGTTCAGGAAGAGGAATCCGCCGAGGGCGGCGAAGGCGCAGACGGCGATGATCGTGGCGCCGCTGAACGGAGCACTCCGGAAGAACCGCAGGTCGATCAGGGGCTCCCGGCGCCGGGGCTCGTAGAACAGCAGCCCGGCGAGCGAGGCCAGCGCGACGCCGGCGAAGGGGAGGCTGCTCTCGATGATCGCGTACGTGAGCGAGCCGAGGAAGGCGGCGACCAGCACCTGGCCGACCGGGTCGGGGCGGCGGGGCCTGGGCGCCTTGGACTCGGGGACGTAGCGCAGGGTCAGCAGCAGCGCGGCGAGGCCGACCGGCAGGTTGATCCAGAACACGGCGCGCCAGCCCACCGAGTCGACGAGCAGCCCTCCGACCACCGGACCCGCCGCCATGGAGACGCCGACCACCCCGCCCCACAGCCCGATGGCCCGGGCGCGCGCCGCTGGCTCGGTGAAGGTGTTGGTGATGATCGACATGGCGACCGGGTTGAGCATCGAGCCGCCGACCGCCTGGATCATCCGGAACACCACCAGGGTCTCCAGGCTGGGGGCGAGCGAGCAGAGGAGCGAGCCGAGGGTGAAGAAGACGAGACCGGTCAGGAAGACCTTGCGGCGGCCGATCCGGTCCGCGGTCGAGCCGGCGAACATCAGCAGCGAGGCCAGGACCAGCGTGTAGGCGTCGATGGTCCACTGCAGGCCCGCCACGGAAGCGTGCAGGTCACGCTGCATGGCGGGGAGCGCGACGTTCAGCACGGTGTTGTCCAGGCTGACGATCAGCAGGCTCATGCAGCAGATCGCCAGGATGACCCGTTTCCGGTCCCGGCCGGGCGGCGCGGATGTGAGCTCGGGCATGTGCGGATCGTACGGCTGCCTAAGGAGTGCCGCAGTGCGCGACAATGGCTGAATGACCGCGTTCTCCCCCCTCTCCATCGGGCCGCACCTCGTGCAGCCGCCGGTGGTGCTCGCCCCGATGGCCGGCATCACCAACGCCCCTTTCCGCACCCTCTGCCGTGAGTACAGCGGCGGCAAGGGCCTGTTCGTGAGCGAGATGATCACGACGCGGGCGCTGGTGGAGCGCAACGAGAAGACCATGCAGCTCATCCGCTTCGACGCGAGCGAGCAGCCTCGGTCGATCCAGCTCTACGGCGTCGACCCCGTGACGGTCGGCAAGGCCGTACGGATGATCGCGGACGAGGACCTGGCCGACCACATCGACCTGAACTTCGGCTGCCCGGTCCCCAAGGTGACCCGTAAGGGCGGCGGCTCGGCCCTGCCGTACAAGCGGCCGCTGCTGCGCGCGATCCTGAACGAGGCCGTCTCCAACGCGGGTGACCTGCCGGTCACGATGAAGATGCGCAAGGGCATCGACGACGACCACATCACCTTCCTGGACGCGGGCCGGATCGCGGTCGAGGAGGGCGTGACGGCGATCGCCCTGCACGGGCGGACGGCGGCGCAGCACTACGGCGGTACGGCGGACTGGGACGCCATCGCGCGGCTCAAGGAGCACGTGCCGGAGATCCCGGTGCTCGGCAACGGCGACATCTGGTCCGCGGACGACGCGCTGCGGATGATGCGCGAGACCGGCTGCGACGGCGTGGTCGTGGGGCGCGGCTGCCTGGGGCGGCCGTGGCTCTTCGCGGACCTGGTGGCGGGCTTCGAGGGCACCGGGGGCTACGCCCAGCCGGGGCTGCGCGAGGTCGCGGACGCGATGGTGCGGCACGCGCGGCTGCTCGGCGAGTGGCTCGGGGACGAGTCGCGCGGTGTCATCGACTTCCGCAAGCACGTGGCCTGGTACCTGAAGGGCTTCTCGGTCGGTTCCGAGATGCGTAAGAAGCTGGCGATCACCTCGTCCCTGGACGAGCTGAGCGCTCAGTTGAGCGAGCTGGATCTGGACCAGCCGTGGCCGACGGGCGCGGACGGCCCGCGCGGCCGCACGTCGGGCAACAACCGCGTGGTGCTGCCCGACGGCTGGTTGAAGGACCCTTACGACTGCGCGGGTGTCAGCGAGGAGGCCGAACTGGACACGTCCGGGGGGTGACCCCTGGTCGTCCGGATCGTGGAAAATCGGGCCGAAGTTCGGCGTGATCCTCGCCACCCTTGATAGGGGTGCTGCTCAGATGAGCAGATTACGAGGCGTTGCACTTATGGAGGGGTGGCACTGGGTGCCACCCCTCTTGCGTTCAAGAGTTGAACGCAGATGCTCAAGAAGTCGCTCATGTGAGCGGGTAACCTCGGGTTTGAGTCAAGGGGGCTTCGGAGCCTGAAAGCGGAAGCTACTCGTCAGTTACTTTCGATGCGCTGGCGGACGGGTGGTTAAGACCATGTGACCGGTAGGCATACCTCCACAGGGGCCTTCGATCTGGGTATGTTCCTCGCCGTCAGGGCAGCCACCGAGTCCTCGAGGAGTCGAGACACGTGTCGGAAAACAAAGATCAGAAGTTCGTGTACGACTTCACCGAGGGCAACAGGGACCTGAAGGACCTGCTCGGTGGCAAGGGTGCGAACCTCGCCGAGATGACCAACCTCGGCCTCCCGGTTCCCCCCGGCTTCACGATCACCACCGAGGCGTGCAAGGTCTACCTCGACAGCGGCTCCGAGCCGGTCGAGCTCCGTGACGAGGTCACCGCCCACCTGGACGCCCTCGAGCAGAAGATGGGCAAGAAGCTCGGCCAGGCCGACGACCCGCTGCTCGTCTCGGTGCGCTCCGGCGCCAAGTTCTCCATGCCCGGCATGATGGACACCGTCCTGAACATCGGCCTCTCCGACGCGTCCGTCGAGGGCCTGACCGCCCAGGCCGGCGACGCGCGCTTCGCCTGGGACTCGTACCGCCGTCTCATCCAGATGTTCGGCAAGACCGTCCTCGGTGTCGACGGCGAGCTCTTCGAGGAGGCCCTCGACGAGGCCAAGGCCGCCAAGAAGATCACGGTCGACACCGACCTCGACGCGGGCGACCTGAAGAAGATCGTCAAGCACTTCAAGAAGATCGTGAAGGCCGAGGCCGGCCGCGACTTCCCGCAGGACCCGCGCGAGCAGATGGACCTCGCCATCGAGGCCGTCTTCAACTCCTGGAACACCGACCGCGCCAAGCTCTACCGCCGCCAGGAGCGCATTCCCGGCGACCTCGGCACCGCGGTCAACATCTGCTCCATGGTCTTCGGCAACCTCGGCCCGGACTCCGGCACCGGCGTCGCCTTCACCCGCGACCCCGCCTCCGGCCACCAGGGCGTCTACGGCGACTACCTGCAGAACGCGCAGGGCGAGGACGTCGTCGCCGGTATCCGCAACACCGTGCCGCTGGCCGAGCTCGAGTCGATCGACAAGGCGTCGTACGACCAGCTGATGCAGATCATGGAGACCCTGGAGACCCACTACAAGGATCTCTGCGACATCGAGTTCACGATCGAGCGCGGTCAGCTGTGGATGCTGCAGACCCGCGTCGGCAAGCGCACCGCCGGTGCCGCCTTCCGGATCGCGACCCAGCTGGTCGACCAGGGCCTGATCGACGAGGCCGAGGCGCTCCAGCGCGTCAACGGCGCCCAGCTCGCGCAGCTGATGTTCCCCAAGTTCGACGAGAACGCCAAGGTCGAGCAGATCGGCCGCGGTATCGCCGCCTCCCCGGGCGCGGCCGTGGGCAAGGCCGTCTTCGACTCGTACACGGCCGTCAAGTGGTCGCGCTCCGGCGAGAAGGTCATCCTCATCCGCCGTGAGACCAACCCGGACGACCTGGACGGCATGATCGCCGCCGAGGGCATCCTGACCTCGCGCGGCGGCAAGACCTCGCACGCGGCCGTCGTGGCCCGCGGCATGGGCAAGACCTGCGTCTGCGGCGCCGAGGAGCTCGAGGTCGACACCAAGCGCCGCCGGATGACCACCTCCTCCGGTGTGGTCGTCGAGGAGGGCGACGTCGTCTCCATCGACGGTTCCACCGGCAAGGTGTACCTCGGTGAGGTACCCGTCGTACCGTCCCCGGTCGTCGAGTACTTCGAGGGCCGGATGCACGCCGGCGCCGACGACGCCGACGAGCTGGTCGCCGCCGTCCACCGGATCATGGCCTACGCCGACCGCGTCCGCCGGCTGCGCGTCCGCGCCAACGCCGACAACGCCGAGGACGCCTCGCGCGCCCGCCGCTTCGGCGCCCAGGGCATCGGCCTCTGCCGTACGGAGCACATGTTCCTCGGCGAGCGCCGCGAGATGGTCGAGAAGCTGATCCTCGCCGACACCGACGAGGAGCGGACCGAGGCCCTCGAGGCCCTGCTCCCGCTGCAGAAGAAGGACTTCGTCGAGCTCTTCGAGGCCATGGACGGGCTGCCCGTCACGGTCCGGCTGCTCGACCCGCCGCTGCACGAGTTCCTGCCCGACATCACCGAGCTGTCGGTGCGCGTCGCCCTCGCCGAGGCCCGCAAGGAGCCGCACGAGAACGAGCTGCGCCTGCTCCAGGCCGTGCACCGGCTGCACGAGCAGAACCCGATGCTGGGTCTGCGCGGTGTCCGGCTCGGCCTGGTCATCCCCGGTCTGTTCACCATGCAGGTCCGGGCGATCGCCGAGGCCGCGGCCCAGCGCATCGAGGCCAAGGGCGACCCGCGCGCCGAGATCATGATCCCCCTCGTCGGTACCGTCCAGGAGCTGGAGATCGTCCGCGACGAGGCCGAGCAGGTCATCGCCGAGGTCCAGGCCAAGACGGGTGTGGAGCTGAAGCTCGCGCTCGGCACCATGATCGAGCTGCCGCGCGCCGCCGTGACCGCCGGTCAGATCGCCGAGGCCGCCGAGTTCTTCTCCTTCGGCACCAACGACCTCACGCAGACGGTCTGGGGCTTCTCCCGGGACGACGTGGAGGCCAGCTTCTTCACCGCGTACCTGGAGAAGGGCATCTTCGGTGTCTCGCCCTTCGAGACCATCGACAAGGACGGTGTGGGCGCCCTGGTCCGCAGCGCGGTCCAGGCCGGCCGGGCCACCCGCCCGGACATCAAGCTCGGCGTCTGCGGTGAGCACGGCGGCGACCCGGAGTCGGTGCACTTCTTCCACGAGGTCGGACTCGACTACGTCTCCTGCTCGCCGTTCCGGATCCCGGTGGCGCGCCTGGAGGCCGGCCGGGCCGCTGCGGAGTCGAAGGGCTCCGACAGCCGCTGAGCCCCCGGGCTCGGCCCTGCTGGACGGCCGCTGACCGGACGTTCAGTAGCAAAGGTCACCGGAGTCGCCGCTCGTCCCCGACCCTCAACCGATGGGCGGCGGCTCCGGGTCGCAAGAGAGATGGGGCGGACACCTTGTGCGGAGGTGTCCGCCCCGTCGTATTTCGTCCACCCCGGAGCCGCCCCGGGATGTTCGCCGGATGTGAGTTTGTGTTCAATCGAGGCCGATTGAATTATTGGTCGTTGAACTTTCGGTATTGAACTTTCCACGATTGGTCCCGCAAAGAACGGGACGGGCGCGACCCCCGGATCCCCACCCGGTGGCCGCGCCCATTACCCATGCCGGGCAGGTGAGCCGCAACCCTCGCCGACCGCCGCCGGGCGTGCAAAGCCCCCCACGGTCTTCGCCACGCCACCTCGGTCCTGAAGGTTTCCTGCCCGACCCCCACAGCTTTTCCGTTTGCCCCCGGTCGCCGCGATGCTTTTCAAGTGTGGCTGAAACACCCTGGTAACGTGCTGTGATGATGTGCATACTCGTCGACGGGGGCGGTTGCGAGTGCACAGGTGGGGGTTCAATGCTGCGGATTCATTTCACCGCGAGCGATGTGGCGGGGGTGCGGATGGCGGCCCGGCCTGACGTTCTGTGGGAAACGATTCTCAGCTTTCATCGGCTTAGGGACCGGCGCGGGCCGGTCGTCTACGGAGAATGGCGTTCCGACACGCGTCCACGACTCAACGGAGAGACGCGACTGCTCGCCGCCCTCGTGCCGAGTCGCGGTTACTTCCCCGACTTCCTGACCCCTCCCGAGGGCCTCCACGGCCTCGACGAGGCCCTTCAGGCGCTCCGCGAGACCCCCCGGGAGCGGCTCGGGGCCGAGCTGGCCCTCCTCGGCGCGGACCGGGCCGGCGGCCGTACGGTGCCGCACTCGCTGCGGGCTCTCGCCGAGGGTGGTGCCGAACCGTTCAGCCGGCTCATCGGGACCCTGCGCAGCTACCACCGCGTGGCGATCGAGCCGTACTGGCCGCACATCCGCGCCCGGGTCGAGGCCGACCGCGCGCTGCGCGGCCGGGCCCTGCTCGACGGGGGCGCCGAGGAGCTCCTCGCCTCGCTGCCGCCGATGTTCCGCTGGCGCTCGCCGGTCCTGGAGGCCGACTATCCCGTCACGCGCGACCTGCACCTCGACGGCAGGGGCCTGCTGCTGCAGCCCTCGTACTTCTGCCGCGGCACCCCGGTCGTCCTGCGCGACCCGACGCTGCCGCCGGTGCTCGTCTACCCGACGACGCACTGCGAGGCGCCGACCGTGCACGAGCCGGGCGGCTCCTCGCTCGCCAAGCTGGTCGGCAACACGCGCTCGGCGGTCCTGCACGCGATCGGCGACGGCGGCACGACCAGCGAACTCGCCCGCCGGGCGGGGGTGTCGCTCGCCTCGGCCAGCCAGCACGCGGGCGTCCTGCGCGAGGCGGGCCTGGTCGCCACCCTGCGGCACGGCAACGCCGTCCTGCACACCCTGACGCCGCTGGGCGCCGCCCTGCTGGGCGGCGCCCGGCGAAGGGTGGCGGGGGCCGTGTCGGCGGCCCCCGCCGAGCGCCTCTACGCGCGGAACGGGCCGGTCACCTCGTAGGTGATGCCGCCGGAGGAGCTGCCGGAGGTGCCGCGCTGGCTGGAGAAGTACAGCCGCCTGCCGTCGGGGGAGAAGGCGGGCCCGGTGATCTCGGAGCCGGACTGGCCGCTGATCCGCAGGAACGGGGCGACGACGTCGTCCGGCGTGATGATGCAGATCTCCATGTTGCCGCCGTCCTCGGCGATGAACAGATCGCCGGAGGAGGAGCCGGTGACGTTGTCCACGCCCGTCAGCGGGGCGCCGCCGCCGGACACCAGCGAGTCGTCGTACGCGAGCTCGTAGGTGTTCGTGGTGAGGTTGAGCTGCCAGAGGCGGTTGTCGCCCTTGGTGGTGAACCAGACGGTGTCGTTGGCGTAGTGGCAGCCCTCACCGCCGTTGAACTTCTTCGAGCCGGAGACCTGGCTGCGCGTCGCGGTCGGAGAGCCGTCCGGGTCCGGGACGTTCTGCCAGGTGAAGGAGCCGGAGGCGGCGGTGCCGGCCACCAGTACCTGGAGCGTCCCGGAGGAGAGGTTGCCCCAGGTGGTGGGTATGAACCGGTAGAAGCAGCCGCTGGTCTCGTCCTCGGTCAGGTAGACGACCTTGCGGACGGGGTCGGCCGCGGCGGCCTCGTGCTTGAAGCGCCCCATCGCGGCGCGGCGGACGGCCGCGTTCACGCCGTACGGGTCGGTCTCGTAGACGTACCCGAGGCTGACCTCCTCGCAGGAGAGCCAGGTGTTCCACGGGGTCTTGCCGCCCGCGCAGTTGGTGCGGGTGTTGGAGAGGATGCGGTACGCGCCCGTGACGTTGCCGGTGGAGCCGAACTTCACCGCGCTCGCGCCGCCGCCGGGGTTGATCTCCGAGTTGGAGACGTAGATCCAGCCGCTTCCGTCGGCGAAGCAGGCGCCGCCGTCGGGGGCGTTGTGCCAGGTGTACGAGGTGCCGGGGACGGTCTGTCCCGACCGGGCGATGACCCGGCTGCTGAATCCGCTCGGCAGCAGGATGCCGTTGGCGTCGGCCGGACCGAGGGCCCCGTAGGGGCCGGCGCCGGGCTGGGCGGGGGCCGCGTAGGCCGCCCCGCGCATCAGGGTGCCGCCGAAGGCGGCCGCCGACGTGCCGATGACCGCTCCGCGCAGGAAACTGCGTCGCTCCACGTCTCACTCCAGAGGGGGTGGTGTGTGAACCCGCCGCACCGGTCGGCGGCGGGGTCGCGCGCTTTCGGAACCTAGGAGTACGGAGTTGGTACCGAGTTGACGGTGCATCAACAACCGGTGAAGGGGAAGCGTCGGTCGGAATGTCAGTGGGGTCCGGTGGCGCGCACCCCGGCGCACGGCGTGGCGCGGGAAGGGTTACGCCTCCGACTCCAGCACGGTCTTGAGCTCGGCGAGCCGCTCGCGCCAGAAGGCCTTGCAGGCCCCCACCGCGTCCGCGTCCGGGAGTTTCGTGTGGCCGAGGCGGATCCGTGTCTTCGCGTCGCCCATCGGGGTCAGGTAGACCTCAATCCGGCTCGTGCCGCCGTCCCACTCCGCCGTCACGGACTTCCCCGGCCGGTGGGTGCGTACCTCCAGCTCGCCGTCCGGGAGCCACCGCCGGCGCAGGTCCTCGTCGGCGAAGGCGGCCGTGCAGCGGCCGGCCGGGGCGTTCACCGTCCTGCTCGCGGGTCTTCCTGCCCGCGGGGCTCGTGCCCCGACGCTGGACCCGTCCGGAGAAAACTTCCCGCGCGCCGATGAGTTTTCACGGGGTCCGCCGTCTTAACTCTCGAAAGCGCACACGAGGCACCCGAGACACCCCGGGCCACATGAGAGAGCGGACACCATGAACCAGATGATCTTCGTCAACCTGCCGGTCAAGGACCTCGAGGCCTCGAAGGCCTTCTGGGGCAAGCTCGGCTACTCCTTCAACCCGCAGTTCAGCGACGACACCGCCGCCTGCATGGTCATCAGCGACACGATCTTCGCGATGCTGCTGACGGAGCCCAAGTTCAAGGAGTTCACCGCGCCCGGGAAGGAGATCGCCGACGCGACCAGGACGAGCGAGGTGCTCCTGGCGCTCAGCGCCGAGAGCCGCGAGAAGGTCGACGAGCTGGCGGACGGCGCGCTCGCCGCCGGTGGTACGCCGGCGAAGGAGCCCATGGACTACGGGACGATGTACGGCCGCTCCTTCACGGACCCGGACGGCCACCACTGGGAGGTCATGTGGATGGACCAGGCCGCCATCGAGGGCTGATCACCGGGCGGGCACACCCGCCGGTCACCCCTTCAGAGCGTCGTACGTCACGCCGGTGAGCTGCTCCGAGGCAACCCAGAGCCGCTCGCCGGCGACGTCGTCGAGGGTCCACCGCGCCCGCCAGGAGGCGCCGGGCGCACCCCGCACCATCAGGAACGACGGGCCGGTGAACGAGTCGGCCGCCACCCCGTCCGCGGTCGCCGCGTAGAGCGTCGGCAGCGCCCCGGCCTCGGCCGACTGGGCGAGGATCCGGTTGCCGAGCCCGATGATCCGCTCGGCGCCGGTACGGCCCTCCATCCGCGCCCCGGCCGTCTGCAGATCGGTCGCCGCGTACCCGGGGTGGGCGGCCGCCGCCACGATCCCCGAGCCCGCCGCCCTCAGGCGCCTGGCCAGCTCGTGGACGAAGAGCAGATTGGCCGTCTTCGAGCGGCCGTACGCGATCCAGCGCCGGTACCTCCGCTCGCTGTTGAGATCGCCCATGTCCAGCCTGGATATCGCGTGCATGCCGCTGGAGACGGTGACGACACGGGCCGCGGGCGCGTCGAGCAGCCGGGGCAGCAGCAGGCCGGTGAGCGCGAAGTGCCCCAGGTGGTTGACGCCGAACTGCGTCTCGAAGCCGTCCGCGGTCCGGGCGTACGGCAGCGCCATCACCCCCGCGTTGTTGACGAGCAGATCGAGCCGCTCGTACGGGAGCGAGGCCGCGAACTGCCGTACGGAGGAGAGGCTGGCGAGGTCCAGCGGGCGGAACTCCACCTCCGCGTCCCGCACTTCGCCCCGCACCTGGTCGACGGCCGCCGTGCCCCGGGCCTCGCTGCGGCAGGCGAGCACCACCCGGGCGCCGCTGCGGGCCAGTTCGCGGGCGGTGACCAGACCGATGCCGCTGTTGGCGCCGGTGACCACGGCGGTGCGGCCCCGCTGGTCCGGGATGTCGCGGGCGCTCCAGGCCCGGGTCCTGGTGCGGGTGCCCGCGCGGGTCCCGGTGCCGGCGCCTGTGCCGGTGGTGCTGCCGGTGCTGCGGCCGGGCGTGGCCATGCGGACCCCCTCGTTCTTACTCCGGAGTAGGACCGCACAGCCTACGTCGGACCGCCTCAGGCCGATACGCCGCCGTCGCTCACCAGGTCGGTTCCGACGGCCGGTTCGACCCGGACCGTGCGGACCGGGAAGACCGTCACCGACACCCCCTCGTCGTCCAGGCACCTCCCCGTCTCCAGGTCGAAGCGCTGCTTCAGGAGCGGCGAGGCCACGAAGGTACGGCCGCCCGCCGAGCCGAGGAGGCCCCGGGACAGCACCTGGGCGCCGGTGAACGGGTCGCGGTTCTCGATCGCGTACGCCCGGCCCGCCCGGTCCAGGAAGAGCGCCGCCTGCCGGCCGTCGGGAAGGAGCGCGGCCACACCCCGGCCGGGGATCAGCCGGGAGGTCTCGCAGACCGTCGTCCAGGCGTCGGTCTCGGCATCGTGGGAGAGTTCGAGGTTCATCGGGCTTCAGACCCCTTCCAGAGTTCCGATGGTGAGGACGGTCAGGTCCGGCTTGATCTGGTCCCGCTCCGGGACGAACCGCACCGACGGGTCCGGAGCGTCGGGCGCGTTCACGAAGGAGACGAAGCGGCGCAGCCGCTCCGGGTCGTCCAGGGTCGCGGCCCACTCGTCCTGGTAGTCGTCGACATGGGCCGCCATCAGCGCCTCCAGTTCGTCGCAGAGCCCCAGTGAGTCGTGGACGACCACGTCCCGCAGATGGCCGAGCCCGCCCTCCAGGCGCTCCAGCCACACCGAGGTGCGCTCCAGACGGTCGGCGGTACGGATGTAGAACATCAGGAAGCGGTCGATCAGCCGCACCAGTTCGGCGTCCGACAGGTCCTGCGCCAGGAGGTCCGCGTGGCGCGGGGTCGCGCCGCCGTTGCCGCCGACGTACAGGTTCCAGCCGTTCGCCGTGGCGATGACGCCGAAGTCCTTCGACTGCGCCTCCGCGCACTCCCGCGCGCAGCCGGAGACCGCCGACTTGAGCTTGTGCGGCGAACGCAGACCCCGGTAGCGCAGCTCCAGCTGGATCGCCATCTTCACCGAGTCCTGGACGCCGTAGCGGCACCAGGTCTGTCCCACGCAGGACTTCACCGTGCGCAGTGACTTGCCGTACGCGTGCCCCGACTCGAAGCCCGCGTCGACCAGCCGGGTCCAGATCGCCGGCAGTTGGTCGACCCGCGCGCCGAACAGGTCGATCCGCTGACCTCCCGTGATCTTGGTGTACAGCCCGAAGTCGCGGGCCACCTCACCGATCACGATCAGCTTCTCCGGGGTGATCTCGCCACCCGGGATGCGCGGCACGACCGAGTACGAGCCGTTGCGCTGCAGGTTGGCGAGGAAGTGGTCGTTGGTGTCCTGGAGGGAGGCCTGCTCGCCGTCGAGGATGTAGCCGCCCGCCCCGATCGTCGGCGCGAGACTGGCCAGGATCGAGCCGACCGTCGGCTTGCAGACCTCGCAGCCCTCGCCGCCCCGCGCCTCCGGCCGGCCGTGCGAGTCGAGCAGTTCGGCGAAGGAGGTCAGCCGCAGGGTGCGGGTGATCTCGTACAGCTCACTGCGGGTGTACGCGAAGCAGCCGCACAGCCCCTTGTCCGCGGGTTCCGGCAGCAGCTGGCCGATGAGCTTCACGCAACTGCCGCAGCCGGTCCCCGCCTTGGTGCACTTCTTCACCTCCGGCAGCGTCGCGCACTGGGTGATCGCGTGCTTGGTGACGTTGTGGCACGAGCAGATGACCGCGTCGTCGGGGAGGGCCGAGGGCCCCAGCGCGACCGGAGCGCCGGCGCCCGCCGGGAGGACCAGCTGCTCCGGGGAGACGGGCGGCACCGAGCCGGTGAGCGGCCGCAGCATCCCGTACGAGTCGGCGTCGCCGACCAGGACACCGCCGAGCAGCACACCCTCCCGGTCGACCACGAGCTTCTTGTAGACCCCGGAGCGGGAGTCGGAGTACACGACGTCGAGGCAGCCCTCGGCCGTGCCGTGCGCGTCCCCGAAGGAGGCCACGTCCACACCGAGGAGCTTCAGCTTCGTCGACATGTCGGCGCCCGTGAAGGAGCGTTCCTCGGCCTCGTCGGCGATCGTCGCCGCCGCGGTCAGCGCCATCTCGTAGCCGGGCGCCACCAGGCCGTACACCCGGCCGTCCGAGGCGAGCGCGCACTCGCCGATCGCGTAGACGGACGGGTCGGACGTCCGGCACCGGTCGTCCACCGCGATGCCGCCGCGCTCGCCCACCGTCAGGCCGCAGTCGCGCGCCAGCTGGTCCCGGGGCCGTACACCCGCGGAGAAGACGACCATGTCCGTGGCGACCTCGGAGCCGTCCGAGAGCCGCATCCCGGTGACCGCGCCGTCCTCGGTCACGACCTCCTGCGTGCCCGTGCCGGTGTGGACGGTGAGACCCATCTGCTCGATCGTGCGCAGCAGCGCAGCGCCACCGCCCTCGTCGACCTGCACCGGCATCAGCCGGGGCGCGAACTCCACGACGTGCGTGTCGAGTCCGAGCCCCTTGAGCGCGCCCGCCGCCTCCAGGCCGAGCAGCCCGCCGCCGACGACCGCGCCGGTCGTCGCCGTCTTCGCGTACTCCTCGATCGCGAACAGGTCCTCGATCGTCCGGTAGACGAAACAGCCGCGCGCGTCCTTGCCCGGGACGGGGGGCACGAAGGGGTACGAGCCGGTGGCCAGCACGAGGGTGTCGTACGCGAAGACCTGCCCGGAGCGGGCCGTGACCGTGCGGGCCGCGCGGTCGACCGACTCGGCCGGGTCGCCGACGTACAGCTCGATGCCGTACTTCGCCATGAAGCCGTCCTCGACCATCGACAGGTCGTCGGGGGTCCGGCCGCTGAAGTACGAGGTCAGCTGGACGCGGTCGTAGGCGGGGCGCGGCTCCTCGCAGAGGACCACGACCCGCGCGCGCTCGGTGACGCCCCGGTCCGCGAGCGCCTCCAGGAACCGCTGGCCGACCATGCCGTGGCCGACCAGGACGAGGGTGGGGGTGTGCATCTCAGGAGCCTCCGTCATGGGTGAGCAGATGAAGCAGGGGAGCGTCGGGCAGGGCCTCGTCGCCCTCCCACGCCCGGGCGAGCGTTCCGACCGCGGCGAGATCGCCGAGCAGGACGCCGCCGACGAGCCGGTCGCCGCGGACGACGACCTTGCGGTAGGCGCGCCGGGTGGCGTCGGTCAGCTGGACGACGTCGTCCCCCGGCAGCGGTGTCGCCTCGCCGAAGGCGGCCAGGTCGAGGGCCTCGGGCCCGCCCAGCGTGAGCCGGGTCAGGGCACGGGTGCCGGTGTAGGCGGGGCGGACCGCGCCGGGCCCGGCCGGGGAGCCGTCGGCGGCGGCCGTCTCCGCACCGAGGACGTCCGCGAGCGCGTCCGCCTGTTCCAGCGCCGGGCCCGCCAGGCCGTAGACGCGGCCGGCGTGCTCGGCGCAGTCGCCGATGGCGTGGATGTACGGGTCGGAGGTCCGCAGCTGGTCGTCGACGACGACACCCGTCCGCACGCCGAGCCCCGCGTCCCGGGCGAGACCCGTCCGCGGCCGCACCCCGCACGCGAGGACCACGACCTGCGCGTCGAGCACGAAACCGTCGGCCAGTTCGACCGCCGTGACCGCTCCGTCCCGCTGCCGCAGCCCGCTGACCCGGCACTCGGTGTGCACCTCGACGCCGAGGGCCTCCACGTGCGACCGCAGCAACTCCGATGCCGACGCGTCGAGCTGACGTTCCATGAGCCGTTCGCCCTGCTGGGTCAGCACGACCTCCGCGCCGAGCGCGGCCAGCGCGCGGGCGGCGGAGACTCCGAGCAGTCCGCCGCCGATGACGACCGCGCGGACCCCGGGGCGGACGACGCCCCGCAGCTCCAGGCAGTCGTCGAGCGTACGGAAGGGGTGGACGCCCGACGGCAGCCGCGCGCCGCGCAGTCCGCGCAGCGGCGGAAGGACCGGGTTGGAGCCGGTGGCCAGGACCAGCCGGTCGTAGCCGACCTCCGTCCCGTCCTCGCACGCCACGGTCCGGGCGGCCCGGTCGATCCGCACCGCCCGCACCCCGCGCCGCACCGGCTCCAGGGGGGCGGGCAGCGCGATCACCTCCGGCGCGTACCGCCCGGCGAGGACGTCCGCGAGCAGCACCCGGTTGTACGGTGCGTGCGGCTCTTCGCCGAGGAGGGTGACGGGCAGGCGCTGGGCGAGCCGGACGCCCGCCGTTCCGCCTCCGACCACCACGATCCGTGTACTCATGCACCGAAGCGTGCGGGGCGGGTGTTACCCGTCGGCATCCCGACTGTTTCCCGCACGGAACGCTGATCTCAGCTCCCGGGGAAGGGCACTGTGAGGCGCGCGGGTGTGAGGCTTAACCGGTGGTCAGGGCGTCCTCAAGAGGGCCTTAAGGATCGCGGGGGAGGGGCTGACCTGGGGTTCTCGTATACCGCCGGACCCTAGTGTGCGGTGCTGTGACCACCGAGGTTCAGGAACCGACCCATCCGGCGCTCGCCGCCTACCTGGAGCAGCGCGAGGGGCGTGTGCGGCCCGCGCCCGCGGACCCGCGCGTCCCGCCCGCGCCTCGTGACCCCGCGGCCCGGCGCGTCCCACCCGCGCGCCGTGCCCCCGCACCCCGCACCCTCGCACCCCGTCCCCCCGTGCCGCCGCGCGTCTCCCCCGACCGGCTGCGCGACGGCCTCGTCGGCGGCGCCGGGGGAGTGGCCCTCGTCTGGGGTGTCCAGGCGCAGCCCTCGGCGCGGCTCGACGCCTTCTTCGCCGGTGGCGCCCACCTCACCGGGCTGCTCGCCGGATACGGCGTGCTCGTCATGCTCTTCCTGATGGCCCGCGTCCCCGCCGTCGAGCACGGCGTCGGGGCCGACCGGCTCGCCCGGTGGCACGCCTTCGGCGGCCGGTACGTCCTCGGGCTCGTGGGCGCCCACGCGCTCCTCGCGCTCTGCGGGTACGCCGTACACACCCGTACCGATCTCGTCACCGCTGCCGGAGGGCTGCTCTCCTACCCCGCGCTCGCCGCCGCCACCGCCGGTACCGCGCTCCTCGTCGCCGTCGGGGTGACCTCCGCCCGGGCCGCCCGGCGGCGCCTGCGCCACGAGACCTGGCGGGCGGTCCATCTGCTCAGCCACCTCGCCGCCGCCCTCGGCTTCGTGCACCAGCTCGCCGGGCCCGACCTCACCGGAAGCGTGCTCGCGCTCTGGGGCTGGTCGATGGCGCACGCGACCGTCGCCGTCGTCCTCGTCTGGTACCGGATCGTCGTCCCCGTCCGGCAGGCCCTCCGCCACACCCTCCGCGTGACCGAGGTGCGCGACGAGAGCCCGGACGTCGTCTCCGTGACCATCCGTGGCACCGGCCTGGAGCGGCTGTGCGCGGAACCCGGCCAGTTCTTCCGCTGGCGGTTCCTGTCCCGGCGGCTCTGGCGCACCGCGCTCCCGTTCTCGCTCTCCGCGCCGGTCCGGGACGACACCCTGCGGATCACCGTGAAGGCCCTCGGCGACCACACCCGCCGGATCCGCCGACTGCGCCCCGGCACCCGCGTGCTCGCCACCGGACCGTTCGGCGCGCTCACCGCCCACCGCCGCACGCGCCGGAAGGTGCTGCTGCTCGCCGGGGGCGTGGGCATCACCCCGATGCGTGCGCTCTTCGAGACCCTGCCCGGCGGGCCGGGCGACGTGACGCTGCTCTACCGCGCCTCCGACGCCGAGGGGCTCGTCCTGCGCGAGGAGCTGGAACGGATCGCACGCGGACGGGAAGCCGCCCTGCACTACCTCCTCGGCCCGTCCGACGGCTCCTTCGACCCCCTCGCCCCGCAGGCCCTGCGCGACCTGGTTCCGGGCCTCGCCGCCCACGACGTCTATCTCTGCGGCCCGCCCGCGATGGCCCGGGCCGCCACCGCCTCACTCGTCCGGGCCGGGGTTCCCGCCCGCCGCATCCACTCCGAGGACTTCAGCCATGACTGAGCACCGCGCCAAGCACCGCATGCGGCACCGCGCCCGGCGCGTCCACGCCGCCGACCGCGCCAGACGACAGGTCGCCGCCGGGCTCCTCGCCGCCGGCGCCCTCGCCGCCACCTTCCTCACGGCCGCCGTCGAACCGGCCGCGCCGCCCGCGCCCG
Organism: Streptomyces sp. NPDC013317; assembly: GCF_055563155.1. NCBI lineage: Bacteria > Bacillati > Actinomycetota > Actinomycetes > Kitasatosporales > Streptomycetaceae > Streptomyces > Streptomyces sp. NPDC013317. The sequence goes on from NZ_JBVHDX010000009.1 coordinate 92,159, forward strand.
ACCGGTCGCCGGCCGGCACAACCTCAGACGTCGCTCAACTCTCCGGGGATTGATGGACTGCACACCCATCTCCTCCGTAGGCTCGCGGGCATGCCTGACATATCCCTGACCACGCTCATCGTGCTCTGCCTCGCCGCGCTCGTGGCCGGCTGGATCGACGCCGTGGTCGGAGGGGGAGGGCTCCTGCTGCTGCCCGCCCTGCTGCTCGGGCTCCCGCACGTCCCGGCGGCGCAGATCCTCGGTACCAACAAGGCCGTCGCGATCGTCGGCACGTCCGGGGCCGCCGTCACCTACGTGCGCAAGGCGCCGGTGCAGGTGAAGACGGCCGTACGGATCGGGCTCGCGGCCCTCGCCGGGTCGATGGCGGGCGCCTTCTTCGCGGCCGGGATCAGCAGCGACGTCCTGCGCCCCGTGATCATGGTCGTGCTCGTCGGTGTGGCGGCCTTCGTGATGCTGCGGCCCTCCTTCGGGACGCGGACGGAGGCCAGGGGGCCCGTCGGCCGGGCCCGCGTCGTCACCGCGATCGTGCTCGTCGGCGGGGGCATCGGTTTCTACGACGGGCTGTTCGGGCCGGGCACCGGCACGTTCCTGGTCCTCGCGCTCACCGCCGTGCTCCATCTCGACCTGGTGACCGCCTCCGCCACGGCAAAGATCGTCAACGTGTGCACCAACGCGGGCGCGCTCGCGATGTTCGCCTACCAGGGCAGCGTGCTCTGGCAGCTGGCGGCGGTCATGGCCGTGTTCAACCTGGCCGGCGGGATGGTCGGGGCGAGGATGGCGCTGAGCAAGGGGGCCGAGTTCGTCCGCGGCGTGCTGCTCGTCGTCGTCTTCTCGCTGGTCGCCAAGCTCGCCTTCGACCAGTGGTCCTGAGCGGGGTCAGCGCACGCCGATGAGGTGGCCGAAGGCGACCACGTTGCCCTGGTAGCCGTTCTTCTCGGTGAAGCCGCCGCCGCAGGTGATCACGCGCAGCTCGGCCCGGTCCGCCCGGCCGTAGACCTTCGCGTCGGGGAACGCCTTGTTCGGGTAGACCTCGACGGCGTCGATCGTGAAGACGGCGGTCCGGCCGTCCTGGCGGTCCACCTCGATCCGGTTGCCCTTCTTGAGCGCGCCGAGGGCGTAGAAGACGGCGGGGCCCCGCTTGTTGTCGACATGGCCGGCGACGATCGCGGTGCCTTCGGCGCCGGGCGTGGTGCCGCCCTCGTACCAGCCGGCCAGGTTGCCGTCATCGGCCGGCGGCACCTCGAGGGCGCCGTCGGGTCCCAGGCCGAGCCCCATCAGGGGCGTGTCCACATCGATCTCCGGGATGCGGAGCCGGACCGGAGCGGAGGGCGGCAGCGGGTCGGCGGCCGCTGTGGTGTGCGCGTTCGGACCGGCGGCGAAGGCCTGGGCGGCGGACGGGACCGGCGGGGTGACGTTCTCCGACCCGTTCTGCACGAGCCAGATGCCGACGCACGCGGCGACGGCTATGCCCCAGCCCTTGCTCCTGTTGCTCACGTTCTGCCCTCTCGGGTGGTGCGGGGGGAAGGGCCCCGGGTGGGGGACCGGAACCCCGGGTGTGGCCCTGCCCCCGCCGGGCCTCATGCGGGCGCGCGGCGGGGGCAGGACGTGCGGTACGTCTCAGCCGTCCTGCGCGCCGCTCGCCCGGCGGCGCAGGAGCCACGTACCGCCGACGGCAGCCGCGGCCAGCACCGCCGCGCCCGCCGCGATCTGGGTGGTGTCGGGGCCGACGCTGCCCCCGACACCGGTACTCACATGGCCGGTCGGGACCTTGTGCTCGACGCGGAGCTCACCGCGCGCGGTCCTGCCGTTGTCGCAGGCGACGCTGATCCAGTACGTACCGGCCTTGGTGTGGTGCGGGACCTTGAACTGGCCGACCACGACCTCCTTGTGCGTGCTCGGGTTCAGCTGGAAGTCGCCCGCGCCGAGGGACTGCGCGTCTCCCACACCGTGGCCGTGCTTGCCGCAGGCGAGCGTGTTGACGGTGACGGTGGTGCCCGGGGTCGCGGAGGACGGATAGACCTCGAGCGTCTCGGATTCCCCGGCGAAGGCAGGGGCGCCGAGGGCACCGACGGCGGCGACCGTCAACGCGGTACCGGTGAGCAGGCGGGCAGTGGTGCGCATGGGGTCCTCCGGGGCGCGCGAGCGGTCATGCCGGGGAGGCCGCCCGGGAGGGACTTCCCGGGACCTACCTCCTAGGACCGAGATAAGAGCCGCGACGCGCCGCGCGCCTGCTGAGGGAGGGTCAGAATTACGCCGTCCGGTGCGGTGCGGCGCCTTGCCCAGGTGGTGTTTGCGCAGGTCAGGAGGGGTTACGGAGAGTCAGCTGACGGCCCGTGTCGAACGGGTGACACGACTGCCCGCCCCGGCGTCGGCCTCAGACGATCAGGCCCTCGATCGCCGCCCGGGCCCACTCCTGGGCCCCCACCGTCGTGCCCGCCGCGACGCCCGTCGCGACGGGCGCCAGGACTCCCCTCAGCGTGGCGAGCGCGCGGCGTACCCTGCCCTCCTCGGGCGCCGGTTCGGTGATCGCCTCCAGGACGTCCCCGGCGGCACCCTCCGCGTCCTCACGGTCCCGGTCGCCGAGGCCGGCCTCGGGCAGCTGTCGCAGCAGCTCGGTCACCCGCGCGGCCAGCTCCTCGTAGCCCGGCGCCACCGCGCTGTTGACCTGCTGGTTCTGGGTGACGTTCTCGCTGTTCCAGGCGAGCTGGTTCTGCGTGGCGGGGCCGTTGAACACCGGGCCGTCGTAGCGGTTCACGTGCTGCGGATCACTCATGTGCCGGTACCGTCCTCTGTCGTGTGCCGCGGGGTGATGTGGACGTTCTCGTTGTTCCACAGGATCTGGCTGTTGCTGACGTCGCCGTTGAAGACCGGTCCGGTGATGATGGTGATGATCTGCGGCGGCAGCTCGACCGGCTCCTCGACGCGGACGACCGGCAGCGTCGTGTCCAGCGCGGTCAGGTCGACCCGCCCGTTGTGCCGCACGGCCGTCTCCCCCGGCCCGCTCACGGAGCAGTTCACCAGCCGGCCGCCGCACTCGTCGTCGAAGGCCGCGCCGACGTGTGCGCACTCCCTGAACGTGCCGCGTGTGACGTCCAGATAGGCCGAGTCCCTGCCGTACAGGCCCAGGGACTCGGAGCGTGCGACGGTCAGGTCCGTCGCGAAGAGCCGCGCGCTGTTCAGGACCACGGCCCCGCCACTCGTCACCGCCCCGACCCGGCTGTCGGCGACGCGCAGCGAGGCCTCCTCGCCGACGCCGAAGCCCAGCAGCCCCCGCTCCGCCGTGATGCCCTTGAGCGAGACGCGTGCCTGGCCTCCGACGGCCACAGCCGCCAGCGCGAAGTCGTGGAACACCGTGTCGACGGCCTCGGCCGTGGTGCCTCCGTTGCCCCGGGCCTCGAGACCAGTGGGGCAGCGGTCCACCCGGACGCGCTCGAACACCGCCGTGGAGTCGTCGTCGAAGACCCGCAGCGCCGTTCCCGTCAGATCCTCGATCGCGATGCCGGTGAAGCGGCCCCGGGCGCCTTCGGTGACCGCGATGCCGACGTTGCCGCCGCGGACGCGGCCGCCGTGGACCTCCGGCGCGCCGCCCTTGGTCGAGAACACCGCGACGTTCCCCGCGCCCACGACCTCGCAGTCCTCGAACCTGCCCCGGGCCGAGGTCTGCACGTTGATGCCGGTGTCCCGGCACGCGCTGAGCACACAGCCGCGCACCACCGGGTCCGCGCCGCTCGCCGCGCCGATCCCGTGCCGTGCCTCGGTGACGCGGGTGCGGTCCACGGAGCCCCGGGACTGCTCGATGAACATGATCCCCTCCGCGTGCACGGCGGTGATCGCGCAGTCGGCCACGGTGAGTTCGGCGCGGGTGTCCGCCATGAGCGCCGCCTGCCCGGTGCCGGTGAGCTCGCAACCGGTGACCACGCCGTACGCGTCGCAGACCCGCACCCCGTGGATCCGGCTGCCCTCGATCCGGCAGCCGTGGACACCGACCCGGGCCCCCTCGATCACGGCGATCGCGTTGTCGGCGGCGTCGGTGAACCGGCACCGCTCGACCAGTCCCGAGGACCCGGTGAAGACGGTGCGACCGTGCAGGACCGTGCTGTCCCGCAGGGTGACGGCGGTGTGCGGCCGCGCGTGCACGGCGACGCCGCCCCGCACCCGGATCTCGGTCCGTTCGAGGGTGAGCGTTCCGCCCTGGCAGGCGACGGCGTCCGTCTCGGCGTCACCGCCGGTCAGCACGAGCCCTTCGACGTGCACCGCTCCGGAGGTCTCCAGCACCGGCCCGCGCGGCCGGCTCACCACGACGGAACCCGCGCCGTCACGCGCGAACAGCCGCACCTCGCCCCGGACGAACAGCGTCTCGTCGTAGTGGCCGGGCGCGATCTCGATCTGGGCGGCCCTCCCCCGGGCGGCCGCGGCGCGCAGGGCGGAGGTGATGTCGGGGTGGGAGCGACGGCCGCCCCGCGGCGAGACGACGTACCTCGCGATCATCTCCGGACCCCCATGTCACCCACCCGTACCGTCGATGCTACCTGGCACCCGGCCTCGAACAAGCTTGCAGACAGGCCGTGTTGGGTGCGAAGGGGCTCTTCCGTGGTCGCTCCCTACAGCCGCTCCCACGGCACCGACCCGTACGCCTCGTGCACCCGCCCCATGAGCCCCTCGTCCACCGCGAACGCGAGCGCGTCGATCCCGCCCACCGGTGAGACCCCGCGGGAGTTCGTCACGAACGCCGCCCGCATGTCCGGGAGATCGGCCATCGTCACCCGGCGTCGTACGGAGCCCAGGCGCTGCTCCAGGAGCGCCATCGTGACTCCTGTGAGGCAGGGCGCGGAGGGCCAGATCACCGACGTGCCGTCCCAGAAGGCGATGTTGGTGACCGCGCCCTCCGCGATCTCGCCGTCCCGGGAGACCAGGAGGGCGTCGTCGTAGCCCTCGCGCCGGGCCGCCTCGCCGTAGTACGACTGGCCGAAGCCGCCCAGGTGCTTGATGTGGGGAGCGGGGCGCCAGTAGTCGACGGACCTCAGGCGCTGCGGGGTTCGCGGTGCGGCCGCCGGGGCCCGGAGGACGGTCACGAGGCGGACGCCCTCGTAGACGTACACCCGCGCGGTCGCGTCGGTGAGGCCCGCCGTCCGCAGCGCGCCGGCCAGGAGGCCTCGGACGCGCTCGCCGTCGACGCCCTGCCCGAAGAGCTCGCGGGTGGAGCGGTCCAGGCGGTCGACGTGGAGGCCGAGACCGCGGACCCGCCCGTCCCTCACCTGCATGGCGGTGAAGTGGCCGAAGCCGCTCAACAGGGTGGCGAGGAGCGCGGGATCGCCCGCCGGGGCACCGTCGATCTCGATGTGCGGGAGAGATGTCGTCATGCCTCCCACCGTAGGCCGACGCGTCCCGAAGACCGACGCTTGACCTCAACCAAACTTGAGGTATCAGGATTCCCGGCATGGACATCACCCACGCGGACTCCACCCCGCTCAAGCTCGCCCTCGTCGTCGCCAGCAACCGCGAGGGGCGGTTCGCGCCCGTCGTCGCCGCCTGGTTCCGCGCCCGCCTCGCCGAGCGCACCGACTACACCGTCGACGTCGTCGACCTCGCCGACGTCGAGCTGCCCGCCCTCACCCACCGCCCCGACGCCGCCGCCTCGGCCGAGCTCGCCAAGGTCTCCCCGGTCCTCGCCGCCGCCGACGCGTTCGTCGTCCTCACCCCCGAGTACAACCACTCCTTCCCCGCCCCCCTGAAGTCCCTCATCGACTGGCACTACACCGAGTGGCAGGCCAAGCCCGTCGGCTTCGTCTCCTACGGCGGGATCTCCGGCGGCCTGCGTGCCGTCGAGCAACTGCGCCAGGTCTTCGCCGAGATGCACGCCGTCACCGTCCGCGACACCGTCTCCTTCCACAACGCCCACGGCGACTTCGAGGAGGACGGGCGTCACAAGGACCCCACCGGACCGGACGCGGCCGCCAAGACGATGCTCGACCGGATCGCCTGGTGGGCGCACGCCCTGCGGGACGCCAAGTCCTCCCGCCCCTACGGCGCCTGAGGGGGAGAGGTACCCATGCTGCTCCGACTGGTGGCGGGTCGGCTCCGGCCCTACCGACGCACCCTGGCCCTCGTCGTCCTACTCCAGCTCGCCCAGTCCGTCGCCTCCCTGACCCTCCCCACCCTCAACGCCGACGTCATCGACAACGGCGTGCTGCGCGGCGACACCACCCGTGTCCTCACCGGCGGCGCCCTGATGGCAGCCGTCACCCTCCTCCAGGCCGTGGCCGCGGCCGCCGCCGTCTACCACGGCGCCAGGATCGCCATGGGTGTCGCCCGCGACCTGCGCGCGGCCGCCTTCCGCCGCGTCCAGGACTTCTCCGCCCGGGAGATGAGCCGCTTCGGCACCGCCTCCCTCATCACCCGCACCACCAATGACGTCCAGCAGGTGCAGACGTTCACCGTCCTCGTCCTGACGATGCTCGTGGCGGCGCCCCTGCTCTGCGTCGGCGGCATCGTCATGGCCCTCGACCAGGACGTTCCGCTCGCGCTGCTGCTCCTGCTCTTCGTCCCGCTCATGGCGGGCGCCGTCGGCACCGTCGTCCTGCGCATGCGGCCGCTCTTCCGCGGGATGCAGGAACGCGTCGACGGGGTCAACCGGGTGATGCGCGAGCAGATCACCGGCATCAGGGTCGTCCGCGCCTTCGTCCGCGACCGCCACGAGCAGCGGCGCTTCGCCGCCGCCAACGGCGAACTGCGGTCGGTCGGAGTGCGGGTCGGCCGGCTCCAGGCCCTGATGTTCCCCATCGTGCTGATCGTCTGGGAGCTGGCGACCGTCGCCGTCATCTGGGCGGGCGCCCACCGGATCGAGTCCGGGGTCCTGCAGGCCGGTTCGCTGATCGCGTTCCTCGGCTATCTGCTGCAGATCATGGTGTCGGTGATGATGGTCCTCTTCCTGCTGATGCACATGCCCCGCGCCGAGGTCAGCGCCGAACGCATCCAGGAGATCCTCGCCACCGAACCGTCCGTCACCCCGCCCGCCGCGCCCGTCCGCGAACTGCGCGAGGCCGGCCGGCTCGACATCCACGACGCCGACTTCAGCTACCCCGGCGCCGAGGAACCCGTCCTGCGCTCCGTCAGCCTCACCGCCCGCCCCGGTCGCACCACGGCCGTCATCGGCTCCACCGGCAGCGGCAAGACCACCCTCCTCGGGCTCGTCCCCCGGCTCTTCGACGCCACCGGCGGCCGGGTCACGGTCGGCGGCGTCGACGTCCGCGACATGGACCCCGCACTCCTCGCCCGTACCGTCGGACTCGTCCCGCAGAGGCCGTACCTCTTCTCCGGTACGGTCGCGAGCAACCTGAGGTACGGCAGACCCAGGGCGACCGACGACGAGTTGTGGCACGCCCTGGAGGTCGCCCAGGCCGCCGACTTCGTGCGGACGCTCCCCGAAGGCCTCGACGCTCCGGTCGCGCAGGGCGGCACCAACCTCTCCGGAGGCCAGCGCCAGCGCCTGGCCATCGCCCGGGTCCTCGTCGCCTCCCCGCGGGTGTACCTCTTCGACGACTCCTTCTCCGCCCTCGACAACCGCACCGACGTGTTGCTGAGGGGGGCCCTCGCGGCGGAGACCGCCGACGCGACCGTCGTCATCGTCGCCCAGCGCGTCTCCACGATCCGCGACGCCGACCGGATCGTCGTCCTCGACCAGGGCCGGGCCGTCGGCAGCGGCACCCACGAGGAACTCATGCGGGACAACGCCACCTACCGGGAGATCGTCCTCTCCCAGCTCACCGAGGAGGAAGCAGCGTGAGTGCCCCCGAACGCCGGGGACCGGCCGTCCAGCAGCGCGGCCCCGGCCTCAGCACCCCGTCCCTCGAACGCTCCCTGGACTTCCGCTCCTCCGGCCTGCGCCTGCTGCGCACCATGGCCCCCGACCGCCCCCGGCTCCTCGGGGTGATCGCCGCCGTGTCCGCGAGCGTCGCCCTCGCCGTCCTCAGCCCGCTGATCCTCGGCCACGCCACCGACCTCGTCGTCTCCGGCGCCGCGAGCCCGGCCGGGGTGGACTTCCGCGCCGTCGGCCGGGCGCTCGCCGGCGCCTTCGCGGCCGTCGCCGGCGCCGCCGCGCTCAACTGGATCCAGCAGCGCCTCGCCACGACCGTCGTCCAGCGGGCCGGGCACCGGCTGCGGGCCGAGGCCCAGGGCAAGCTGGCCCGGCTGCCGCTCTCGTACGTCGACCGGCAGCCGCGCGGCGAGGTGCTCAGCCGCACCACCAACGACATCGACAACATCACCCAGACCCTTCAGCAGGCGTTCAGCCAGATGGTCCGGGCCCTGCTCACGATCGTCGGCGTGCTGGTGATGATGTGCTGGATCTCGCCGCTGCTCGCCCTCGTCGCCCTCGCGACCGTCCCTCTCTCCGTGGTGGTCGCGGCCCGGATCGGCAAGCGCGCCCAGCCGCAGTTCGTGCGGCAGTGGGCCGTCACCGGCCGCCTCAACAGCCATGTCGAGGAGACGATCACCGGGCACGCGGAGGTCGTCGTCTTCGGGCGGCGCGACGCGGCCGTGGCGCGCTTCGACGAACTCGGCGAGGAGCTGTACGCGGCGAGCTTCCGCGCCCAGTTCGTCTCCGGCTTCATCCAGCCGGCCCTCACCTTCGTCGGCAACCTCAACTACGTCCTGATCGCGGTCGTCGGCGGGCTGCGGGTGGCGAGCGGCACGCTGTCGATCGGTGACGTCCAGGCGTTCATCCAGTACTCGTACGAGTTCAACGGCCCCGTCAACCAGGTCGCGGCCATGGCGAATCTGCTGCAGTCCGGGGTCGCCTCCGCCGAGCGGGTCTTCGACCTGCTGGACGCGGAAGAGGAGTCCCCCGCGCCCGAGCCCCTGTCCGCGCACGCCCCGCGCCCGGCGACGGTCGCCGGCCGGGTCACGTTCGAGGAGGTGTCGTTCCGCTACGAGCCGGACAAGCCGCTGATCGAGGACCTGTCCCTGACCGTGGAGCCGGGCCGGACGGTCGCGATCGTCGGCCCGACCGGCGCCGGCAAGACGACGCTGGTCAATCTGCTGATGCGGTTCTACGAGGTGACGGGCGGCCGCATCACCCTCGACGGTGTGGACGTCTCGGCCATGACCCGCGAGGCCCTCAGGTCCGGCATCGGCATGGTCCTCCAGGACACCTGGCTGTTCGGCGGGACCATCGCCGAGAACATCGCCTACGGAGCCGGTGGCGAGGTCTCGCGCGAACGGGTCGTCGAGGCGGCCATGGCCACCCACGCCGACCGCTTCATCCGGACTCTGCCCGAGGGCTACGACACCGTCCTCGACGAGGACGGCGCCGGGCTCAGCGCGGGCGAGAAGCAGCTCGTCACCATCGCCAGGGCGTTCCTCTCGGAGCCGGCGATCCTCGTCCTCGACGAGGCGACCAGCTCCGTCGACACCCGCACCGAGGTCCTCATCCAGCGGGCCATGTCCTCGCTCCGGGAAGGCCGTACGTCGTTCGTGATCGCGCACCGGCTCTCCACCGTCAGGGACGCGGACGTCATCCTGGTGATGGAGAACGGCTCGATCGTCGAACAGGGCACCCACGAGGAACTGTTGGCGGCGGACGGCGCGTACGCGCGGCTCTACGCGGCCCAGTTCGCCACGGCGGCCTGAGTACGGTGAGGGCATGACCCTCGCATGGACCGTGCTCACCACCACCGACAGCGCCGCCAAGGCACAGGAGCTCGCCCGCGGGGCGGTCGAGGCCCGTCTCGCCGCCTGCGCGCAGATCTCCGGGCCGGTCACCTCCGTCTACCACTGGCGGAAGGCGATCGAGACCGAGGAGGAGTGGCAGGTGCTCTTCAAGACGACGGCGGGGCGCTACGAGGAGCTGGAGGCCCACCTCCTCGCCGCGCACGACTACGAGACGCCCGAGGTTCTCGCCACCGCCGTGGTCGGGGCCTCGGCGGCCTACCTGGCGTGGCTGGAGGCCGAGACGACCGGGCCCGCCGCGGGATGACCGAGCTGCCCTTCTTCGTCTACGGGACGCTGCGGCCGGGCGAGTACAACCACGACCGGTTGCTGCTGGGCCGCACGGCCCGGGAGGAGCCGGCCCGGCTCACCGGAGCGCTCCTCCACGACGGGCCCGGCTACCCCTACGTGGTGCCGGGCGAGGGTCTGGTCGCGGGGGACCTGGTGACGGCCGTGCCCGGGGAGTACCGCGAACTCCTCGCGGTACTGGACCGGGTGGAGCTCCCCGCCGGGTACGAGCGGGCCGAGCGCGAGGTGGTACGGGTCCGGGACGGGGCCGCCGTCCGGGCCTGGGTCTACTTCGCTGCCCCGGGCACGCCGTTGGGACCGCTCATCAGGGGCGGGGACTGGCGGGCTCGACCCGGACCGCGCACGTCTTGAACTCGGGCATCCGGGAGACCGGGTCGAGCGCGGGATTGGTGAGGGTGTTGGCGCGGCCCTCGCCGGGCCAGTGGAACGGCATGAAGACCGTGTCCGGCCGGATGGCCGTGGTGATCCGGGCGGGCGCGACGGCCCGCCCGCGCCGCGACACGACGGCGACGCGCTCGCCCTCGGCCACGCCGATCCGTTCGGCGAGCCGCGGATGCAGCTCCACGAACGCCCCGGGCGCGGCGGCGTTCAGCTCGTCGACGCGCCGGGTCTGTGCCCCGGACTGGTACTGCGCGACGACCCGGCCGGTGGTCAGCACGACGGGATACGCGGCATCGGTCTCCTCGTCGGGACCCCGGTGCACCACCGGCACGAACCGCGCCCGCCCGTCGGGCGTGGCGAACCGGTCGAGGAAGAGGCGGGGGCTCCCGGGATGGGGCGGCTCCCCCTCGGCGCGCTCCGGGCAGGGCCAGAACACGCCGTCCTCCTCGCGGATACGGCGGTAGCTGATGCCGGAGTAGTCCGCCGGGCCGCCCGCCGACGCACGGCGGAGCTCGTCGAAGACCTCCTCCGGGTCGGTCGGGAAGCCCTTCTCCCAGCCGAGGAGCGTCGCGAGGCCGTGCAGGACCTCCAGGTCCGTGCGGACGCCGTCCGGCGGGGTGATCGCCCGCCGCCGCAGCAGCACCCGGCCCTCCAGGTTGGTCGTCGTCCCCGTCTCCTCCGCCCATTGGGCGACCGGCAGCACCACGTCCGCCAGCTCGGCCGTCTCCGACAGGACCACGTCCGCGACGGCCAGGAAGTCGAGCGAGCGCAACCGCCCCTCGATGTGGGCGGCGCGCGGCGCCGAGACCACGGGGTTGGATCCCATCAGGAGCAGCGACCTCACCTCGCCCCCGAGCGCGTCCAGGAGCTCGTACGCGCTGCGGCCGGGCCCGGGCAGCGACGCGGGGTCCACCCCCCACACCCCCGCCACGTGCGCTCGCGCCGCCGGGTCGTCCAGCTTCCGGTAGCCGGGGAGCTGGTCCGCCTTCTGGCCGTGCTCGCGGCCGCCCTGGCCGTTGCCCTGTCCCGTGAGGCACCCGTACCCGCTCAGCGGCCGCCCGGCCCGTCCCGTCGCGAGGCAGAGGTTGATCCACGCGCCGACCGTGTCCGTGCCCTTCGACTGCTGTTCCGGGCCGCGCGCGGTGAGGACCATCCCGCTCTCCGCGTCGCTGAACATCCGCATGGCGTCCCGCAGGAGCGGCACCGGTACGCCCGTGATGCGCTCGACCAGTTCCGGCCAGTGCGCCATCGCCCCGGCGCGGGCCGCCTCCCACCCCGCCGTGCGCTCGCGGACGAACTCCTCGTCCACCCGCCCCTCGGCGACCACGAGATGGAGGAGTCCGAGGGCGAGCGCGAGGTCGGTGCCGGGGCGCGGGGCGAGGTGGAGGTCGGCCTGCTCGGCCGTGCGGGTGCGGCGCGGGTCGACGACGATCAGCTTCCCGCCGTTCGCCTTCAGCTCGGTGAGGTAGCGCAGCGCCGGCGGCATGGTCTCGGCCAGGTTGGAGCCGACGAGGATCACGCAGCCGGTGCGCGGTACGTCCTCCAGCGGGAAGGGCAGCCCGCGGTCGAGCCCGAACGCCCGCTGGTGCGCGGCTGCGGCGGACGACATGCAGAAGCGTCCGTTGTAGTCGATCTGCGAGGTGCCGAGCACGAGCCGGGCGAACTTGCCCAGCGTGTACGCCTTCTCGTTGGTGAGCCCGCCGCCGCCGAAGACCCCCACGGCATCGGGTCCGTGGTCGACGCGGGTCCGGTGCAGTCCGTCGGCGACGGCGGAGAGTGCCTCCTCCCAGGTGGCCGACTTCAGGATCCCCGTGTCAGGGCATCGGACCAGGGGCCCGGTCAGCCTGACCCGGGAGGAGAGTACGGCCGGGGCGGTACGGCCCTTGCCGCACAGCGCGCCCCGGTTGACGGGGAAGTCGGGGCGGTCGACCACCTCCACGGAGCCGTCCGCGGGGCGCAGCCCCATGCCGCACTGGAGGGCGCAGTAGGGGCAGTGCGTGGGGGTGGTGGCAGCCTCGGACATGCGGAAAGCGTGCGTCAGCCGTGTTACGGGAGGCGACGCCCCGCATTACGGGCGATGGGCACTCTCCTCCGCCGTGCGCCGGGCCGGGGGTGAGGGCCGGGCGGCCGCGGGGCGAGCCGAGGGTCAGCCCGCCGAGGCGAGCGCCTCCGTCACGCCCTCCTCGCGCTCCCCGAGGAAGTGCGGGTCCGGCCGCAGCGTCGCGTCCAGGGCCGCCTTGCCCGCGGCGGCGAGCTCCCGGACCCCGCCGTAGTAGAAGACGGAGTCGTGCGGTTCGACGACCTTGACCCCGTACGCGTCGATGCCGGCCGCCCCGCAGAGGGCGACGGCCCGCCTGATGTGGAAGTCCTGCGTCACGAGGACGGCCCGGTCGACGCCGAAGATCTCCTTGGCGCGGACGCAGGAGTCCCAGGTGTCGAAACCCGCGTAGTCGCTGACGATGTGACGGTCGGGCACTCCGCGCCCGGTGAGGTACGCGCGCATCGCGTCGGGCTCGTCGTACTCGACCCGGCTGTTGTCGCCGGTGACGAGGACGACCCTGACCTTCCCGGCGCGGTAGAGCTCCGCGGCCGTGTCGAGCCGGTGCGCGAGGTACGGCGTCGGCCGGCCCTTCCAGAGCCCGGCGCCGAAGACGACGGCGACGTCCTGTGCGGGGACGTCGGCGGTGGTCCGCAGGCGGCCGTCGGCGACGGCGTGCATCCAGGTGGCGGGCGCGAGGGCGAGGACGGTGCCCAGCATGACGGCCTGGACGGTACGGCGGCGGGCCCTACGGGTGCGGGGGAACAGGACGGCCGCACGCGGCAGCAGAGTGCCAGGGCGCGGCAGCGGCGCTACCCGTTTCAGCCGGGCGGGTACGCGTACGCGTCGCATGGACGAACCTCCGTGGATCTTGCCTGCCCCGTCACCCTGTTCGACGCGGATCGGGCCTGTTCGGTTCGCCGCCGCCGTAGAGAAGGGCGGCGAGGGCGACGCCGAGCAGCGTCCCGAGGAGCTGCGCCCCGACGAACCCGGGCAGCGAGCCGGGCGCGATGCCGGTGAAGGAGTCGGAGAGCGCGCGGCCGACGGTGGCCGCCGGGTTGGCGAAGGAACCGGACGAGGTGAACCAGATCGCCGCCGCGATGTAGGCGGCCACCGCCAGCGGGGCGAGCGCGAGCCGGCCGATGCGGCGCAGCCCGAGGACGAGCAGGACGAGGCCCGCGGTGGCGACGGTCTCGCCGAGGAGGAGGTGGTGGTCGGAGCGGATCTGGGTGGACCAGGTGCCGGGTGCCCGGCCGAACATCGTCTCGGCGAGCAGGGCGCCGGTGACCGCGCCGACGAGCTGGGCGGCGCAGTAGGCGGCGACCTCGCCGGGGCCCGGGGCGTCCTCCTCGCCCCGGCGGGCCCACCACTCGCAGAGGGTGACGGCGGGGTTGAGGTGGCCGCCGGAGAGGGGGCCGAGGAGCGCGATCAGGATGCCGAGGCCGATCGCGGAGGCGAGGGAGTTGGCCAGCAGGCTCACCCCCACGTCCCGGCTGAGGGCCTCGGCGCGGATGCCGGAGCCGACGATGACGGTGACGAGGGCGGCGGTGCCCACGAGTTCGGCGGCGACGCGTCTGGAGAGCCGGGGCGTGGCGGTCGGAGTCATTCGCATGATGGAAAAGATATTCCGCTAGATAAAAGAATGAGGGAAGAAGGGGGTAAGCCGTACGATCCGCAGATGATCACCGAGGCGGCTCTCGACAACGCGGAGTGGTGCGAGGCGATGTGCCGTGCCCACGGCCGTCCGGGCGCCTTCGGGCCGCGAGCCTGGACGAACGGGCGCCGCACCCCGCCGTACTTTCCGGACGCCGTGACGCTCACGGCCGACGCGTCCGTACGGGACGTCCTCGGCGGCATCGACCGCCGGGCCCCCGGCGCTTCGGTCAAGGACTCCTTCGCCCGCCTCGACCTGACCGGCGAGGGCTTCCGGCCGCTCTTCGAGGCGAGTTGGATCCACCGGCCCGCCGGACGTCCGGCCCCCGCCGCGCCGGACGGGACGCGCTGGCGGGCCGTCCGTACCCCGGCGGAACTCGCCGCGTGGGCGACGGCCTGGAGCGGCGGCGACGCCGACGAGGCCGCGCTCTTCCGCGCCGGGCTGCTCGACGAGCCGGCGATCCGCGTCGTCGCGGGGTACGGCGCCGACGGCCGGATCTCCGGGGGAGCGGTGCTCAGCGGGAACGGCCGGGTGACCGGCGTCTCCAACCTCTTCGCCGCCGACGGAACCGACCCCGCCGAGGCCTGGGCCGGCTGTCTGAGCCTGGCCGACGACGACGGCGGCCCGGTCGTCGGCTACGAGTCGGGCGACGACCTGACGCCCGCGCTCGCCGCCGGCTTCGAGGAGATCGGCCCCCTCCGGGTCTGGCTGTCCGCCGACGCCTGACAGTTCCGCGGGGCGGTCCGTGAGCCGGTGGAAAACACTCGTGACGCCCACGCAACGGGGAGGCAACGCGGCGCCGTCAGGATCGGTGCATGACGGAGCGGGACAGTACGTTCGACAGCACGGCCGAGCTGCTCGGCACGATCACCACGCGGCTCGGGGAGCGCCTGAGCCGGGTCCGCCCGTACGACGTCCGGCGCCGCCGCCCCGCCCTCGTCGCCGTGGGCCACGGCAGCCGTGACCCACGCGCCGCCGTCACCCTCTCCCACCTCGTCGACCGCATCCGCGAACTCCGCCCCGGCCTCGACGTCCGCCTGGCACACATCGAACTGAACGCCCCGCTGCTGCCGGACGTCCTCGCCGACGTCACGACGGACATCGGGTCGGGCGTCACGGCCCGCCCCACGCCGGGCGGCACGGCGCGCGTCACGCCCGGCGCCACCGATGAGGCCACGGCGCGCGTCCCGGCAGGAGTCACGGGGCGGGAAGCGACCGGACCCGGGGCCGTCCTCGTCCCGCTCCTCTTCGGACCCGGCCACCACGTCAAGCACGACCTGCCCGCCGCGGCCGCCGCGCTGCCCGAGGGCCAGGTCCGGATCGCCGCGCCCCTCGGCGCGCATCCGCTGCTCGTCGAGGCCCTCGCCGACCGGCTCGCCGAAGCGGGGTGGACCTCCGCCGACAGCACCTCGCGCACCACCGGCGTCGTCCTCGCCGCGGCCGGGTCCCGTGATCCCGAAGGCCTCGCCGCCGTCCGCCGGATCGCCGCCGCCCTGTCCGACCGGCTCGGCGGTGTGCCCGTCCTGCCCGCGTACGCCTCCGCCGCCACCCCGACCGTCCCCGACGCGGTGCGCGCCCTCGCCGCGCGGGGCCGCCACCGGGTCGCCGTCGCCTCCTGCTTCACCGCCCCCGGCCTCTTCGCCGGCCGCGCCGCCGCCCACGCCCCCTGGATCGCCGCGCCCCCGCTCGGCGATCACCCGGCCCTCGCCCGCCTGATACTCCACCGCTACGACCGGTCCCTCGCCGCCCCCGCCGCCACCTGGCGACAACTCGCCTCCGCCTGAGGAAATCCCGCTCCCGCGCCGGCGAACGCCCCCTCCGCGCACGCACGGGCCGAATTCGACCGCACGTCCTCGCCCCACTGTCCGTCCCGCCCGTTACCTTCGGTGCATGGAAGGCTTCACGGACACCCCCGGCATCACGGACACCCCCGGCTACGACGACGACGCGACGGAACGCTGGGCCGCCGAGCCCGACAAGCGGCCCGGGCGGACCGCCTTCCAGCGGGACCGGGCGCGCGTGCTGCACTCCAGCGCCCTGCGCAGACTGGCCGGCAAGACGCAGGTCGTCACCCCCGGTTCGCGCAGTCACGCCTGGGACGCCAGCCCCCGCACCCGGCTCACCCACTCCCTGGAGTGCGCCCAGGTCGGGCGCGAGCTCGGCGCCGCGCTCGGCTGCGACCCCGATCTCGTCGAGGCCGCCTGCCTCGCCCACGACATGGGCCACCCGCCCTTCGGGCACAACGGAGAGGTCGCGCTCAACGACTTCGCCAAGGACTGCGGCGGCTTCGAGGGCAACGCCCAGTCGCTGCGGCTGCTCACCCGGATCGAGCCGAAGCGGTTCATCGCCGACGCCTCCACCGGCCGCCCCGTCAGCGTCGGCCTCAACCTCACCCGCGCCGCGCTCGACGCCGCCACCAAGTACCCCTGGACGCGCGGCGGGAACCCCGAGGACCCCGGCTCGACGAAGTTCGGCGTGTACGAGGACGACCTGCCCGTCTTCGACTGGGCCCGCGAGGGCGCCCCCGCGCACCGCAAGTGCTTCGAGGCGCAGGTCATGGACTGGTCCGACGACGTGGCCTACTCGGTCCACGACTTCGAGGACGGTCTGCACGCCGGCCACATCGACCCGAACATGCTCTTCGCCGAGCCCGAGCGCGCCGACATCTGGGCCGTCGCCATCGGCAGGTACGTACCGCACGACACCGATCCGCAGGAGCTCGCCGAGGCCCTCGACCGCCTCGTCGACCAGGACTGGTGGCCGCACGGCTACGACGGATCGGCGGTCGCCCAGGCCCGGCTCAAGGACGCCACCAGCCAGCTGATCGGCCGCTTCTGCCTCGCCGCCGAGGGCGCCACCCGCCAGGCCTACGGGAGCGGCCGGCTCACCCGGTACGCGGCGGAGCTCGTCGTCCCCCGCGCGACCCGTAACGAATGCGCCGTTCTCAAGGCCGTGGCCGACCGGTACGTGATGCAGCGCGCCGAGCAGGAGGCGCTCCGCGCCGACCAGCGCATCATCCTCGCCGAACTCGCCGAGGCGCTCACCGCCCGTGCCCCCGAGGGGCTCGACCCGCAGTTCCGGGCCTTCTTCGACGCGGCGGAGGACGACAGGTCACGCAAGCGGGTGATCATCGACCAGATCGCCTCGCTCACCGACGCCGCCGCCTCCACCCTCCACGCCCGCCTCAGGCCCCACCGCCCCTAGGGTCCGCCCCGGCCGTCCGGCGCGCTCGCCCTCTTTCGCCATCACGCTCCGTGCGGGACGCTCGGCGGAGCGCCCGAGGCGGTACGGCTCGCCGAACGCCCGGAGGCGTAGCGTGGAAGCGGACGCAACGAGGAGGCATCAAGTGGTCGACGCAGATCAGACCTTCGTCATCGTCGGCGGGGGACTGGCCGGGGCCAAGGCGGCGGAGACGCTCCGCTCCGAGGGGTTCACCGGCCGCGTGATCCTCATCGGCGACGAGCGCGACCACCCCTACGAACGCCCACCGCTCTCCAAGGGCTATCTGGCCGGCAAGGAGGCGCGGGAGAGCGTCTTCGTGCACGAGCCCGCCTGGTACGCCCGCGCCGAGGTCGAGCTGCACCTCGGGCAGCCCGTCACCGTCGTGGACCGCGAGGCCCGCACCGTACGCCTCGGCGACGGCACCACGATCCGCTACGACCGGCTTCTGCTCGCCACCGGATCCGAGCCGCGCCGCCTCGACATCCCGGGTACGGGACTCGCCGGCGTCCACCATCTGCGCCGGCTCGCCCACGCCGACCGGCTGCGCCAGGTCCTGGCCGCCCTCGGCCGGGACAACGGCCATCTGGTGATCGCGGGCGGCGGCTGGATCGGTCTGGAGGTCGCCGCCGCGGCCCGCGGTTACGGCGCCGAGGTCACCGTCGTCGAGTCCGAGCCCACCCCGCTCCACCAGGTCCTCGGCCCCGAGCTCGGCCAGCTCTTCGCCGATCTCCACACAGAGCACGGCGTCCGCTTCGTCTTCGGCGCGCGGCTCACCGAGATCGTCGGCCAGGACGGCATGGTCCTCGCCGTCCGTACCGACGACGGCGAGGAGCACCCCGCCCACGCCGTCCTCGCCGCGATCGGCGCCGCCCCGCGCACCGCCCTCGCCGAGGCGGCGGGGCTCGCCCTGGTCGACCGGGCCCACGGCGGCGGTGTCGCCGTCGACGAGTCGCTGCGCACCTCCGACCCCGACATCTTCGCGGCCGGGGACGTCGCCGCCGCCGCCCATCCGCTCCTGCACACCCGGCTCCGCGTCGAGCACTGGGCCAACGCCCTCAACGGCGGCCCGGCCGCCGCCCGCGCCATGCTGGGACAGCACGTCTCGTACGACCGCGTGCCGTACTTCTTCTCCGACCAGTACGACCTGGGCATGGAGTACTCGGGCTGGGCTCCGCCCGGCTCGTACGACCAGGTGGTGCTGCGCGGCGACGTCGGCAAACGGCAGTTCATCGCGTTCTGGCTCAAGGACCGCAAGGTGCTGGCCGGGATGAACGTGAATGTGTGGGACGTCACAGAGCCGATCCAGCGCCTCATCCGCGCCCAGTCCCCGGTGGACACCGACGCCCTCGCGGACCCGTCCGTCCCTCTGGAGAGCCTGATCTGAGGAGACAGGCGCAGCCGGCGGCGTCCTCCTGGGGGAGGACCCGCCCGCCCGCCCGTAGAATTCATGCGTGGCAGGCAGGATCAACGATGACGACGTGAAGGCGGTACGGGACGCGGTCCCGATCGACGCCGTCGTGTCCGAGTACCTGCAGCTCCGCAACGCCGGCGGTGGCAACCTCAAGGGTCTCTGCCCCTTCCACGACGAGAAGTCGCCCTCCTTCCAGGTCAGCCCGAGCAAGGGGCTGTTCCACTGCTTCGGCTGCCAGGAGGGCGGCGACACGATCGCCTTCGTGATGAAGATCGACCACCTCTCCTTCTCGGAGACGGTCGAGCGCCTCGCCGCCAAGGCGGGCATCACCCTGCGCTACGAGGAAGGCGGCTACAACCCCGGCCACCAGCGGGGCGAGCGCATCCGCCTGGTCGAGGCGCACAAGGTCGCCGCCCAGTACTACATCGACCAACTCGACTCGCCCGAGGCCGAGATCGGCCGCGCGTTCCTCGCCGAACGCGGCTTCGACCAGGCCGCCGCCGCGCACTTCGGCGTCGGCTACTCCCCGGCCGGCTGGGACTACCTCACCCGCTTCCTGCGCGGCAAGGGCTTCTCCGACAAGGAGCTGATCCTCTCCGGGCTCTCGCAGGACGGCCGCCGCGGCCCCATCGACCGCTTCCGCGGCCGGCTCATGTGGCCCATCCGGGACGTCGGCGGCGACGTCGTCGGCTTCGGCGCGCGCAAACTCCGCGAGGACGACAACGGGCCCAAGTACCTGAACACGCCCGAGACGCCGATCTACAAGAAGTCCCAGGTGCTCTACGGCATCGACCTGGCCAAGAAGGACATCGCCAAGGTCAGCCGGGCCGTCGTCGTCGAGGGCTACACCGACGTCATGGCCTGCCACCTGGCCGGCGTCACCACCGCCATCGCGACCTGCGGCACCGCGTTCGGCGGCGACCACATCAAGATCCTCCGCCGGCTCCTGATGGACAACGGCTCGGCCCGTGTCATCTTCACCTTCGACGGCGACGCGGCCGGCCAGAAGGCCGCCCTGCGCGCCTTCGAGGACGACCAGAAGTTCGCCGCCGAGACGTACATCGCGATCGCCCCCGACGGCATGGACCCCTGCGACCTGCGGCTCGCCAAGGGCGACCAGGCCGTCGCCGAGCTGGTGGAGCCGCGTACCCCGCTCTTCGAGTTCGCGCTGCGCCAGATCGTCCGGCGGTACGACCTGGAGACCCCGGCCGGCCGGGCCGCCGCCCTCGACGAGGCCGCGCCGATCGTCGCCCGGATCAAGAACATCGCCTCCCAGCACGAGGTCGCCGTCCAGCTCGCGGGCATGCTCGGCATCCTCGACACCCAGTTCGTGGTCAGGCGCGTCGGCCAGATCGCCCGCTGGCAGCGCGACCGCGGCGGCCGGGGCGCCGCCGCGCCGGCGGCCCCGCAGCACGGCGGCGCCTCCCCGTCCGGAAGGACTACGGGGGCATACAGCGCGCCGGCCCCGGCCGCTCCCTCCGGGCCCGCGCTCAACCTGCGCAGCCCCGCGCACCGCACCGAGCGCGAGCTGCTCAAGCTGGCCCTCCAGCGCCCCGAGCTGGTCTCCCCTGCCTTCGACGCGTACGGCGTCGACGAGTTCACCGCCCCGCCCTACGCGGCCGTCCGCCAGTGCGTCCAGGACGCCGGAGGCGCCACCGGCGCCCCCGACGACTACCTGTCCGCCGTCCGCGAGGCCGCCCCCGACGACACGGTCCGCGCGCTCGTCACCGAACTCGCCGTCGAGACGATCTTCGCCAAGGTCGTCGACGAGGTCTACGCGGGCGCCCAGCTCGTCTCGGTCCGCCTGCGGGCCGTCGACCGCCGCGTACGCGACATCCA
The DNA here is from genome assembly GCF_055563155.1 of Streptomyces sp. NPDC013317. Classification (NCBI taxonomy): domain Bacteria; kingdom Bacillati; phylum Actinomycetota; class Actinomycetes; order Kitasatosporales; family Streptomycetaceae; genus Streptomyces; species Streptomyces sp. NPDC013317. The sequence continues at coordinate 112,718 of NZ_JBVHDX010000009.1, forward strand.
GGGCAGCCTGGCCCGCCTCGGCACCCATGGCGACCCCGCACAACTGGCCGCCGTGCAGAACGAGTTGTGGGTCCTCACCCAGTACGCCCAGTCACTGCGCACCAACGGCGCCGACGCGCTCTGACGTTCGGTCACCTCGCGAACTCAAAAAGTCACCGCACGCCCCTCGTGGCGGTGATGTGTCGTACCCCACACTGGGGGGCGGTGCCTGAGCCCCCGGAGCACCGGCAGCGATCACCCTGGAGGTCGCCCCCGTGCAGACCCAGACCCTGTCCCCGACGGATCTCGTGCCCGGGCAGCGCCCGGCCGTCCATCACCCGGAGGCGCCGGCCTCCGCGGACCCGGCCGAGCCGGCCGACCCGCCCGAGCCCGCCGAGTTCGTGGACGACACACCGGAACCGGAGCCGGTACCGCGCCGCGTCGACCTGGGCGGGAACGGGCCCTCCTCCGACCTGTTCCGCCAGTACCTGCGGGAGATCGGCCGCATCCCGCTGCTCACCGCCGCCGAGGAGGTCGAGCTCGCCCGCCGCGTCGAGGCCGGGCTCTTCGCCGAGGCGAAGCTGGCGTCCACCCCCGACCTGGACTCCCAGCTGGCGCTCGACCTCGACCGGCTCGTCGTCCTCGGCCGGATGGCCAAGCGCCGGCTCATCGAGGCCAACCTGCGGCTCGTCGTCTCCGTCGCCAAGCGGTACGTCGGACGCGGGCTGACCATGCTCGACCTGGTCCAGGAGGGGAACCTCGGACTGATCCGCGCCGTGGAGAAGTTCGACTACGCGCGGGGCTACAAGTTCTCGACGTACGCGACCTGGTGGATCCGCCAGGCGATGTCCCGGGCCCTCGCCGACCAGGCCCGGACCATCCGCGTCCCCGTCCATGTCGTCGAACTGATCAACCGGGTCATCCGGGTCCAGCGCCGCATGCTCCAGGAACGCGGCTACGAACCCACCCCGGAAGAGGTCGCGGCCCAGCTCGACCTGGCCCCCGAACGGGTCGGCGAAGTGCTGCGCCTCGCCCAGGAGCCGGTCTCCCTGCACGCCCCCGTCGGCGAGGAGGACGACGTCGCGCTCGGCGACCTCATCGAGGACGGGGACGCCACGAGCCCCGTGGAGTCGGCGGCCTTCCTGCTGCTGCGCGAGCACCTCGAGGCCGTCCTCTCCACCCTCGGCGAGCGCGAACGCAAGGTCGTCCAGCTCCGGTACGGCCTCGACGACGGCAGGCCCCGCACCCTGGAGGAGATCGGCCGGCTCTTCGGCGTGACGCGCGAACGCATCCGCCAGATCGAGTCGAAGACCCTCAACAAGCTGCGGGACCACGCCTTCGCGGACCAGCTCAGGGGCTACCTGGACTGACCGCGGTCAGTCGACCTCGGCGACCGCCTGGGCGAACTGGGCCGCGTAGAGCCGCCCGTACGCGCCGTCCGCCGCCAACAGCTGCTCGTGGGTGCCCTGTTCGACGATCGAGCCGTTCTCCATCACCAGGATGACGTCCGCGTCCCTGATGGTGGAGAGCCGGTGCGCGATCACGAACGACGTACGCCCGTGGGACAGCCGGGCCATCGCCTTCTGGATGAGGACCTCGGTGCGGGTGTCGACGGAGCTGGTCGCCTCGTCGAGGACCAGGATCACGGGGTCGGACAGGAACGCCCGCGCGATCGTGATCAGCTGCTTCTCGCCCGCGCTGACGTTCCCGCCCTCGTCGTCGATGACCGTGTCGTAGCCGTCGGGCAGGGTCCGGATGAAGCGGTCCGCGTGCGCGGCGCGCGCCGCCTCCTCGATCCGCTCCCGGCTGACCTCGCCACCGGCTCCGTAGGCGATGTTCTCGGCGATGGTCCCGCCGAACAGCCAGGTGTCCTGGAGGACCATGCCGATGCCGGACCTGAGGTCCTCGCGGGTCATGGCCGAGACGTCCACACCGTCGAGGGTGATGCGGCCGCCCGTCACCTCGTAGAACCGCATCAGCAGATTGACCAGCGTCGTCTTGCCGGCGCCGGTCGGGCCGACGATCGCGACCGTCTGGCCCGGCTCCACGGTCAGGGACAGGTCCTCGATCAGCGGCTTGTCCGGCTCGTAGCGGAACGACACCTCCTCCAGGGCGACCTTGCCGAGCGACTCGGTGGGCCTCTCGCTCCTCGGCGCGTCCGGTGCCTGCTCCGCCGCGTCGAGCAGCTCGAAGATCCGCTCGGCCGAGGCGACGCCCGACTGCACGAGGTTCGCCATCGACGCGACCTGTGTCAGCGGCATCGAGAACTGGCGCGAGTACTGGATGAACGCCTGGACGTCACCGATCGACAGCGTGCCGCTCGCCACCCGCAGCCCGCCGACCACGGCGACGAGCACGTAGTTGAGGTTCGAGATGAAGAACATCACCGGCTGCATGACACCGCTGTTGAACTGGGCCTTGAAGCCCGCCTCGTACAGCGCCTCGTTCTGCTCGCGGAAGTCCGCCGCCGACTCGTCCTGCCGCCCGAAGACCTTCACCAGCGCGTGCCCGGTGTACATCTCCTCCACATGGGCGTTGAGCGTGCCCGTGGAGCGCCACTGCTGCACGAAGTGCGGCTGCGACCGCTTGCCGACCTTGGTCGCCACGACCACCGACACCGGCACGGTCACCAGCGCCACCAGGGCGAGGAGCGGCGAGATCCAGAACATCATCGCCAGCACACCGACGATGGTGAGCAGCGAGTTGATCAGCTGCCCCATCGACTGCTGGAGCGTCTGCGAGATGTTGTCGATGTCGTTGGTCGCCCGGCTCAGCACCTCACCGCGCTTGGCCTTGTCGAAGTACGACAGCGGCAGCCGCGCCAGCTTCGCCTGGACGTCCTCCCGCATCCGGTAGACCGTCCGGTTGATCACCTTGATCGACATCCGGGTCGCCACCAGCATGAGGAGACCGGCGGCCACATAGATCGCCAGGACCCAGAGCAGCACCTCGCCGACGGCCGAGAAGTCGATGCCCTGCCCGGGGGTGAAGTCCACCCCGGACAGCATGTCCGCCATGCCGTCGTCGCCCTTGGCCCGCAGGCCCTCGATCGCCTGCGCCTTCGTCGTGCCGTCGGGCATCTGCCGTCCGACCACACCCGCGAAGACCAGGTCGGTCGCCTTGCCGAGGATCTTCGGGCCGACCACCGAGGCCGCCACGCTGAGCACACAGGTGATCAGCATCAGCCAGAGCGCGCCCCGCTCGGGCGCCAGCTGCCTCAGCAGCCGCTTGCCCGAGCCCTTGAAGTCCATCGACCGCTGGTCGGGGCCTCCGCCGGCCATCATTCGTCCGCCAGGACCGGCCATCAGGCTGCCTCCGCCTCGGTCAGCTGGGAGAGCACGATCTCCCGGTACGTCTCATTGCCCGCCATCAGCTCGTGATGGCGCCCGGTGCCCACGACCCGGCCCTCGTCGAGGACCACGATCCGGTCGGCGTCCCTGATGGTCGACACCCGCTGGGCGACGATCACGACGGTCGAATCCGCCGTCTCCGCCTTGAGCGCCTCCCGCAGCAGCGCGTCGGTCTGGTAGTCGAGCGCGGAGAACGAGTCGTCGAAGAGGTAGATCTCCGGCCGCTGCACCAGGGTCCGCGCGATCGCGAGCCGCTGCCGCTGCCCGCCGGAGACGTTCGTGCCGCCCTGCGCGATCGGGGCGTTCAGACCGTGCTCCAGCTTCTTCACGAAGTCGGCCGCCTGCGCGACCTCCAGCGCGTGCCAGAGCTCGTCGTCGGTCGCGTCCGGATTGCCGTACCGCAGGTTCGTCGCGACCGTGCCGGAGAAGAGGTACGGCTTCTGCGGGACGAGCCCGACCGTGCGCGCCATCAGCGCGCGCTCCAGCTTCCGTACGTCCACTCCGTCGACGAGCACCTCGCCGCCGGTCACGTCGAACAGCCGCGGCACCAGGCCGAGGAGCGTCGACTTGCCGCTGCCCGTCGAGCCGATGATCGCCGTCGTCTCGCCCGGCCGCGCCACCAGTTCCACGTCCCGCAGGACCGATTCCTCGGCGCCCGGGTAGCGGAACTCCGCGCTCCGGACCTCCAGGTGGCCGCGTCGGCCCAGCTCGCGCACCGGCTCGGCCGGGGGCACGACACTGCTCTCCGTGGCGAGGACCTCCTCGATGCGCTCGGCGCACACCTCGGCCCGCGGCACCATCATGAACATGAAGGTGGCCATCATCACGGCCATCACGATCTGCATCAGATAGGCGAGGAAGGCGGTCAGCGCGCCGATCTCCATCCCGCCGCTGTCGATGCGGTGTGCTCCGAACCAGACCACCGCGACGCTGGAGACGTTCACGACCGTCATCACCGTCGGGAACATCAGCGCCATCAGCCGGCCGGTCGCCATCGAGACGTCGGTCAGCTCGGTGTTCGAGACCTTGAACCGGTCGCGCTCGTAGTCGTCCTTCACGAAGGCGCGGATCACGCGGTTGCCGGTGATCTGCTCGCGCAGCACCCGGTTCACCGTGTCGAGCCGCTCCTGCATGGTCCGGAACAGCGGGCGCATCCGCTTCACGATCAGCGCGACCGAGACGCCGAGGACCGGCACGACCGCGAGCAGGACCGCGGACAGCGGCACGTCCTGACCGAGCGCCATGACGATGCCGCCGACGCACATGATCGGCGCGGAGACCATCAGCGTGAACGCCATCAGGACCAGCATCTGGACCTGCTGGACGTCGTTGGTGGTCCGGGTGATCAGCGACGGCGCGCCGAACTGCCCGACCTCGCGGGCGGAGAAGGACTGCACCCGCTCGAAGACCGCGGCTCGGACGTCCCGACCGAGGGCGGAGGCGGTGCGCGCCCCGTAGTACACCGCGCCGATGTTGCAGACGACCTGCACCACCGAGACGGCGATCATCACGGCGCCGAAGAGCAGGATGTAGCCGGTGTCACCGTTCACGACACCGTTGTCGATGATGTCCGCGTTCAGGCTCGGAAGGTAGAGGGACGCGCAGGTCTGCAGGAACTGCAGCAGGACCAGCAGTCCGATGGGCTTTTTGTACGGTCGAAGGAAGGTTCGGAGAAGTCGTAGGAGCACGGGTCCTACTATCGCCCGCGCTCCCGGGACGTTACGAGCCGGTTTTGTCGAACCTTGAACGGACTCCGCTACCAGCCGAATCCGTCGCCGCTACGCGCCGAACGCGCCCGGATGCGTCTGCTCCCGCGTGGCCACGTACTGCTGCCGCACCGCCTGGCCGACCGCCAGCTCCTCACCCGGCTCGAAGACCTGCGCGGCGGCGCCCTGCCAGGCCGGGGGAGCGGCGGGGGAGAGCGTCCCGCGCGCGACGCCGAGCGCCCACGCCGCCTGCCGCGCGGCGCCGCGTGCCGCGTAGTCCGCGGGCTGCGGGACGACGACCTGCGCGCCGAAGACCGAGGGGGCGATCGCCTGGACGGCCGGCAGCTCGGCCGCGGCGCCGAGCAGGAACACCCTGCGGACCTCGACGCCGCGCCCGCGCAGGACGTCCATGGCGTCGGCGAGCGAGCAGAGCATGCCCTCGAACGCGGCCCGCGCGAGGTGCTCGGGCTTCATCGACTCGCGGCGCAGCCCGCTGAGCGTGCCGGCGGTGTGCGGCAGCTGCGGGGTGCGCTCGCCCTCCAGGTACGGCAGGAGGACGAGCCCGGAGGAACCGGGCGTCGACTTGAGGGCCAGCGCCGACAGCTCCTCCAGGCTCTCCGCGCCGAGCATCTCGGCGGTGCCGCGGAGCGCCCGTACCGCGTTGGAGGTGTGGACGACGGGCAGGTGCATCCCGGTCGCGTCGGCGAAGGAGGTGATCAGGCCCTGAGGGTCGGCGAGCGCCTCGTGGTGCACGGCCATCACGGAGCCGGAGGCGCCGAGGGAGACGACCGCGTCGCCCGCGGCGAGCCCCAGCCCGAACGCGGCGGCCATCGTCTCGCCCGTACCGGCGGAGATCAGCAGCCCCTCGGGGGTGGTCCCGGCGGCGTCGGCCGGGCCGAGGACCTCGGGGAGCACGGCCTGGTGGCCGAGGGCCAGCTCGACCAGGTCGGGGCGGTAGGCACCGGTGCCCGCCGACCAGTAGCCGGTGGCGGAGGCGGCGCCGCGGTCGGTGGTGCGGCGCACGGGGCGTCCGAGGAGCTGCCAGACCAGCCAGTCGTGCGGCTGGAGGAGCATCGCGACGCGCTGGGCGTTCTCCGGCTCGGACCTGGCCAGCCAGCGGAGCTTGGTGACGGGCTGCCCGGCCTGGGGCACGGAGCCGACGGCCTCGGCCCAGGCCTGCCGCCCGCCGAACGCCTCGACGAGATCCGCGGCGGCGACCTGCGCCCGCTTGTCGTTGCCGACCATCGCGGGCCGCACGAGGCCGCCCTGCGCGTCGAGCGGCACGAGGCCGTTCTGCTGGGCGGAGACACCGATGGCCTGCACCCCTTCGAGCAGCCCGCCGCCGGCCGCCTCGCCGAGCGAGAGCAGCCAGGCCTGCGGGTCGACGTCGGTGGCCTTGGGCTCACCCGGGTGCGGGGCGTACCCCTGGCGCAGCACGGCACCCGTGTCCGCGTCGCAGACGACGATGCGTGTGAACTCGGCAGAGCTGTCCAAGCCGGCGACTATCCCCATGAAGGAGATTCTGCCGCACGCGGGGGAGTACGGGGAGCGCGTGCGGGGTAGGAGAGGCGTTTTCGGGCATACGGCGGCCCTTCGGCGGCCGGCTAGGCCGCCGACGCCGTGCCGGAGCCCGCCCGGCTAGGTGTTGCTCACACCCCAGTCGTCCTCGGTCACCTGGCCGTTGTGGTGGCGCAGCGCGTGGATCCGGTCGGTGACCGAGACCGGCAGCTTGTCGCCGACCTTGTCGCTCACGACGTGGAACGCCTTGCCGGCGACCTGCCGCCCTGTCTGCGCCGCGGACTCGGCGGCGTTGCGCACCGCCGGGTTCTGCGAGAAGTCCCGCGCGGACTTCTTCATCTGCTCGTAGCGCTCGCGCCCGGAGCGCGTGCCGAGGACGTAACCGACGGCCAGTCCCACGACGAACGTCAGCTTGTACCGCACGGCGGCACCACCCTTCCCTTGAGCTTCCCTGATCCTTCACTGGTGCCCACGAGCGCCCACGGCATACCGATTGGCGGAGCACCCCCCTGCTTGCGCTAATGTATGTGTCGCAGCGAGCGAGCGCCGCCCGGGAACACCCGAGGTGGATCCGTTCGGTGCAACGCAGCAATCCCCTGTAGCTCAATTGGCAGAGCAGCCGGCTGTTAACCGGCAGGTTACTGGTTCGAGTCCAGTCGGGGGAGCGCGATCCCCTGTAGCTCAATTGGCAGAGCATTCGGCTGTTAACCGGAGGGTTGCTGGTTCGAGTCCAGCCGGGGGAGCAGACGAAAGAGGACCCTTCGGGGTCCTTTTTCTTATGTCCGGGAACCATGCGCCACGCTGCGCGGTCCTCATGGTCGAGCAGTGCGCGGCAGAGCCCGACCATCCGGAGCAGGAGATCGTATGAGCGGCTATGCTGCGGCAGACGGCGCGCACACATGTACGCGCCACACGTAAAGGGGCGGTAGCTCAGCCGGTTAGAGCAGCGGACTCATAATCCGTCGGCCGTGGGTTCGAGTCCCACCCGCCCCACCACCGCATGGTGAAGCAGAATCGTTCTGACCAGGCGCTTTCCCTGGTCGGACGATTCTCTCCACGACCGCGACGGGCCTTGCCCGCGCGTCCCTCCCAGTGTGCGTACCGAGCGTCGACGCGAGCGGTCCGACACGCCCACGTCACTCGGATGCCGCACCCTCGGCCACCCCCCTCCCCCGGCGCTCGTGACAGCCCGCACAGGGTGACCGGCGTCACACCACGCTTCTGTCAGCTGTCGGGGCCCCGTCTCGTCAAGGGGGTACGCGAACGAGACAGGAGCAACGCCATGAAGCACCGCATCGTCGTACTCGGCGCCGGATACGCCGGGGCCTTCGCCGCCGGGAACCTGGCGCGCCGGCTGTCGCCCGCCGACACCGAGATCACCGTCGTCAACGCCGTACCCGACTTCGTCGAGCGGATGCGGCTCCACCAGCTCGCCGTCGGCCAGGACCTCGCGGTCCGCAAGCTCGCCGACGTCTTCGCCGGAACCGGCGTCCGGCTGCGCCTGGCGCGCGTCACCGGCGTCGACCCCGAGCGCAGGACCGTCGCCGTGACCGGCGAGGAGGGCGACGGCGAGCTCGGGTACGACACCCTTCTCTACGCGCTCGGCAGCTCCGCCGCCCATCACGGCGTCCCCGGCGTGGCCGAGCACGCCTTCGACGTGACCGGCCTCGCCTCGGCGCTGCGGCTGCGCGAGCGCCTGGACGGGCTCGGCGCGGGCGGCACCGTGCTCGTGGTCGGCGAGGGGCTGACCGGCATCGAGACCGCCACCGAGCTCGCCGAGTCCCGGCCCGACCTCGAGGTGGCGCTCGCCGCCCGCGGCGAGCTGGGCGCCTGGCTCTCCCCGAAGGCCCGCCGCCATCTGCGCCGGGCCTTCGACCGGCTCGGCGTCACGGTCCACGAGCACATGGGCGTCGAAGCGGTCGAGCCGTCGCGGGCGATCTGCGCCGACGGCAGGTCGATCCCGGCGGACGTGACCGTGTGGTCGGCCGGGTTCGCCGTCCACCCCATCGCCGCCGCGAGCGGCCTGGAGGTGGCCGAGACCGGCCAGATCGTCGTCGACCGCACCATGCGCTCGGTCTCGCACCCGGACGTCTACGCCGCCGGTGATGCCGCCTACGCGATCGGCGAGAACGGTCGGCCGCTGCCGATGTCCTGTGCCTCGGCCGGATTCACCAACATGCAGGCGACCGCCGCGATCATCGCCCGTCTGACCGGCGACGAGGTCCCGACCACCGGGCTGAAGTACCACGGCAACCACATCAGTCTCGGACGGCGGGACGCGATCTTCCAGATGGTCGACGGGGAGGTCCGGTCCAAGTCCTGGTACCTGGGCGGCCGGACCGCCGCGCGGCTCAAGGCGGGCGTGCTCAAGGGGGCCGGGTGGGGCATCGCCCATCCGACCTTCGGCATGCCCAAGCGCAGGCGCCGCCTGGCCGCCGCGCCCGCCGTCCCCGGTGTGGGGGTCGCCGCCTGAGGCGTGTCACGGAAGCGGCACCGTCCGTCCGCGGGGCGGGCGGGACCTTCGTGACGCGCCCTAGGGTGTTCCGCATGGACAGCGCAGCCGTCGATCGGTTCGAGGCCAGCCGGGGCCGGCTGGCCTCGCTCGCGTACCGTCTGCTCGGCTCCGCCGCGGACGCCGAGGACGCCGTGCAGGAGACGTTCCTGCGCTGGCAGGCCGCGGATCGCGCGCGGGTCGGGGTGCCTGAGGCGTGGCTGACCAAGGTCGTCACCAACCTCTGCCTCGACCAGCTCCGTTCGGCCCGGGCACGCCACGAGCGCACGGCCGGTGCCTGGCTGCCGGAACCCCTCCTGGAGGGCGACCCGATGCTCGGCCCGGCCGACACCTTCGAGCAGCGCGAATCGGTGTCCCTGGCCGTACTGACCCTGATGGAGCGCCTCTCGCCGGTCGAGCGGGCCGTCTACGTCCTGCGCGAGGCGTTCTCGTACGGCCACGCCGAGATCGCCGGGATCCTCGACATCACCGAGTCCGCGAGCCAGCAGCACCTCCACCGTGCCCGGGCCCGGGTCGGCGCCGGGCGACGCCGTGGCGCGGAGACCGACCCCGCGTCCGCCCGCCTGGTCGTCGAGGAGTTCCTCGCCGCCGCCGTGTCGGGGCGCACCGAACGGCTGGTGGCGCTGCTCACCGACGACGTGTCGGCGGTCTCGGACGGCGCGGGACTGGCCAGGCGGCTGCTGCGGGTCCGGACGCCCGAGCGCGTCGCCTCCTTCGTACGGGCCGGTTTCAAGCCCACGGCGGCCAAGCGGCGGCTGGCCGGCGGCTCGCCCGCGTTCCACATCGCGACGGTCAACGGCTCGCCGGCCGTGCTCGCGGTGCTCGACGGCCGGGTCGTGGGCGCCGTCGCGTTCGGGGTGAGCGACGGTCAGGTCGCCTCCCTGCACGGCATCGCCGCGGCGGAGCGGCTCGGACGGCTCAGCGGTGCCTGGAGCCGGCACGAGCCCGACGCCCCGGTCATCGACGCATGGTGACGCGCCGGAACACGGTGACGCGCCGAATCGGGGTGACGCGCCGAACCGTGGTGACGCGTCTGCGCAGGGTGAGGTGACCTGAGCCGCCGGAATCCGCGAGGGCCGCCCGCGGGGCGCGGCGCGGACTCGGGCGGCCCTCGCGCGGCCGGTCGCGTGCCTACATCAGCGGAGCGTAAGCGGCCGGCGCCGTGGGCAGGTCGATGCCGTGGGCGAAGAGGGCGGCGCGGACCCGGTTGTCGACGCCGATCTTGCAGTAGATATTGCTGACGTACGCCTTCACCGTCGACGCCGTGAGCCCCAGTCGGCCGCTGATCTCCACGTTCGTCAACCCGCCCCCGATCAGAGCCAGAATCTCGCGCTCACGCAATGTCAGAAACGCGGGCAGCGGCTTCTCTTCACGGCCGCCCAGCTTCGGGCCCGGCAGAAACGAGCACCACAGCATCGCGAGCGGCAGCACGGCCGCGCCGGCGGCCATCGTGTGCACGGCGTGGGCCAAGGCCCGGGGGTCCACCCCCTCGGGGAAGTAGCCCGAAACGCCCGGTGGCAGGGGCTGGGGCCGGCTCGCCATGCTGTCCGGGTCGCCGATCAACGCGACCGGCACGCGCCGGAGTTCCCGCCCTCGCAGGGCCGTGAGGAACAGATCGAGCCCGGGCAGCTGGTCGGCGGCGAGCACGCTCGTCCGCGGCCGATCGCGCACCGCGGCGGTTCCCGCCTCCGCGGACGAGCACACGGTGACGGTGAACTCCCCTGTTTCGGTCAATGCCTGTTCGAGCCCTCTGCGAATCCATGGATGGTGATGAATGAGGGTGACGTGGTCCATGGTGAATCCCCCTGAGTACTGCAATAAGCCGTGGTCGGGAGGAAACCTACCCCAGACAATCAGCCACGCCCCAGAGACAGTTAAGAGGGAATTCGATCAGAAACGGTTGCGGTCCTGAGGCCTGACGAACCGGGTTCGCGCGGACGGTGACGTATCGGCCGACTTGTCCCGCGGACCAACCAAAGGAGGCGCGCGATCGGCAGTGTGCAGGGCCGCGCCGAGCGCGGAGGATCAGGGCATCCCGGCGGCCCCGCCACCGGGGGAGTGCCCGCCCCGCTCCAATCGGGGCGGGCACCTGCTCGATCGTATCGATCCCATCGAAAGGAACGACAGGTGCTCACTGCCCTGCGCGAGACGCCGCTGCGTCTTGCCACCCAGGCCCAGATCCTCGCCACCACCGCCCCCGCGGCCCTGACCCAGCACGCCTCCCTGGCGCTGGCCAAGGCCAAGGGCACCGAGGACGAGCCGCGCTTCCTCGCGCACCGCATCTGGCAGATCGTCCTGATCGTCGCCATCGCCGTCGTCCTGGTCGCCGGCATCGTGTCCTACGCCCTGGTCGCGTACCAGTGCGTGAGCCGTGGCTACGACCGCGTCAAGTGGAGCGGCCCGAACGGCTGGCGCGTCTGGGAGTTCAAGATCATCTGCGAGAAGTACTGAGTCTGACGCCCGGCTCGCCCCCACGTCCCCCGACGTGGGGGCGGGCCTCCCCTTCACCCGTACCACGACCTCTTGGACCCAGCGTGAAGAAGATCGTCAAGTCCGCCCTCCTGGCGCTCCTGGGCGGGGCCGGCCTGAGCCTGGCGGCTCTGGTGCTCTCCATGATGTACGCGATGTCCCGGGACGGTTCGGTCAGTGTGCCGGGCCTCATCGACTACGTGCAGACCGACGCCCAGCTGAGCATGCAGCCCTCGGGGTACTTCCCGCTCGTCATCGTCGCGCTGGGTGTCGCCTGCTTCCCCGTGGCCTACGGCGCGCTGTCCAGGAAGCGGGGTGACGGCCATGCCGCGCGGTGACTCCGCCGTCGTCGACAGCGTTGCGGCGCCCACCCGTGCCGAGGACTCCCCGTACGAGATCCCCCTGGCTCTGGAGGGCCTGAGCAAGCGGTTCGGAGGCCGCCACGCCCTGCGCGACGTCACCGTGACCATGCCCGCCGGCGCCGTGTGCGGACTGGTGGGGGCCAACGGAGCGGGCAAGTCCACCCTGTTGCGCTGCGTCATCGGGCTGACCGAACCGAGCGGCGGAACCGGACGGGTCTTCGGGGAGAAGCTCGGTACCGACTCGGCGAAGCGCCTGGTGTCGTACGCGCCCGACGAACTGCCCATGCCCGACATGCTCACCGGCCACGAGTACCTGGGTCTGATCGCCGGTCTGGAGGACCGCCCGCGGGACCTGATGCGGAACGCGGAGCGGCTGGCCGAGATCTTCGGCATCGACGGCGCCCTCACCAAGCTCGTCGGCTCGTACAGCCACGGCATGAAGCGGCGCCTGCAGTTCGCCGGAGCCTTCAGCAGCGACGCCCCGCTGCTCATCCTCGACGAGCCCTTCTCGGGCCTCGACGTCGAGGGCTCCGTGCTCCTGCGGCTCGCGCTGCGTACCTGGACACGATCCGGACGCTCCGCGCTGGTCACCATCCACGACCTGCACACCGCCGAACGCGAATGCGACTTCATCGTGGTGCTGTCCGACGGCCGGCTCGTGGCGCAGGGCGCGCCCCGGTCCATCAGCGAGGTGGCAGGGACGTCCTCGCTCGAAGCCGCGGTGCTGCGCCTGAGCGGCCTGGAGAACGTCTCCGAGACCGCGGACGACATCTTCGCCGAGCTCATGGGGCCGGGCTCATGACGGCCGCCCCCGTCTCCGCCGGCGCGCGTGGGCTCCACCTCGCGTCCCCGCGGCCCTCGAACCGGCGCTCCCTGCGGCCCTCCCTCGCCATCGCCGGGGCGACCGCACGGTCCCAGCGCAACACCGTGCGCCAGATGCTGCGCCGTTCCCCGGTCGTCACCTCGGCCGTCCTGCTGGCCCTGGTCGTGTTCGGCCTCGCGATGGTCGCCTTCCAGGTCCAGGCCCTGGCCCCGCTGGTCCACGAGCAGACCCTCACCGCCCTCCAGGACCGCCAGCTGAAGGAGGTCAACCGGGCGGCGCTCGCCGGGATGGCGGCCGCGGCGTCGGGGGCCACGCTGATCCTGGACATCCTCGGTCTCCAGCCCGCGGGCGTCCGCGTCCTCGCCGTCTCCAAGGGGGTCGGCCGCTGGAACCGGGCCCTGGGCGAGCTGATCCCCCCGTACGTCACCGCGATGACCGTGGCCTCCTTCCTGGTCGGCCCCGTCACCGTGCTGTCGCTCACGCGCGTGCAGGCCACCGGCGGCACCGGCTTCTGGCTCGCGCTCGCCGTCGCCCTGCTGTTCACCGCGCTCACCGCGCTGGTCGCCACCGTCACCACGCTGGCGGTCCAGGCCCTGACGGCGCTGATCATGCGGTCGTCGAACGACGCGCTCGGCGTGAAGTCCGTCAGCGCCTCCCTCTGCGGCGTCCTCCTCATCACCGGAATCGGTCTCGTCCTCGCCGGCCGCACCTGGGGCCTGTACGTCCTGTGCCCGCCGCTGGCCGTGACCGGAGGCGTCCCCGAGACCCTCCCCGGCGTGCTCCTCGCGGTGGTCGCGGGCCTTGCCTGGGGCGTGCTCTGTGCGTACGTCCTCTCGTTCGCCGGCACGACGGCCCGCAACAACGAGAGCGGCGCGCCGTGGCGCCTGGGCTTCGTCCGGCTGCCGGGACGCGGCGCCCGGACGGAGGCGCGCCAACTGCTGCGCGACCCGCTCTACATCTCCGCCACGTCCGTCTCCCTCGCCGCCGCGGCGGCCATCGCGGTCCTGTACCACCTCGACTATCTCCAGGACGCCACGGCCTCGTTGCTCCTGCTCGCCGTCTGCGGCATCTCCTCCCTCATCACCGGTCTCGCCCCGTTCCGGCTCGCAGGAAACGCCTGGCTCTACGCCATCCACCCCCGGGGCTTCTCCCGCTGGGGCCGGCAGAACGCCTTCGGGGCGATCGCCGCGGGTCTCGCCACCGTCGTCGCCGTACGCGTGGTCAGCCTGGTGCCCTTCGAGGCGGGCCGGGACCTGGTCATCCTCACCATGGCGCTGGCCGGGAGCGCGCTGAGTGTCCTGTACGGACTCGCCACGGTCACCGCCGACTTCGCGGAGAAGCGGGTGACCCTGCTGGTCAGCGGGTTGTCGAGCGGTGCGACCCTGGGGGCGCTGTTCTGGCTGGCCTCCTCCGTCGACGCGCTCTCGACGGCCGCGGCGACCGCGGCCCACTGGCTGCTCGTCAGCGGGGCGGCCCTCTGCGCGGTCCAGCAGGTGATGCGGGTCAAGGACCGCGACTTCGCCCGGACGGCGGAGCGGTGATCCTGCTGCGCCTGGTGCTGGTCGCCCTCGTCCACGGCCGCAGGCCGATGGCCTGGCTGGCGCTCGCGACCGGGCTGATGCTGGTCTGCGTCTGGCCGGCAGGCTGGACGTTCCGGTTCTTCGTACTGGCGGGGTTCGTCGCCGTCCCCCTCAGCGTCGTCGTGCACGAGTACGGCCACGCCCGGACGGCGCTCCTCCTCGGGGCCCGAGAACTGCGGGCCGAGTGGCGGGGCGGCTCGATGGCCGTGTCGCACGAGAGCCTCGGGGCGGGGCGGAACCTGGCGGTGGCGCTCGGCGGACCCGCGGGTTCGGGAGTGGTCGGCGGGGCCTTCGTGACCGTCGGCCTGCTGTACGGATGGCAGCCCCTGGTCCTGCTCGGAGCGATCGTCGCCTTCCCCGCCAGCACCCTGATCCCGCCCGGTCACGACGGGCGGACGTGCCGCCACCAGGCCCGCGAGTGGCTGGCGGCCCGGGTGCCGGCCGAGCGGGAACCCGCGGCCTGAGGGCGCGGGGTGCCGCGAGACAGGGAGGGCCCGTACGTGTCGACCGACACGTACGGGCCCTCGTCGGCGTTTCGGGCGCCGGGACCGCGTCAGGACTACTCGACGACGAGCTCGACCTGGATGTTGCCACGCGTGGCCTTGGAGTACGGGCAGAACGCGTGGGTCTTCTCCAGCAGCTCGCGGCCCGGCTCGCCCTGGAGGTGGTCCGGGAACTCGGCGCGCATGACGACCGCGAGGCCGAAGCCGCCGTCCGTCTCGTCCTTGCCGATGGAGACCTCGGCGGTGATGGAGGCGTCCGCGATGTCGATCTTCTCCTGGCGCGCCACGAGCCCCATCGCGCTGGCGAAGCAGGCGGCGTAGCCGGCGGCGAAGAGCTGCTCAGGGTTGGTGCCCTGGCCGTTGCCGCCGAGGGCCTGCGGGTGGGCGAGGGGGAGGTCGATGTGGCCGTCGGAGCTGACGGCACGGCCCTCGCGGCCGTTGGCGGTGGCGACGGCGGTGTAGATCGCGTTCATGGGTCCTCGTTTCCCTGTGCGGTCGGGGTCTGAGAGAGACAGTAGCGCGCAATTCAGTTGTGCACAACTTAATGGCTCGCCATGAGATGTCCCGTACCCTGGGAGCCATGGAGACGCTCGACACGAACCGGGACGAGGACTTCCTCCGCCTCGACCAGCAGATCTGCTTCTCGCTGCACGCCGCGACCCGCGCCTTCAACGGCGTGTACCGCGCCGCGCTCAAGGACCTCGGGCTCACCTACCCCCAGTACCTGGTCATGCTGGTGCTCTGGGAGCACGGCGAGCTGCCGGTCAAGCGGATCGGCGAGCACCTGCGCCTGGACTCCGGGACGCTGTCCCCCCTGCTCAAGCGCCTGGAGGCGGCCGGATACGTCGAGCGGCGCCGCTCCGCGGAGGACGAGCGGTCCGTGACCGCCCGCCCCACCGAGGCCGGCACCGCCCTGCGGGAACGGGCCCGTGCCGTGCCCAGGCGGATCGCCGCCGCGACCGGCATGGAGCTGGAGGAGATGCGCGCCATGCGGGCCCGGCTCGACGAGCTGGCGGTCCGGCTCGACAGCGTCGACCCGGACGACCTCGGCCCCTGCGAGTAGGGCCCGCGCCGGCGGGAGCGGCGGCCCTGGCCGGGCGGGGTGAGGCGGCGGCGGTGCTGCTGGGGGCGGCGGGGGCGGCGGTGGCGTCGCGGGCTCCCGGACCGGTGGGCGCACCGCGTGGGAGCGATCCTCCCGCAACGAAAATGTAAGGATCCGAATCCGGTCGCGCCCCTATACTCCGACCATGTCCTCCCTCACCCTCCGGCGCGCCACCGCCGACGACTCGCGTCGGCTCAGCCGGCTCGTCCGGAAGTCCGCCGCCTATCGCGGCGACTACGCCTCGATGGTCGACGGCTATGTCGTCGGAGGGAGCTACATCGAGCACCACGCCGTCTTCGTCGCCGTCGACGAGCGCGACCTCGTCCTCGGGTTCTACGCCCTCCTCCTCGACGAGGCCGAGCTCGACCTCGCCTTCGTCGCCGACGAGGCACAGGGACAGGGCACAGGACGGCTCCTGATGGAGCACATGACGGCGCAGGCCCGTGCCGCCGGGCTCACCTCCGTACGGGTCGTGGCGCATCCGCCCGCCGAGGAGTTCTACCTGCGGACCGGAGCCCGCCGCACCGGCACCGTCGAGCCCGCGGGCCGGATCCACTGGGCCAGGCCCGAGCTCCGGTTCGACGTCGCGTGAGCACCGCCGAGAAGGCCGAACAGGCCGACCGCCGCCGCGTCTTCGCCGACCTCACCCCGCTCCGTACCTCCGCGCACTACCGCCGCCTCTGGTTCGGCAACACCGTCTCCTGGGTCGGCCAGGGCATGACCGCGCTCGCGGTCTCGCTCCAGGTGTACGACATCACCCGCTCGCCGTTCTCCGTCGGACTCGTCGGGCTCTTCTCCCTGGTCCCGCTGATCGTCTTCGGCCTCTACGGCGGCGCCATCGCCGACACCGTCGACCGCCGCAGGCTCGGCCTCGCCAGCGCCACCGGCTCCGCCGTGCTGTCCGCGGCCCTCGCCGCGGCCGCGTTCGCCGGCTTCCACCAGGTCTGGTTCCTGTACGCGATCGTGGCCCTGCAGTCCGTCTGCGCCGCGCTCAACTCGCCCGCCCGGACCTCGATGATCCCGCGCCTGCTGCCGGCCGAACAGCTGCGCGCCGCCAACGCGCTCAACTCGATGACGATGACGTTCGGCACGCTCGTCGGCCCGAGCCTCGGCGGCCTCCTCGTCGGCGTCGGCGGCTTCCAGACCGCCTACCTCATCGACGCCGTCGCCTTCTCCGCCGCCCTGTACGCGATGTGGCGGCTGCCCGCCATGCTCCCCGAGCGGACCGGCACGAAGCGCGCCTCCGTCCTCGACGGCCTGCGCTTCCTCGCCACCCGCCCCAATCTGCGCATGACGTTCTTCTCCGACTTCTGCGCGATGATCCTCGCCCACCCCCGCGCGCTGTTCCCCGTCGTCGCCGTCCTCTGGTACGACGGCGACGCCACCACCACCGGTCTCCTCGCCGCCGCCCCGGCCGCCGGAGCGCTCCTCGGCGGGGTCCTCAGCGGCTGGCAGGGGCGCATCCACCACCACGGACAGGCGATCCTGCTCGCCGTGGCCTGCTGGGGAACGGCGATCGCCGTCTTCGGCCTGACCCGCAACCTCTGGCTCGGGCTGCTCCTGCTCGCCCTCGCCGGCTACTCCGACACCGTCTCCATGATCTTCCGCAACACGATGATGCAGGTCGCCGCCCCCGACGAGATGCGCGGCCGGCTCCAGGGCGTCTTCATCGTGGTCGTCGCGGGCGGGCCCCGGCTCGGCGACTTCCTCGCCGGCTCGGTCGCCGACCTCACCTCGCCCGCCGTCGCCGTCACCGGAGGCGGCATCGCCTGTGTGCTCGCCGTCGGTCTTCTCGCCCTGTACGGGAGCGAATTCCGCCGGTACGACGCACGTCGTCCCACAGCCTGAGCTGGCGGTTGGCCGCCACGGCGCATAGCCGCCAGGCCGTACCGTATTCAACGGCCTCCGACCGGAACAGACTCCTCGCGGCGCCCGGAACCACCCCTTCCCCCGGGTGCCGAGGAGTGCGTCGATGATCAGACCTTCCGCAGGAGGAAGGGCCGGGCTGCTCGCCGCCGGCATCTCCCTGGTGCTGCTCACGGCAGGGCAGACCGCCGCTGCCGGGGGAACCACCGCCCCCGCCGTACCCGACACCTTCAAGGGCGCGACGGACGCGAGCGCGACGGTCACCCTCATCACGGGCGACCGGGTCACCGTCACCGAACTGGGCGGCGGCCGGAAGACCGTCACCGTCGACCGGGCGGAAGGCGCCACCGGCGCCGTACGCAGCGAGATCTCCGACGGCCGGATCACCGTCGTCCCCGACGAGGCCCGTCCCTACCTGGCCTCGGGCGTCCTCGACCGCCGGCTCTTCGACGTCAGCGGCCTCATCGCGCAGGGCGTCACCGACGAGCTGCCCCTGATCGTCACCCAGGGCAGGGGTGCGCGCGCCGCCGCGCCGCGCGGCACCGAGACCGTCCGCGCCCTGCCCAGCATCGGCGGCGCCGCGGTGGAGGCGACCGACCCGGCCGCGTTCTGGCGGTCGTTCACGTCGCCCGCCACCCGCTCCGCGGGCGGCAAGGTCTGGCTGGACGGCAAGGTCGAGGCCGCGATGGCCGAGTCCAACGCCCAGATAGGCACCCCGAAGGCCTGGGAGGCCGGGCTCACCGGCAAGGGCGTGAAGGTCGCCGTCCTCGACACCGGCGCCGACCTCGGCCACCCCGACCTGGCCGGCCGGGTCACCGAGTCCAAGTCGTTCATCGAAGGCCAGGAGGTCGCCGACCGCGACGGCCACGGCACCCACGTCGCCTCCACCGTCGGTGGCAGCGGCGCCGGTTCGGACGGCCTGGAGAAGGGTGTCGCGCCGGGCGCGACCCTCGCCGTCGGCAAGGTGCTCAGTGACGAGGGCTCCGGCACCGAGTCGCAGATCATCGCCGGCATGGAGTGGGCCGCCAAGGACATCGACGCCAAGATCGTCTCGATGAGCCTCGGTTCGCGCGAGGCAAGCGACGGCACCGACCCGATGGCCCAGGCCGTGAACACGCTGAGCGCCGAGACCGGCGCCCTCTTCGTCATCGCCGCCGGAAACAGCGGTGCCCCCGGCTCCATCGGCTCGCCCGGCGCCGCCGACTCCGCGCTCACCATCGGCGCGGTCGACGCGGCCGACCAGGCCGCCTACTTCACCAGCCAGGGACCGCGCTTCGGCGACCAGGCCCTCAAGCCCGACCTCTCCGCGCCCGGCGTGGACATCCTCGCCGCCCGCTCCCAGCTGGCCCCCGGCACCGGCCTCTACACGACGATGAGCGGCACGTCGATGGCGACCCCGCACGTCGCCGGCGTCGCCGCCCTGCTCGCCGAGAAGCACCCCGACTGGACCGGCGCGCAGCTCAAGAACGCCCTGATGTCCACGTCGAAGACGCTCACCGACTCCGCCTACGCGCTCGGCGCCGGCCGGGTCGACGTGGCCGCCGCCGTCGCCGCGAACGTCACCGCCACCGGCTCCGCCGACCTCGGCTTCTTCGCCTGGCCGTACGAGGGGAACAAGCCGGTCACGAAGACCGTCACGTACACCAACCACTCGGACTCAGCGGTCGAGTTGAACCTCGCCGTCGAGGGGATGCCCGCGGGCGTCGCGACCCTCGCCGACACCACCCTCACCGTCCCGGCCCACGGCACCGCGCAGACCTCGGTCACCGGCGACGGCGCCAAGGCCCCCGTCGGCCACGCCTCCGGACGGATCGTCGCCTCCGCCGCCGGCACGCCCGTCGCGCACACCGCGCTCGGCCTGGTGAAGGAGGAGGAGCGCTACAACCTCACGATCCACGTCAAGGACCGTGACGGCGCCCCCGCCCCCGCCACCGTGATCGTCAAGCAGCTCGCCGAGGGCCGGTACGACCCGTTCCCGGTCGCCGTCGGAGACTCGGGCACCGTGCAGCTGCGGCTGAAGCCCGACACGTACACCGTCGACACCTTCCTCGACGTGCGCGGTTCCAAGGGCGAGGACTCCCTCGGTCTCGGCTTCCTCACCGACCCGGAGATCGTCCTCGACCGCGACCGTGAGATCACCCTCGACGGACGGCAGCTACGGGAGATCCGGGCGGAGGTCGAGCAGCGGACGGAGACCCGCCAGCTCCTCATGGAGTTCGACCGTGACGCCCACGGCGCCTCCTACGGCGGCGCGGTGCAGGTGCCGCTGACGTACGACTCGATCTTCGCCGCCCCCACCCGCAAGCCCGCCCACGGCACCTTCGAGTACCGCACGGTCTGGCGGCTCGGCAAGCCGCTCCTGGAGGCGAGCGCCGACGGCGACCGGCTGTCGGACGCCACCGTGCAGGCCGGCACCACCATGCTCGAAGGCCGCCACCGGCTCGACGTCGTCGACGCGGGCACCGGCACGGCCGCCGAGTACGCGGGCAGGAACGTCAAGGGCAAGGCCGTCCTCGTCCGAGCGGGCGCGGTCCCGAACACGGAGCTGGCCCAGAACGCCCAGGACGCCGGCGCCACGGCGCTGTTCGTCACCGACGACCGGCCCGGACGCCTGATGTCCTGGTTCGGCACCGCCGAGTACGAGGCCCGGCCGCTCGCCGTCGCCACCGTCAACGCCGCCGACGCGGCACACCTCTCCCAGGCCGCGAAGCGCGGCAAGCGGATCGACCTGACCGGCACCCGCTTCACCCCGTACACCTACGACCTCTCCGAGGGCCACCCGGGCGCGATCGGCAAGGACCTCGTCTTCCGGCCCGACCGGGACGAACTGGCCACCATCCGCTCGGCGTTCCACATGCCCACCGGCAGGAAGGAGCTGGGCGGCGAGTTCCGCTACTCGATCACCGACGCCTTCCCCGTCGGGTTCGGCTTCAAGGAGTACATCGCCTTCCCGGCCGAGCGCACCGAGTACGTCTCCACCGGCACCGGCCAGGGCTGGCACGAGTCGGTCGACCTCGCCGACTCCCTGGAGCAGCGCGGTGGCATCAACTCCTACCGGGGCGGCACCACCCGCTCGCTCGACTGGTTCGAGCCGGTCTGGCACCCCTGGCTCGGCACCGGCCTCGGCTGGGGCCAGGAGCGGATCGGGAACGACCTGAAGTTCAACACCCCCGGCTGGGGCGACTCCGGCCCCGACCACACCGGCTTCGGCAACGTGTGGAGCGACGACACACAGACGCAGTTCACCGAGGTGTACGTCAACGGGACCCGGGTCGACCGCAAGATGAGCTCCGGCGCCTACGCCTGGGACGCCCCGGCGGAGGAGGCGACCTACAAGGTCGTCACCGACACCACGATGGACCCGGAGCGCTGGCGGCTGTCGACCAAGGGCCACGCGGAGTGGACCTTCCGCTCCAAGGAGACCCCCTCCGACCGTCTCACCCACCTCCCCCTGATCAACCTCGGCTTCGACATCGACACCGACCTCAAGGGCGACGTACGCGGCGGAAGCCGGGTGCCGGTCGGGATCTACGCCGAGTACGTGAAGGGAGCGGCCGACACCGGCCGGATCGGCGGCGGCACGCTGGAGGTCTCGTACGACGACGGCGCGACCTGGCAGAAGGTCACGCTGAAGAAGTCGTGGAGCGGCGTGTCCTGGACGGGTGAGCTGCGGGTGCCGGACGGCGCGCGGTTCGTCTCCTTCCGCGCGGGCGCGTCCGACGACCGGGGCGGCTCGGTCGGGCAGGAGATCATCCGGGCGGTCGGGGTGAAGTAGCCCCGTTCCCACCGGACATGGAGGAGTCCCGGCGCGGCGCCGAGCCGTGCCGGGACTCCCTTCGTCTCATGCCTCGCGCGTGACGATCCCGCGCACGATGCCCAGCTCCACCAGGTCCTGGGGCCGCAGGCCGAGCTGATCGGCGGTGGCAGGGGCCTGGTCCTCCGGCCTCTTGAGGATGGCCGAGGCGAGCTCGGGGGCGATGACGGAGAAGTAACCGTCCGGCGTGGCCCAGGTGTTGCCCGGCGCGGCCAGCGCCAGCGCCCCGCCCGAGCCTCCCTCGCCGACCAGGAGCGAGGTCACGGGGACCCGCGCCTCGGCGACGGCGGTGAACGCCTCCGCGATGGCCGGTCCCGCTCCGGCCCGCTCGGCCTCGGCGTCGTTGGCGGCTCCCGGGGTGTCGATCAGCGTCAGCACGGGGATCCCGAGCCGGTCCGCGAGCCGGATGAGCCGTGCGACGGTCCGGAAGCCCGCGGGGCGCGTCGCCGAGCCGTCCTGCGCGGCGTACGCGACCGGCCGCCCCTCGTGGAGCCCGAAGCCGCACTCCACCCCGGGGTCCACCCCGCCCGCCCGGTCCCCGCGCAGGGAGGCCCGCGCCGTGAAGTAGGCGTCCAGATAGGCCCCGGCACGAGGCCGGCCGGCGTCCCGGGCCCGCACGACGGCCTCCCACCCGCTCCCGGGCGGCGCGGCCTCGGCGAGCGCCCGCGGCGGGGGAGCGGGTGCGGAGGGCGCGCGGGGGGCGCCGCCGGCCGGCTCGCCGGGCCCGGCCTCGGACTCGGCGTGGGGCTCGGCCTGGGGCTCGGCGGGCGTCAGCAGGCGGAGCCAGAGCGCGAGCGTCGTCCGCAGGTCCTCCGGTGCGACGAGCGCGTCCACATGGCCGTGCTCCCACTGACTCTCGGCCGTGTACGCCGCCGGGTCGGCGTCCCTCGGGCGGACCCGGGAGCCGGCGAAGGCCACCTGCGCCGAGGGGAGGGCGAGGACCACGTCCGCGCCCGCGCCCACGGTCGCCCAGCCACCGCCCGTGGACGGGTCCCGCAACACCGTGACGTGGGGGACCCCGGCCTCCCGCAGCCGTACCGTCGCCTCGGCCACACGCTGCAGCTGGGCGAGGGCGACCATGCCCTCCTGCATCCGGCTCCCGCCCGTCGCCACCAGCGACACCAGCGGGACCCGGTCCGTGCGCGCGGTCCGGTACGCGGCGACGAGCCGGTCCCCGGCCGCCTGCCCGAGCGAGCCGCCGAGGAAGCCGAACTCGAAGGCGACCAGGACCACCGGGCGCCCGCCGACCGTCGCCCTGCCGTACAGGACGGACTCCTCCTCGCCGGTCCTCGCCGCCGCACGCGCGCGTGCGGCGGCGTACCCGGCCCAGCCGATCGGACCCTCGGGCGGCGCCGCCTCGGACGCCGGGGGCCGCAGCGCGGTGAAGTCGCCGGTGACCAGCGCGACGACCTCGCGGGCCGTGAGCCGCTCACCCACGGAGGGCCTCCGGGAGCTCCTTCTTCAGCAGTTTGCCCATGTCGTTGCGGGGCAGCGCCCGCAGGAAGTGGACCGTGCGCGGGCGCTTGTGCGGGGCGAGGAGCCCCGCGACATGGTCCGCCAGCTCCCCGGCCGTCGGCGGCCTCTCCGCGTCGACCGGCACCACCCAGGCCACGATCCGCTCGCCGAGATCGGGGTCCGGCGCACCGGTCACCGCGGCCTCCAGGACCGCCGGATGGTCCAGGAGCGCGTTCTCTATCTCGCCGGCGCCTATCTTGTATCCGCCGCTCTTGATCAGGTCCGTGGCCTTGCGCCCCACGATCCGTACGTACCCGTCGCGTTCACGGACCGCCATGTCGCCGGTGCGGAACCAGTCCCCGTCGAATGCGGCGGCCGTCGCGTCCGGCCGGTTCAGGTACGCCGTGAACAGGTTCGGGCCCCTGACCTGGATCTCGCCGACGCTCTCCCCGTCGTACGCCGTCAGCTCCGTGCCGTCCTCCTCCACGAGCCGCAGCTCCACGCCCCTGAGGGGGAGCCCGACGGAGCCGGGGCGCGGGCGGGAGCCCACGGGGACGCCGGTGTTCATCAGGGTCTCGGTCATGCCGTACCGCTCGATCACCGTCCGGCCCGTCGCCGCCGTGATCCGCTCGTGGTCGTGGACCGGGAGCGCCGCCGAACCCGAGACCAGCAGCCGCGCGCCGGCCAGCGCCCGCACCAGTCCCGGATCGTCCCCGAGCGCGTCCGCGATCCGGTGGTACATCGTCGGTACGCCGAACAGCATCGTGCCGCCGCCCGCGCCCAGTTCCCGTGCCACGCCCTCCACGGAGAACGCGCCGAGGTGCCGTACCGATCCGCCGTGCCGCAGCGGCCCGAGGATCCCCAGGATCAGCCCGTGGACGTGGAAGAGGGGCAGCGCGTGCACGAGCACGTCGTCCTCGGTCCACGCCCAGGCCTCCGCCAGCGCGTCGAGGGAGGCGGCGATCGCCCGGTGGGAGAGGACGACGCCCTTGGGAGGCCCGGTGGTGCCGGAGGTGTAGACGACGAGAGCGGGCGACTCGGGCCCGGCGGCGCCGCCCCCGGCGGCCTCCGGGGCCCGCCCGCCCGGCCGCCGGTCCGCGTGTGTGCCCTGCCCGCCCGGCCGCCGGCCCGCGTCCGGGGCACCTGCCGCCCCGGCGCCGGGCCCGTCGGGCCGCCCTGCCTCACGCCCCCCACGCACGTCCACGTCGACGCGCCGCACCCCCGCCAACCCTGACGGCAGTTCGTCCTCCGCACCCGCCAGGACCACGCTCGGAGCGCTGTCGGCGAGGATGTGGGCCAGCTCCCGCTCCCCGGTGCGCGGGTTGAGCGGGACCGCCGGAACGCCGGCCAGGAGCGCGGCCACCACCGCGACCGCCGTCCCGGCGGTCGGCGTGGCCCAGACGGCGACCCGTCCCGCGCCCCCGATCCGGGCGGCCAGGGCCCCGGCGGCCTCGGCCAGTTCCTCGTACGTCAGGGCGTCCGCGCCGAAGCGCAGCGCGGGCCGGTCCGAGCCGGCCACCAGGGCCGGGAAGAGCGCGCTCAACGGTCGTCCTCCTCGCGTAGCGGGATGCGAGAGGCATTCTTCCCCCGCCTCAGGAGCCGCGCGCTGCGACCTTGCTCACCTCGGGTCTGTCGCCGCCGTCCCCGGTCGGCCGGAGCGTCCGCATCCGCCCGTACGCGTACACGCAGCCCGCGAGCGCCAGGTCGGAGAGGAGCATGAAGCCGATCGAGTAGGAGTCCTTGGCGCTGTAGATCGCCCCCATCACCAGCGGCGGGACGAACCCGCCGAGTCCGCCCATCGCGCCCACGATGCCGGTGACGCTGCCCACCTGCGGCTGCGGGGTGACCTGCGAGACCAGCGCGAAGACCGAGCCGCTCGCCGTGCCGAGCCCGGCGGCCATGCAGAGCAGGGCGATCGTGCCGCCGGGGTTCAGGGGCGGGTCGAAGGCCTGCACGATGGCGAGGAGCGCGACGAGGCCGAGCGCGGCGGCGGTGACGACGGCGGGGTGGATCCGGTCCGAGAGCCAGCCGCCGAACGGCCGGAAGACGACCGTCACCAGGGCGAAACCGGCGGCCTTGGTGCCGGCGTCGGTCGCGTCGAGGTCGTACCAGGTCTTCAGATACGTCGGCAGGTAGACCCCGAACGCGACGATGCCGCCGAAGCCGATCGCGTACAGCGCGGACAGCTCCCACGTCACCCGCAGCCGGCCCGCCGAGCCGAGCCGGGTCGCGAGGGACGCCGTGGGGACCGGCCGGTCGGGGCGGTCGGTGATCAGGAACACGGCGAGGACGGCGTACGCGGCGAGGGCGACGGCGACGACGAGGAACGGCAGGTTGTCACCGTGCTCGGCGATGCGCGGGGTGAAGTACCCGGAGAGTGCCACACCGCCCATGCCCATGCCGAAGACACCGAGCGCCAGGCCCCTCTTCGCGGGCGGGAACCAGGAGTTGACCAGGGGGATGCCGATGGCGAAGGTCGTTCCGCCGAGGCCGAGGAGGAAACCGGCGGCGAGCATCGCGCCGTACGAGTTCCTCGCCGGGATGAGCAGCAGCACGGGCACGATCGTGAGCGCCGACACCAGGGGGAACATCACCTTGGCGCCGTAGCGGTCGGTGAGGGCCCCGGCGGGGATCCGGCCCAGCGAGCCCACCAGGACCGGGATGGCGACCAGCAGCGACTGCTGGAACGAGCTGAGGTTCAGCCGGTCCCCGTAGTCGGCGGCCAGCGGCGCGATCAGGTCCCACGCCCAGAAGGTGAGCGCGAACCCGATCGTGGCCATGACGAGGTTCCGGTAGGCGGCGCCGGAGGGCTTCTCGAGGGTGTCCACGTGATCAGTCAAGTTCGCGGGCCTGGGCGGGGCGCGCCTGACTGGGCCGTACGAGGCGGGGCCGTACGGGGGGCGGGGCGGGGACCTCCGACGGCCCCGCTACGGCCAGGCGACCGTCGTCGGCGGGCGGCCGTCGTCCACCACCACCAGGTGCGGGCCCTCCCGGGTCGCCGCCACCTCGACCGTGATCGCCGTGACGCCCGGCCGGCGGTGGGCGGCCGCGAGAGCGCCGCGCAGAGCGGACAGGAGCCGGTCGGCGTCGACGGGTCCGACGAGGGTGTCGACCGCGCCGGAGAAGTGCACCGAGGGCTGGAAGCCGAGCAGCGCCGCCGCGCCGCCCGTCTCGCGCAGGACCCGCCCCCGGAACGTCGCCGGTGCGTCGGCCGGCGGCTGCTGGAGCGCGAAGATGGCCGTCCGTACCTCCTGGATGGTGGAGTCGAGCTCGTCCACGGCCCGAGCGAGCAGGAGGCCCTCCTCGTCCGGGCCGTCCGGGACGTCCGCCGCATCCGGGCCGTCCGGGACGTCCGCCGCATCCGGGCCGTCCGGGACGTCCGCCGCATCCGGGCCGGTGCCCGCCGCATCGCGGTCGGTGCCCGCAGCACCCGGGCCGGCAGCCGGGGCGTCGGCCGCGCGCCGCCGGGTCGACTCCAGCATCATCTCGGTCGCGAAGAGCCGCTGGACCACGAGGTCGTGCAGGTCACGCGCGATCCGGTCGCGGTCCTCGTAGACCGCGAGCTGCTCCCGGTTGTGCTGCGCGTCCGCCAGGACCAGCGCGAGCGCCGCCTGGGAGGCGAACTGCGAGGCGAGCAGCCGCTCCACCGCCGTGTACGGGCGCCCGCCGCGCCGCCGGGGGAGGGCAAGGGTGCCGATGAGCCGGCCGCCGCTCTGCAGCGGCAGCATCATCGACGGCCCGAACCGCGACCGTACGTGCGTCGTCATCCGCGGGTCGGTCGCCGAGTCGTCGACGAAGACCGGTTCCCCGCCCAGCAGTTGCTCCAGGACGGGCGAGCCCGCCGCGATCGTCGTACCGACCAGATCGCCCGGGTCGTCCACCGTCGACGCCGCCACGATCTCCATCCCGCCCTCCTCGGTGGGCTGGAGGACGACTCCCGCCGAGGCGTCGGCGAGCAGCCGTGCCCGCTCGGCGACCGTCATCAGCGCGTCCGCCGCCGGCTCCCCGGTGAGCAGCGCCGTCGTCACCGCCGCCGCGCCCTCGATCCACCGCTCGCGCTGGCGCACCGTCTCGTACAGCCGGGCGTTGCCGATGGCGATCCCGGCCTGCGAGGCGAGGACGCGCAGCATGGCCAGGTCCTCGTCGGTGAAGCGGCCGACGTGCTTCTCGGCGAGGTAGAGGTTGCCGAAGACCTCGGTGTGGACGCGGATGGGGACACCGAGGAAGGAGTGCATCTCGGGATGTCCCTCGGGTACCCCTCCGGAGCGCGGGTCGGTCGTCAGATCGTCGAGCCGCAGCGGCCGGGGGTCCTGGACGAGCGCGCCGATGAGTCCGCTGTGCCCGTCGGGCGGCCGTGGGATCCGCTGCCGCTCCGCCTCCGTCATCCCGGCGGTGAACAGCTCGGTGAGCCGGCCGCGCTCGGGGTCGACGACCCCGAGCGCTCCGTAGCGCGCTCCGATGAGTTCGATCGCCGAATCCACGATGTGCTGGAGTGTGGCCCGCAGTTCGAGTTCGGTGCCGACACTCAGGACAGCCTGGAGGAGGAGGGGCAGACGGGGAGCCGGTTCGTCGTCCTTGTCCATGAGTGACATGGGGTCATTGTCCAGCAGACCGGCAGATCACGACCGTCAGTCGGCCTTGGCCAGCGGGTCGAGGACCATCGGCTGGATCTTGGCCTCCAGCATCGCGCCGAGCCCGAGGATCGCGCACACGTCGGGGCGTTCGGCGATGTGCACGGGCATGCCGGTCGCCTCGCGCAGCATCTGGTCGAGGCCGGGGAGCAGCGCGCTGCCGCCCACCATCATCACGCCGCGCTCGGCCAGGTCGGCGACGAGGTCGGGCGGGCAGTCGCGCAGGATCTTGCCGATGCCGTCGAGGACGGCGGTCAGCGGGGTGTGGATCGCCTGCCGCACGGCGGCGGTGTCGACGGTCACCGACCGGGCGAGCCCGGTGGCCACGTCGCGGCCGTGGATCTCGGTGTAGCTCGGGCCCTGGAGCGTCAGGCCGTTGCCGCTGAGAGCGAGTTGCAGGGGGCGGACCGACTGGCTGGGCAGCATCAGCTCGTGCTGGTGGCGCAGGTGCTGGATGACGGCGTGGTCGATGGCGTCACCGCCCACCGGGATCCGCTCGGCGGTCACGATGGAGCCGAGCGAGAGCACGGCGACCTGGGTGGTCGCCGCCCCGCAGACCATGATCATGGTCGCGGTGGGCTGCTCGACGGGGAGCCCGCAGCCCACGGCCGCCGCGATCAGAGTGTCCACCAGCTCGACCCGCCGGGCGCCGAGCCCGACGAGGGTCTCCACGGTGGCGCGCTGGGCGAGCGGGTCGCTGTCGTGCGGGGTGCTGGCGGCGGCGCGCAGCCGGGGCTTGCGGCGCAGCTGGCGGCGGAGCTTCTCGCCGAGGAGGTGACGGAGCATCCGCTGGGCCATCTCGATGTCGACGACGGTGCCGCCGGAGACGGGCCGTACGACGCGGATGTAGTCGGGGGTGCGGCCGGTCATCTTCTCGGCGAGGGCGCCGACGGCGATCAGGGCGCCGGTACGGGTGTTCACGGCGGCGACACTGGGTTCGTCGACGACGAGCCCGGCGCCCTTGACGAAGACCCGGGTCCGGGCGGCCCCCAGGTCGACGGCGACATGGCAACGGCGCAGCTGCTCAAGGCTGACGGTCACGGCAGATCCTCCGGAGTGCGGTGCTGGCACGGAGCGAGGCATGAGCGCTGAGGCGCTCTTGTTCGCATCGTGCGACCGACGCACCCCCGGCGCGCGCTGGGCTGAGCCGCCCGGGGGTGCGCCTCCGCCTGACGGCGGCTCAGCGGGAGCGCGGGGGAGGGACGTCCCGGGCGGACGCGCCGAGGGGTGTCGCGGGGGCGGCTGAGGGTGCTCGTGGCGACGGGCGCCGTCGGAGCGGGTTCCCGTGGCGACGGGTGACCGCGGCGGCAGGCGCCCGCGACGGCTGCCTGCCGCGGGCCGCCGGCTGCGTGCTTGCGGCGGCGGCCTCCTGAGCTCCCCGGCCCGGGGGCGCGTCGCCTCGGGTCAGAGGAGGCGTTGGAGCAGGCCCCAGGTGAACTCCGCCGCGCGGGGCGTGCCGTCCGGGAGGGTGAAGTCCAGGCGGAGGCGCGTGGGCGCGCTGCCGTCCCGGGCCCGGGCCGGCGGGAAGGCGTTGCCGACCTCGGCGAGGGTGCAGCTCCACGGACGCAGGTCGGCCTCGTCGCGCAGCTCCGGTACCGGCGCGCCCGGCGCGCGGACCAGCCCGCTGCCCCAGACCGCCGCCCGCGCCCCCACGATCAGCTGCCACCGCAGCTCCGGCCAGAGCGGCAGCTCCCACTCCAGCAGCTCCGCCGTCAGGTCGGGAACCGGGCGCCGCGCCACGGGCTCACCCAGGGCGGACCGGTAGCGGGACAGTTCGCCCGGGCCCCGGCGGCCGTGCGCCCACGCCTGCCAGCGGCGGTTCGCCTCACGCGACTCGGCCCTGGTCGCCCTCAGGTCCCGGAGCGCGTCCTCGGCCAGGTCCGGCTGGTGGTCGGCCATACGGCGCAGCAGGACGAGCTGGAACTCGCGTGGCCCGAACGGCTCGGACGGTGTCATGAGCCCATCCTGCCCGAAGCGGGAGATTCACGACGACACGCCGCCGACCTGGGGTTTCCTCACAGGATCCTCACGTACTCGCCTACCTCAGGTGTCCCGTCGACACATACTCTGCGGCAGCCATGGACTACTGCCACCAGTGCCGACGGCACCTCAACGGCGCACTCGCCTGCGCCGGATGCGGGACCCCCGTCGAGGAGCTGCGGTACGAGACCCCGCAAGCGGCCGCGCCCCGCGCGGTCGCGGCCGAGCGTGTCGAACACGTCGAGCACGGTGCGCGCGCGGAGCGCGAGGGCCGGGCCGAGCACGTCTACGAACTGGACCCGCTCGAACCGCCCCGCGTGGCCTCGCAGGGCGGCCGGGCCGCAGCCCGCCGTGGCGCCGTGCAGGCCGGGCGGGCCGGTGCCCGCCGCAGCCGCCGTGCGCGCAGCCGCAAGGGGCGCAACGTCGTGGTGGGCACCCTCGGCATCGTCCTCGCGGCGGGCGCGCTGAGCATGG
The DNA here is from genome assembly GCF_055563155.1 of Streptomyces sp. NPDC013317. NCBI lineage: Bacteria > Bacillati > Actinomycetota > Actinomycetes > Kitasatosporales > Streptomycetaceae > Streptomyces > Streptomyces sp. NPDC013317. Next base: position 142,842 of record NZ_JBVHDX010000009.1, read on the forward strand.
CCAGGATGGCGCTCGAACCCCCGGCCGAGGGCGGCGCCGCCACCGCCGTACAGGAGGAGGAGGCCGTCGAGACCTCGCTCCCGCCGCTGCCCTCCCAGACCGCCCCGCCGACGGGCGGTACGACTCCGGTCCACGTCACGAAGTCCGCCGAGCCCCGGGACACGGACACGCCCGCGCCCGGCCACACCGGCATACCCGGCGCCGGGTCCGGCGGGTCCGGCGGGTCCGGCTCCGGAAGCGGGGGCGGCGGGGGTGCGGTCGGCGGCACCGGCGCCGGAAGCGACGGAGGTCAGGGCGGGACCGCCGCGCCGAGCACCTCGCCCACCGCGTCGGAGCCGCAGCCCGGCACCACGCCGGCCCCCACCGGCAGCGGCAGTGCCACGGCCACGCCGCCGGGTGAACCCCCGGCGCCGACGACCCCGACCGCCACACCCAGCCCCGAGAAGAGCTGCTGGTTCATCTTCTGCTTCTAGGGCCGACGGCTGCCGGCGCGTACGACTCCATGGGCGTACGACTCCCGGGGCGGGCGGGCGGTTGCCGGAGCCGGCCGCCTCCGTGGCCGCCCCTAGACGTCCTCGCCCAGCATCCGCCTCAGCAGATCCCGCAGCAGCGTCCGCTCGACGTCCGTGAGCTGCCCCAGCGGCTCGCGGGCGAAGTCCAGCGACTCCCCGAGCCGGCGGGCGGTGTCCACCCCCTCCGGAGTCGGCGCGGCCAGCTTGACGCGACGGTCGGCCGGGTCGGGGCGCCGCTCGACCAGGCCGCGCGATTCGAGGCGGTCGACGATCCCGGTGACGTTCGACGGCTCGCACTGGAGCTTCTGGGCGATCTTGCGCATCGGTACCGGCTCCAGGGAGAGAAGCCCGAGGACACGGGCCTGGGCGCCGGTGAGCGAGTGCTCCGAGGCCGCCTGCTCGTACTCCTGGTGGTACCGCGCCACGACCGCGCCGATCAGCTCGACGACTTCGAGGGTCAGGGGGTCTGTGCGTGAGGTGGCCATGGGGTTCATCGTACCCAGATACTTGACAACATGAAATATCCAGGAGCATGGTTGTTTCAGGTAGTGAAGTAATTTTCCGTTTCAGGAGGCAGTGCTGATGTCCGTTCTTCCCGCGTCCAACCGTGAGTGGCACCTCGTCGCCCGTCCGCACGGCTGGCCCACCCCCGCGGACTTCGCGCTCCGTGAGACCCCCGTCACCGAGCCCGCCGAAGGCCGGATCCTGGTCAAGAACCTGCACTTCTCCGTCGACCCGTACATGCGCGGCCGGATGAACGACGTGAAGTCGTACATCCCCCCGTTCAAGCTGGACCACCCCATGGACGGCGGCGCGGTCGGCGAGGTCATCGCGTCGAACGCCGAGGGCTTCGCCGTCGGCGACCACGTCCTGCACGGTCTCGGCTGGCGTGAGTACGCCGACGTCCCCGCCCAGCACGCCACCAAGGTCGACCCCGACCTCGCGCCCCTCTCCACGTACCTCGGCGTCCTCGGCATGACGGGCCTGACGGCCTACGCCGGACTCTTCGAGGTCGCCTCCTTCAAGGAGGGCGACGCGGTCTTCGTCTCCGGCGCGGCAGGTGCCGTCGGCAGCCAGGTCGGCCAGATGGCGAAGCTCAAGGGCGCCTCGCGGGTCATCGGCTCCGCCGGCTCCGACGAGAAGGTCAAGCTCCTCGTCGAGGAGTACGGCTTCGACGCCGCGTTCAACTACAAGAACGGGCCCGTCAAGGACCAGCTGCGCGAGGCCGCCCCGGACGGCATCGACGTCTACTTCGACAACGTCGGCGGTGACCACCTCGAAGCCGCGATCTCCTCGCTCAACGTGCACGGCCGCGCCACCATCTGCGGCATGATCGCGCAGTACAACGACACGGAGCCGGTGCCCGGTCCGCGCAACATGGCCATGATCATCGGCAAGCGGCTGCGCCTCCAGGGCGTCCTCGTCGGCGACCACTACGGCCTGCAGCAGCAGTTCGTCCAGGAGGTCGGCGGCTGGCTGCGCTCCGGCGAGCTGAAGTACGGCGAGACCGTCGTCGAGGGCATCGAGAACGGCGTGGACGCCTTCCTCGGACTGCTCCGCGGCGAGAACACCGGAAAGATGATCGTTTCGCCGACCCGTTAGTCTTCCCTCAGCCGTCGCGATCGTGGGCGCGAGTCGCGGCGAACCAGCAGAAGGAAGACCCAGATGTCCATCCAGCAGTCTGACGTCCTGTACACCGCCGTCGCGACCGCCGAGAACGGGCGGGACGGCCGTGTGGCGACCGACGACGGTCAGCTCGATGTCGTCGTGAACCCGCCGAAGGCCATGGGCGGCTCCGGTGCGGGCACCAACCCCGAGCAGCTCTTCGCCGCCGGGTACAGCGCCTGCTTCCAGGGCGCGCTGGGCGTCGTCGCCCGCAACGAGAACGCCGACATCTCGGGCTCGACGGTCACCGCCGAGGTCGGCATCGGCAAGAACGACGACGGCTTCGGCATCATCGTCAAGATCTCGGCGACCATCCCGAACGTGGACGTGGAGACCGCGAAGAGCCTGATCGAGAAGGCCCACCAGGTCTGCCCGTACTCCAAGGCGACCCGCGGAAACATCACGGTCGAACTGGCCGTCTGATTTTGCGCGTAGGCTGAAGAGGACCGCACCCCGACCGACCGGGGTGCGGTCTTCTGCGTCCCGGCCCGCGCGGGACGCCCGATAGGGTGATCGACATGCGCGATTTCGGGTCCGGGTTCGGTTATCTGGTACAGGGACAGAAGTGGGTGGCCCGGCACGGCCGGTGGTTCGGCTTCGGGCTGCTGCCCGGGCTCGTGACCCTCCTGCTGTACGTCGGCGCGATCGTCGGTCTCGGTTACGGCGCCGACGACCTGACCGCCTGGGCGACACCGTTCGCCGACGACTGGACCTCTCCCTGGCAGGGGATCCTCCGCGGCTTCCTCACCGGCCTCGTCTTCGCCTTCGGGCTCTTCGTCGCCGTCATCACGTTCACCGCCGTGACGCTGCTGGTCGGCCAGCCGTTCTACGAGTCGCTCTCCGAACAGGTCGACCGCACCGAGGGCGGCGACGTCCCCGAGTCCGGCCTGCCGCTCTGGCGCGAGCTGTGGATCTCGGCGCGCGACAGCCTGCGCGTCCTGCTGCGGGTCGTGCTGTTCGGCATCCTGCTCTTCGCCTGCGGCTTCATCCCGGTCGTCGGACAGACGGTCGTCCCGGTCCTGGGCTTCTGCGTCTCCGGCTTCTTCCTCGCCCAGGAGCTGACGGCCGTGGCCCTCCAGCGCCGCGGCATCGAGCTGAAGGAGCGCCTCGGCATGCTCCGCGGCCGCCGGATGCTCGCCCTGGGCTTCGGCGTCCCGCTGACCCTCTCCTTCCTGGTCCCGTTCGTCGCCGTGTTCCTGATGCCGGGCGCGGTCGCGGGCGCCACGCTGATGGCCCGCGACCTGAACGGCGAGTCGGCAGCCGCCGAGGACGCCAAGCACGCCCCCGTCCCCTCGGGCGCCCCGCACCCCTACCACCCGGGCGGCTGACCCGCCCCGGCTCCTCGGGCCAAGCCCCTGGGCGCCCGCCCCCCCCGCGCCCGGGTCGGTGCCCGCGCGCCCGCTCCGGCTCCCGCGGCCGCTCAGCCCACCTCGGCGAGGGCGAAGCCCTCGACGCCGGCGCCCGCGTCGGCGATCAGTTCGCCGTCCGGGCCCCAGACACCGCTGTGGCCCTCGCACGTGCCCTCCTCGCTCTCGCCGAAGAGGTTGGCCATGGCGACGTACAGCCCGAAGTCCCTGGCCCGGGCCGGATAGACCGTCTCGAACGCGTCGTTGCCGGCCGTGAGCACCGAGCTCGCCAGATAGACCGTGCAGCCGTCGGCCGCAGCCCGCTCCGCGAACTCGGGGAACCGGTTGTCGTAGCAGGTGGCGAGCGCGAACCGGGTGCCGTCGAGCGTGAAGCGGCCGTCGGCGGTGCCCGCCGTGAAGACCTCGTTCTCCAGGCCGTACAGACGCGTCTTGTCGTAGCGGGTCAGAAGGCCGCCGTCCGGGCCGAGGACGAGCGAGGTGAGGCCCGGCGGCCGGCCCCCGGACGTGCGCACCGGTCCGTTGACGACTACCGCCGCGCCCACCGCCCGGCAGGCCTCCCGTACCGGATCGAGCCGTCCGTCGTCCTCGGTGAGCTGCAGGGCGGGGTTCCGGTGGATGAGGGTCGGCTCGTAGCCGGTGAGGGCCAGTTCGGGGAGGACGACGACCCGCGCGCCCTCCGCGCCGGCCCGCCGGACCAGACCGGCCGTCGTACGGACGTTGGCGTCGATGTCCCCGGCGACCGGGGCGAACTGCGCTGCTGCGACGATCATGGCCTCATCCTCCCCTCCGCCGACGGGCGCGGGAACCCCGGCGGGGTACCGGTCAGGAGGCCGCCGCCACGGCGATGATCGCCCGCACCTGGCCGATGATGTCCAGCCGGTTGCGTACGAACTCGGGGTCGGTGACCGCGCCCGTGGCCGGGTCCGTGTTGCCGGCCCCGAACTGCAGTACCGGGGTGTGGACGTGGCCGCCCGGCAGCTCCCGCAGGCCGAGCCGGTCGCGCAGCAGGGTCGCTCGGTAGGCGATCTCGTTGGAGAGGTAGTCCCCGCCACCGCCCGCCCGGGCCGTCGAGCCCGCCGTCGGCCCCTCCGGGCTGACCACGGGACCGGTCCCGCCCGCCGGGATCTCCGTGACGGCCGTGTTGTCGCGGACCGGGAAGCGCCCGGTGTCCGCCGCCACGATCGCGGCGTGGGGGAGGGTCGTCGCCGTCCACTGGGGCTGCGTGGCCGGGTCGGCCACCGGGACGGTCCCGGTGTGCGAGAGGTTCTCGTTGTCGGGGAACCCGCCCCGCCAGGACCCGTTGAACCGCTCGACGTCGAAGCGGCCGATACGGCCCTGGCTGACCGTGGTGAAGAGGTCCACCTGCGGCAACTGCTCGCGCAGCGTGCGCTCGACCGTGCCGTCGGCGAAGTCCTGCCAGCGGACGGGGAAGACGGCCGTCTCGACCCGGGCGAGGCCGCCGTCGGCCGTCCGGATCCATGTGCCGTCCAGGGCCAGCGCCGTGGCTCCCGAGGGGTTGGAGATCCGGGCGTCCCGGTCGAGCGTGAACGGATCGAAGCCGGTCATCACAATCCGCTTCACGCCCGTGCCGAGCGGGAACCGGATCGCGTCCTGACCGCGCGACGTGCGCTCCAGCCGGTCGACCAGCCGGGCCCGTCCCTCCGGGGTGAGGCCGAACCCCGGTTCCCAGGAGCGCAGTTCACGGGTCATGGCGAGCCGCGCCCAGTAGAGCGGCCGGTCGTCGTCGCGGCTCAGGTCGCCGCGCACGCGACGCCCCTGCGCCCGGTCCACGGCGTCCCGCCAGAGCCCCGCCCCGTGCCGTACGACCGCCCGCTCGGCCTCCCCGTACGACGTGGCGCCCGCGAGCGCGCGGGCGAACTCCGGTGCCGCGGAGGCGAAACCGCCTCGCCGCAGGATCTCCTGCGGTGCGGCCCGGTCGAGCCGCGCCTCCTCGACGGTCCCGGAGGCGATCTCCGTGACGTCGTCGGCCGAGGCGGGTGGTGCGGCCGCAACCAGCGTCGCGGTGATCAGGGCGAGACCGAGCGAGGCATGGCGTATCCGGGACAGCACGGGCGAGCCCTCCGTCGGGTCGGGAACACGGGCCGGGAGCACAGGTCGGCGACCGGCCCGCGCAGTATCCCCACTCACCCGCAACTCCCGCTACGGTGCCCTCACTTGTCGCTTCCGTGCAGGAGGCGGAGAAAGTCCCGGAACGCCTGCGGCATGTCCACAGCCGACGGGTCGAGCAGCCACTGGTACTGCAGCCCGTCCATCACGGCCGTCAGGATCGGCGCCGCCCGCTCCGGGGTCAGCCCGCTCGGCAGCCGCTCGCCGAACTCCAGGCGCAGCACGTTCGCCATCTCGGCGCGGACCTGGGTGTAGCGCTCGGTGAAGAAGGTCCGGGCCGGATGGTCGTCGGTCACGCTCTCGCCGAGCAGGGCGGAGAAGGTCTGTACGATCCCCGGCCGCATCGCGTTGTACTCGACGAGCGAGTCGATCAGGTCGAGCCGCCAGCCCTCGCGCGAGCCCGCCCCGCTGGTGTCCCACTTGTCGCGCTCTGCGAGGACCGCCACGAGCAGGGCCTCCTTCGTGGGGAAGTAGTGCAGCAGCCCCTGCTGCGTCAGCCCGACGCGCTCGGCGACGGCGCCGAGCGACGCGCCCCGGTAGCCGCGCTCGGCGATCACCTCGAGAGCCGCGCGCACGATGTCCGAGCGCCGCTCCTCGCTCCTGGCCCGCACCATCGCCGTGGCCCCCTCCTTGCCGCCGTCCGCCGGAACGATCCGTCCCGGGGGAGACCGTACGACATCTCAAGGTCACGAAGCGGTAACATAACCTACCGCTCTACAGGCATCCGGTCCACCATGGGCGCCACAACGACGTCAACAAGGAGGTACGGCCGTGTCGGAGATCAGTGCGGAGTCCGTCCGGGAGCAGGCCGTCGAGGCGGCGCTCGCCAAGCTCGACCTGGACACCAAGGCACGGCTCCTCGCCGGCCAGGACATGTGGTCGCTGCCGGCCGTGCCCGGGATCGGGCTGCGGTCGGTCGTGATGTCGGACGGCCCGATCGGCGTCCGCGGCGTCCGCTGGACCGCCGACGATCCCTCGGTCGCCCTGCCGTCCCCGACCGCGCTCGCCGCCGCATGGGACCCCGCCCTCGCCCGCCGCGCGGGCCGGCTCCTCGCCCAGGAGGCCCGCCGCAAGGGCGTCCACGTCGTCCTCGCACCCACCGTCAACCTGCACCGTTCACCGCTCGGCGGCCGCCACTTCGAGGCCTACAGCGAGGACCCGTACCTCACCGGCGTCATCGGCACCGGCTACGTCCAGGGCGTCCAGGACGGCGGCGTCGGTACCACGGTCAAGCACTTCGTCGCCAACGACGCCGAGACCGACCGCTTCACCGTCGACAACAAGGTCGCCCCGCGCCCGCTGCGCGAGCTCTACCTCGCCCCCTTCGAGGCCATCGTCAAGAACGCCCACCCCTGGGGCATCATGACCGCCTACAACCAGGTCAACGGCGTGACCATGAGCGAGCACCACGAACTCGTCAACGAGGTCCTGCGCGGCGAGTGGGGCTTCGACGGCGCCAACGTCTCCGACTGGATGGCCGCCCGCTCCACCAAGGGCGACATCGAGGGCGGCCTCGACATCGTCATGCCCGGCCCGCAGACCGTCTACGGCGAAGCGCTCGCCGCCGCCGTCCGCGCCGGGGAGGTCGAGGAGTCGGCCGTCGACGCGGCCGTACGGAACGTCCTGCGGCTCGCCGCCCGCGTCGGCGCGCTCGACGGCGCCCCGCCGGTCGTCACCGAAGTTCCGGAGACCATCGACGGCGACGCGCTCGCCCGCGAGATCGCCCACCGCGGCTTCGTCCTCGTACGGAACGAGAACGCCGCCCTTCCGCTGGACGCGAGCGGCACCGTCGCCCTCTCCGGCGCCGCCGCCCGCGACGCCCGCATCCTCGGCGGCGGCTCCGCCCAGGTCTTCCCCGACCACACCGTCTCCCCGCTCGCCGGACTCACCGCCGCACTGCCCGACGGTGCGCTCACCTTCTCCGTCGGTGCCGACCCCAGCGACGAACTCACCCCGGCCGACCAGGGCTTCACCCTCCGCGCGGTCTGCCGCAGCGCCGACGGCACCGTGCTGGGCGAGGGCACCCTGCCCAACGGCCAGGTCCAGTGGATCGGCGACGACCTCCCGGCCGGCGTCACCCACGAGAACCTGCACTCCATCGAGGTCACCGGCACGTTCACCCCGCGCGAGTCCGGCGAGCACTCCTTCGGCACCCGCGGCCTCGGCGCCTTCACGCTCCGCGTCGCGGGCGAGACCGTCTTCGACGGCGTCCAGGCGATGGGCGCCGAGACCGACCCCTTCGAGGCCTTCTTCGGCGCCCCCGTCGAACGCGCCACGGTCGCCCTCACCGCGGGCGAGACCGTCGAGGTGTCGCTGCTCCACCCGCTCGACAAGGAGTTCGCGGCCCCGCTCCCGGCGGTCATGTTCTCGTTCGTCCACCTGGGGCCGCGCCGTGACCCCGACGAACTGATCGCCGAAGCCGTCGAGGCCGCCCGCGCCGCCGACGCCGCCGTCGTGGTCGTCGCCACCACCGAGCGCGTCGAGTCCGAGGGCTTCGACCGCAAGGACCTCGCCCTGCCGGGCCGCCAGGACGACCTCGTACGGGCCGTGGCCGCCGCCAACCCGAACACCGTGGTCGTCGTCAACGCAGGCTCCCCGGTCGAGATGCCCTGGCGCGAGGACGTCGCCGCGGTGCTCCTCGGCTGGTTCCCCGGCCAGGAGGGCGGCGCCGCCCTCGCCGACGTGCTCACCGGCGCCGCCGAGCCCGGCGGCCGTCTCCCCACCACCTGGCCCGTCGCCCTCGCCGACGTCCCCGTCGCCGACGTCACCCCGAAGGGCGGTGAACTCGTCTACACCGAGGGCGTGTTCATCGGCTACCGCGCCTGGGACAAGGCCGGTGTCACCCCCGCCTACCCCTTCGGCCACGGCCTCGGCTACACCACCTGGGGGTACGACTCCCTCGAAGCCACCCCGACGGCGGCGAAGGTCCGCGTCACCAACACCGGCACCCGCTCCGGCCGCGAGGTCGTCCAGATCTACCTGGCGCCGACCGCGGACGGCGTGGAGCGCCCGGAGCGCTGGCTGGCGGGCTTCGCCTCCGTCGAGGCGGGCGCCGGCGAGTCCGTCGACGTCGAGATCCCGCTGCCGCGCCGGGCCTTCGAGATCTGGGACGAGGAGAAGAACGACTGGACCTTCGTCCCCGGCGCCTACGAGGTCAGGGCCGCGCACTCGCTCGGCGACACGCGCCTCACGGCCGCGCTGGAACTGGAGGTCTGACCTCCCCATGACCGGCCCCGGGGCGGAACCTGACAACCGCCCCGGGGCTCGACCCGGTCGTCCCCGGCCTCCGTCAGCGCGTTCCGAAGCGGAAGACGGTGGCCGAGGCGTACACATCGCCCGGCCGCAGCACCGTCGACGGGAACTCCGGCCGGTTCGGCGAGTCCGGGAAGTGCTGGGTCTCCAGGGCGACCCCGCCGATGTTCCTGTCGGCGTAGACCTGCAGCCCCGGCTCGGTGGTCTCCACCGTCACCGTCCGGCCGGTCGCCGGCGCGTACAGCTCAGCGGCCGTTGCAGGGCCGCCACCGTCCAGCACGAAGTTGTGGTCCAGCGGGATCCCGAGCGGCCTGCCGGCACGGAAGTCCAGCTCCGTCCCCGCGACCTCGGCGAACTCCCCGGTCGGCACGCCCGTCGCGTCGGTCGGTGTGTACCGCCCGGCGGCGATCCGCAACTCGTGCGCCCCGCCGCCCAGGTCCCAGTACGTGTGGTTGGTCAGTGCCACCACCGTCGGCGCGTCGGTCTCCGCCCGGTAGGCGATCCGCAGCGCCCCCTCGTCGTCGAGCGTGTACGTCGCCGAGACCTCCAGGCGCCCCGGGAAGCCCTCCTCGCCGTCCGGGCTCACCCGGGAGAGTCGTACCCCGCCCTCGACCTCCTGCGCGTCCCACACCCGCTTGTCGAAACCCCGCTCCCCGCCGTGCAGCGAGTGCGGACCGCCGTTGCGGGCGAGGCGGTACGCCGTGCCGTCCAGGGTGAACGCCCCGCCCGCGATCCGGTTCGCGTAACGGCCCACCAGAGCGCCGAAGTACGGCTCCGGGTGCTTCAGATATCCCTCCAGACCGGGGAAGCCGAGGACCACGTCGTCCGGGACACCGTCCCGGTCGGGGGTCTCGACCGACTGCACGACGCCGCCGTACGTCAGCACCCGTACCCGCACCGCGCCGTGCTGGAGCGTCCAGCGCGAGACGTCCGTACCGTCGACCGAACCGAAGGGTTCACCCGTGATCCTCATGATCCGGAACCCTACGCGGGCGGCTCCGGCGCCGTCACCTGCCGGTGGGCGATCTCCGCGAGCCGCGCCTGTCCGTTCCTGCTGGGGTGGAACCAGTCCCACGGGCTGAGCTGCCGGCCGTCGAAGCGGAAGCCGAACACGGCGCCGCCGTCGTACCGGCAGCGCCGGTCCTTCGCGCAGACCTCCTCCAGGACCGTGTTGTACGCCACCACCCGGTCCCGCACGAGTGACCTGCGCCGTTCGGCCGAGGCGCTCAGGTCCTCGGCGTCGGCCAGCATCGAGGCGCAGATCCCCAGCTTCCACACCTGGCGGCCCATCGGGCTGTCCTTGCCCTGCGACCAGAGCCGCTTCAGGTCCGGCACGCTCGTCACGTACACCTGTGCCTTGGGCGCGGTCCTGCGCAGCGCGGTCAGCGACGCCTCGAAGTCCGCGCGGAACTCCTCGACCGGCGTCATCAGCTCGACCCGGTCACGGCAGGCGTCGTTGGCACCCATCATCACCGTCACCAGCTCCGGCTTCCGCGCGGCCGCCCGCGTCATCTGGCCGGGCAGCTCCGCCATCCGCGCGCCGGTCCGCGCCAGGTTCCAGCTGCGGTCCGCGACGCCCTCGGCGCCGAGGAGCCGCAGGGCCAGGCTGTTGACGGTGGTGTCCGTGCCGGTCGCCCAGGACACCTCGGGGCAGTCCGCCAGGACCGAGCAGGCGTCGAACGCGCGGGTGATGGAGTCGCCGACGGCGGCGACGGAGGCGGGCGTGCGGTCCCAGACGGGTGTGGGCCGCGGGGTCGGCTTCGGCGCCGTCGCGGCCGGTCCGGCCGTCTCACACCCCGTCAGGGCGCCCGCGCACAGCAGCAGGGCGGCACCGGCGGCGACGTTGGTACGGAAACGGCCTCTGCCGCGCATCTCTCGGCCCCTCCTCGGCGTCCGTTCGGCGTCCTGGCGGGTGAAAGCTTGGTGTCCACCCCACCCCGGACCGACCGTACGTCACCCCAAGGGCGGTGCGGCACGGTAGCTTTTCCCCCGTCGAACCAGAGGCACCTTTGCCAATCGGCTCCGGTAAATTACATCACGTCACATGCTGTCCCCTTTTCGGGGGTTTACGGAGTTTCACTCCCGATGCTGTTTACTGAGGCCGCTGGGAAAGGCGAACCTCGTCCCACACTGGAGGTCCCGGTGACGACACGTGGAGTCCTGTACGTTCACTCCGCACCGCGCGCGCTGTGCCCGCACGTCGAATGGGCGGTGGCGGGTGTCCTCGGTGCGAGGGTCCAGCTCGACTGGATCCGCCAGCCGGCGTCCCCCGGCACCTGGAGAGCCGAGTTCTCCTGGCAGGGCCAGACCGGCACCGCCTCCAAGCTCGCGTCCGCGCTGCGCGGATGGCAGATGCTCCGCTTCGAAGTCACCGCGGAACCCTGCCCGACCGCCGAGGGTGAGCGCTACAGCGCCACGCCCGATCTGGGCATCTTCCACGCCGTCACCGGCATGCACGGCGACATCCTCATCCCGGAGGACCGCCTGCGGGCCGCGCTGGCCCGCTCGGTGCGCGGCGAGACGGAGCTGGAGTCGGAGATCGCCAAGCTCCTGGGCAAGCCCTGGGACGACGAACTGGAACCCTTCCGCTACGCCGGCGAAGGCGCCCCGGTCCGCTGGCTCCACCAGGTCGTCTGACCCTCGCCTCCCCCGGAACCCGACACGCCGAAGGCCCACCCCGCCGTGGGGTGGGGCCTTCGGCGTGTCGGGGTGAGTCAGACCGTGCGGAACGGGCTTCGCAGCGCTGTGCCGGACTCCGTCCGGCGGATGTGGCGAAGGCCCACCCCGGGCACGGAGTGGGCCTCGCTGGTGGCTTCGCGTCACAC
>NZ_JBVHDX010000009.1:154687-343754 GCF_055563155.1 Streptomyces sp. NPDC013317
GCTGTGCCGGACTCCGTCCGGCGGATGTGGCGAAGGCCCACCCCGGGCACGGAGTGGGCCTCGCTGGTGGCTTCGCGTCACACGGTGCGGAACGCCAGCACCACGTTGTGGCCGCCGAAGCCGAACGAGTTGTTGATCGCGGCGATCGTGCCCTGCGGGAGCTCGCGGGGCTCGTCGCGGACGATGTCCGCGTCGACCGCGGGGTCCAGCTCGTCGACGTTGATCGTCGGCGGGGCGACACGGTGGTGCAGCGCCAGGACCGTCGCGACGGTCTCGATGCCGCCCGCGCCGCCGAGCAGGTGACCCGTCATCGACTTCGTCGCCGAGATCGCGACATGGTCGAGGTCGTCGCCCAGCACCTTGCGCAGCGCCTTGATCTCCGCCACGTCACCCTGCGGCGTCGACGTCGCGTGCGCGTTGAGGTGGACGACCTCCGACGGCTTCAGGTCCGTCGAGTCCAGCAGGTTCTGCATCGCCGCGGCGATGCCCCGGCCGGTCGGCTCGGGCTGCGCGATGTGGTGGCTGTCGGCCGACAGGCCCTGCCCCAGCACCTCGCAGTAGATCCGCGCGCCACGGGCCTTCGCGTGCTCCTCGGACTCGAGGATCACCACGCCCGCGCCCTCGCCGAGCACGAAGCCGTCACGGCCCATGTCGTACGGACGCGAGGCCTTCGTCGGCTCGTCGTTGTTCTTGGACATCGCCATCATGTTGGCGAAGGCCGCGATCGGCAGCGGGTGGATCGCCGCCTCCGTGCCGCCGGCGACGACCACGTCGGCCCGGCCGGTACGGATCATCTCGACGGCGTAACCGATCGCCTCCGCGCCCGACGCACACGCCGAGACCGGGGTGTGCACGCCCGCCCGGGCGTTCACCTCCAGACCGACGTTGGCGGAGGGACTGTTCGGCATGAGCATCGGCACGGTGTGCGGGGAGACGCGGCGTACGCCCTTGTCCTTCAGCACGTCGTACTGGTCGAGCAGAGTCGTGACACCGCCGATGCCGGAGGCGATGACGGAGCCGAGCCGCTCGGGCGCGATGCTCTCGTCCTCACCGGCCGGGGCGGTGTAGCCCGCGTCGGCCCACGCCTCACGGGCCGCGATCAGCGCGAACTGCGCCGAGCGGTCCAGCTTGCGGGCGAGCGGGCGGGGCAGAACGTCACCCGGGTCGACCGCGGCGAGCGCCGCGATCTGGACGGGCAGTTCGGCGAATCGTTCGCCCTCGAGGGGCTTGACGCCGGAGCGTCCCGCCATCAGACCTTCCCAGGTCGATGCGGAGTCGCCACCCAGCGGTGTGGTTGCGCCGAGACCGGTGACGACCACGGTGCGATTGGTCGAGCTCACAGGAATTCTTTCTCCACGTGTGTGTTGGTCGAAGTACGGCGCCACCGCCGGGTGGCGGACCGAGTCAGCAGAGGCCGAATCAGGCCTGGTGCTTCAGGATGTAGTCGGCAGCGTCGCCAACCGTCTTGAGGTTCTTGACGTCCTCGTCCGGGATCTTGACGTCGAAGCGCTCTTCGGCGGCGACGACGACCTCGACCATGGACAGCGAGTCGACGTCCAGGTCGTCGGTGAAGGACTTGTCCAGCTGGACGTCCTCGACCGGGATGCCGGCGATCTCGTTGACGATGTCGGCGAGACCGGCGACGATCTCTTCCTGGGTGGCGGCCATGGTGGCGCTCCTTCTGTGATGTGCTGTGGAAAAGGGCTTCCGGAATATCCCGGAGTGCCTAGGGGAGAGTAACGACCGTCGCGGCGAAGACGAGACCCGCCCCGAAGCCGATGATGAGCGCCGTGTCGCCGCTCTTCGCCTTTCCGGTCGCCAGGAGCCGCTCCATCGCGAGCGGGATCGAGGCGGCCGAGGTGTTGCCGGTGGTCTCGACGTCACGCGCGACCGTGACGTGCTCCGGCAGCTTCAGTGTCTTCACCATCGAGTCGATGATCCGCATGTTCGCCTGGTGCGGGATGAAGACGTCAAGGTCGTCCGCCGAGATTCCGGCGGCCTCCAGCGCCTGCTGGGCGACCTTCGCCATCTCGAAGACGGCCCAGCGGAAGACCGCCTGGCCCTCCTGCGTGATGGCGGGGAACTTGATCTCGCCCTGCGCGTTGAGGGGGAGCTTCGAGACGTCGCCGACCTGGAACTCGTTCCACGGCACCGTCTGCTTGATCGTCTCGGACTTGTCGCCCTCCGAACCCCACACGGTGGGGCCGATGTGCGGCACGTCCGACGGGCCGACCACGACCGCGCCGGCGCCGTCGCCGAACAGGAAGGCCGTCGCGCGGTCCTCCAGGTCGGTCAGGTCGCTCAGCCGCTCGACGCCGATCACCAGCACGTACTCGGCCGAACCCTCGACGATCATGCCCTTGGCGAGCGTCAGGCCGTAGCCGAAGCCCGCGCAGCCGGCGGAGATGTCGAACGCGGCCGGCTTGCCGGCGCCGATCTTGTCGGCGATCTCGGTGGCGACGGCCGGGGTCTGCTTGAAGTGCGAGACCGTGGAGACGATCACGGCGCCGATCTGCTCCGGGGTGATCCCGGCGTCGGCGATGGCCTTCCCGGAGGCCTCGACCGACATCGCGGTCACGGTCTCCTCCGGGGAGGCCCAGTGGCGGGTGGCGATGCCGGAGCGCGAGCGGATCCACTCGTCGGACGAGTCGATCTTCTCGAGGATCACCTCGTTCGGCACGACCCGGGTGGGGCGGTAGCCGCCGACACCCAGGATCCGCGCGTACGGGGCGCCCTTGCTGGGCCTGATCTTCGACATGCTCTACGGCTCCTTACTCAGGCTGCAGTGTGCTCGGCGACGAGCGTGCGGGCCGCGTCGAGGTCGTCGGGGGTCTTCAGGGCGACGGTCGCCACGCCCGGAAGCGCGCGCTTGGCCAGACCGGTCAGCGTGCCGCCGGGGCACACCTCGATCAGCGCCGTCGCGCCCAGGGCCTTGAAGGTGTCCATGCACAGGTCCCAGCGGACCGGGTTGGCGACCTGGCCGACCAGGCGCGCGATGACGTCCGCGCCCTCGGTGACGACCTGGCCGTCCTTGTTCGAGACGTAGCGCACGCGCGGAGCGGCGACCGGCAGCTCCTTGGCGGCGGCCTCCAGCTGTGCCACCGCCGGGGCCATGTGGTGCGTGTGGAACGCGCCGGCCACCTTCAGCGGAACGACCCGGCGGACACCCTCGGGCTTGTCCGCCTCCAGGGCGGCCAGCTGCTCCAGGGTGCCGGCGGCCACGATCTGCCCGGCGCCGTTGACGTTGGCCGGGGTCAGACCGAGCTTCTCCAGGTGCTGAACCGTCACATCAGGTTCGCCGCCCAGCAGCGCGGACATGCCGGTCTCGGTGATCGCGGCGGCCTCGGCCATCGCCAGACCACGCGTCCGTACGAGACGCAGGGCGGCGGTGTCGTCGAGGACGCCGGCGAACGCGGCGGCGGTGATCTCACCGACGCTGTGGCCCGCGACGGCACCGGGGGAGACGTCACCGAGCGCGGCCGCGGAGAGCAGGCCGGCGGCGACGAGCAGGGGCTGGGCGACGGCGGTGTCGCGGATCTCGTCCGCGTCCGCGTTCGTGCCGTAGTGGACGAGATCGAGCCCGATGGCCTCGGACCAGGCCGCCAAGCGGTCGGCGGCGCCGGGGAGTTCGAGCCAGGGGGTCAGGAAGCCGGGCGTCTGGGCGCCTTGGCCGGGAGCGACGAGTACGAGCACCCTCACACTCTCTCTTGGGGACGGCTCCAAGCGCCCGTGGGGACTAGGACGAAGAACCGTCGGGGGAATTGTTGGTATTCGACAAAAGTCTAGGGCTGTGAATCGCCGTCGGCCAAGCGCCCCAGAATGAGCGCGATCCGCAGCGTAAAGGCGGAACGCACATCGGAGGGTGACCATCCGGTGACGTCTGTCACACGTCGAAGCCGGTAGCGCACGGTGTTGGGGTGGACGAAGAGCATGCGCGCCGCGCCTTCGAGGCTGCTCGCCTGCTCCAGATAGACACTCAGTGTTTCCAGCAGCGCCGAGCCCGCTTCCTCCAGCGGTCTGTAGATCTCCTCCACCAGCTGCTCACGGGCCGAAGGGTCGGAGGCGATCGCGCGCTCCGGCAGTAGATCGTCCGCGAGAACCGGCCGCGGGGCGTCCTGCCACGCCGAACACGCCTTGAGCCCGGCGGCGGCGGCCTGCGCGGACCGGGTCGCGGCGAGCAGGTCGGGGACGACGGGGCCCGCGACGACGGGCCCGGCGGCATACGGCCCGATCAGGGCCTTCGCCACGGCGAGCGGGTTGTCGTTGCCACCGGCGATCACGACGAGTCGGTTGCCGAGAACGCCGGTCAGGACCTGGAGCTTGGCGTGCCGTGCGGCGCGGCGGATGGCCTCCACGGTCAGCTCGCTGTCGCCGTCGGGGGCGGTGCCGAGGACGACGCAGACGTGCTCGGGGGAGTTCCAGCCGAGGGCGGCGGCCCGGGAGACGGCGCCCTCGTCGGCCTCCCCGGAGAGGACCGCGTTGACGACCAGCGATTCGAGACGCGCGTCCCAGGCGCCGCGGGCCTCGGCGGCCTGGGCGTAGACCTGGGCGGTCGCGAAGGCGATCTCGCGGGCGTAGACGAGGAGCGCCTCGCGCAGGATCGACTCGTCGCCGGGGGCCGCGACCTCCTCGATCGCCGTCTCCATGACCTCGATCGTGGTGCGCACCATCTCGACGGTCTGCCGCAGGGTGATGGCGCGGGTCAGCTCACGGGGCGCGGTGCCGAAGACGTCGGTGGAGATGGCCTGCGGTGTCTCGGGGTGCCGGAACCACTCGGTGAACGCGGCGATACCGGCCTGGGCGACCAGACCGATCCACGACCGGTTCTCGGGCGGCATCGCCCGGTACCACGGCAGCGTCTCGTCCATGCGGGCGATGGCGTTGGCGGCCAGCCGCCCGGAGGCCTGTTCGAGGCGCTTCAGGGTCGCGGAGTGCGGATGGGAGGCGTTCATCGGTTCAGACACGGACTAAGGGTGCCTCATCGGGCCACGGATATGTGGCCGGGGTGCCGCGGGCCTTCCCTCCGCGGTGCCCCCGCGACGGGCGCGGGCCGGGGATACCGTGGCTCCGTGATGCACATCCAGCGCGCCGGCGACCGCTACCCCGGGGGCGACCCGGAGGCCGGGATCGAGACCCGCCACGCCCTCTCCTTCGGCGCCCACTACGACCCCGACAACCTCCGCTTCGGCGCGATCCTCGCCTGCAACGAGGAACGGCTCGCGCCCGGCGCCGGGTTCGACGAGCACCCGCACAGCCACACCGAGATCGTCACCTGGGTCGTCGAGGGCGAGCTGACCCACCACGACACGGCCGCCGGGCACCGCACGGTCGTCCGGCCCGGCGACGTCCAGCGGCTCAGCTCCGCGGGCGGGGTGCGGCACGAGGAGCGCAACGACGCCGACGTGCCCCTGGTCTTCGTCCAGATGTGGCTCGCCCCGACCGAGCCGGGCGGCGACCCCGCGTACGAGATCGTCCGCGGCATCGCCGACTCGACGCCGTACGCCCTCCCCGAGGCGGCCGCGATGCTCCACGTCCGCCGGCTGGAGGCGGGCGAGCGCACGGCGGTCCCGGACGCGGACTTCGTCTACGCCCATGTGGTGCGGGGCGCGGTCCGCCTGGACGGCGAGGAGCTCGCCCCCGGCGACGCGGCCCGCGTCACCGACGCGCGGGACCTCGCGCTCCTCGCCACCTCCGACGCGGAAGTCCTCCTCTGGGAGATGCGCCGCGTCTGAGCGGTGCCCGCCGTGGCCGACGGGACCTCCTCGTCCGGTGCCGCCGCGGGGCGGCACCCTCGGCCCGTGTCAGCGGCCCACCGCGCTCTTCGCCTGCCACTGCTCCCAGCTCAGGTTCCACGCCCCGTAGCCGTTGCCCTCCGCGACCGTGCCCTTCGTGTCCGCGCCGCGGATCTCGAAGGGGTCGCCCGCGTGGACCTGACCGTAGAACCAGGCCGCGTCCGCGTCGCTCATGCCGATGCAGCCCGAGCTCTTGTTTGCGCGCCCGAAGTACGCCGCGTTCCACGGCGCCGCGTGCGCGTACATCCCCGACCAGGTCAGACGCATCGAGTAGTCGACCATCTTGTCGTAGGCGTCGCCGAGCCCGACCGTCTCGGAGTTCATGTTGATCGTGCCCTCCTTCGCCATCAGCACCGCCGTCCCCCGCCACGACCGCTTGTCGCCGCCCGGCGTACCGCCCGACACGGGGATCGTGCGCACCGCGCGCCCGTCCCGTTCCAGCACGAGCTTCTTGCGGTCCAGGTCGACCTTCACCACCTGCGCCGTGCCGCCGACCGTGAACCCCGTCCGGTAGTCCCGTACGAACCAGCCCCCGCCCGAGTCCGTACCGTTCAGCGTCGCGTCGAGCGTGATCTTCGTGCCCGGCTTCCAGTACTCCTTCGGCCGCCAGTCCACCCGGTCCCTGCCCGAGTAGTCCTTCAGCCAACCCCACGACCCGACCGTGCCGTTCGAGGTGGTGACCTTGAGCTGCTTCTCCACCTCCGCCTTCTGGGTCACCGGCCGGTCGAAGACGATCGACAGCGGCTGCCCCACCCCGACCGTCGTGTTCTTCCCCGGCGCCAGCGTCACCTTGTTGACCTGAGACGCCTTCTCCGTCGTGAAGGCGGAGCGGCTCGTCGCCTCCTTCCCGCCCTCCGTGCGGGTCGTGGCCTCCACCCGGTACGAGGTGCCCGGCGCCGCCTTCCGGTCCGAGACCCAGGACGTCCCGCCCGCCCCGGTACGACCCGTCAGCGCCGCGCCGTCCGCGTCGACGACCCTCACCTCCGTCAGCTTCCCGCCCGTCGCGGAGACCGTGACGGTCCGACCCGCCGCGGGGCTCGCGACGGTCACCTTCGCCGGCGCCTCCATGGACTCCGCGCTCCCCTCGTCACGGGGCGCGCCCACCGCCCCCGACGAACACGCGGTGAGGGAGCCGCAGAGGGCGAGGGCCGCCAGCGCCGGGCGTATTCGGGCGCGGGCTCGGGTGCGTACGGACATCACGGAAGCCTCCGGAAAAGGTGTGGGATGCCCGGACTGTAGGCCGCGGCAAGCACCTCCGGCGCTGTGTGACAAGGGCTGGTGAGCAACGGTCATCGTCCGGTCACACACGACGCGCGGCACGGTCAAGGACGGCTGTGAGCATCCTGTGCGCCCCACGACCGAGGGGCGGAACAAGGAGGCTCCCGTTGTGTCAGCTCTGCTCGTGACGGCCGCACCCCGGCACGCCACCCGCGTGCAGCACCTCACCTCGGAGGAGTACCGCGCCCACCTCGCCCGCGCCGGCGCCGGCGCCGGCTTTCTCCAGCTCCCCTCCTGGGCCGGGGTGAAGGACGGCTGGAGCCACCAGCTCCTCGGCTGGGGACCCGAGAACGGCCGGCTCACCGGCGTCGCCCTCGTCCTGCTGCGGGCCTTCCCCGGCACCCGCAAGTACTTCGCCTACCTGCCCGAAGGGCCCGTCGCCGACTGGTCCGACCCCGACATCGACGGCTGGCTCACCCCGCTGCTCCGGCACCTGCGCGCCTCCGGCGCCTTCGCCGTACGCATCGGGCCCTCGCCCGCCTTCCGCCGCTGGAACGCCGCCACCCTCAAGGCGCACACCGGACCGGGCCGGCGCCTCGCCGACGTCCTCGCCGACGAGGTCGACCCGCTCGGCACCGCCGTCGCCGAGCGGCTCCGCTCCCGCGGCTGGCGGCGCTGCGGAGGCGACTCCACCAGCGCCTCCGACGGCGCCGACGCCCAGCCCCGCCACGTCTACCAGGTCCCCCTCGCCGGCCGCGGCGCCGACGACCTGTGGAAGGGCCTCAACCAGGAGTGGCGGCGCAACGTCCGCAAGGCCCGCACGTCGGGTGTCGAGATCGTCATCGGCTCGGCGGCCGACCTGCCCGAGTTCTTCCGGCTCCTGCGCGTCACCGAGGAACGTGACGGCTTCCGGCTCGGCCGCTCCCTCGCCTACTACGAACGCCAGTACGCGGTCCTCAACGCCGAGGAACCGGGCCGGATGAAGCTCTACCTCGCCCGCCACGAGGGCGAGACGCTCGCCGCCCACACCATGATCACGGTGGGGAGGCGGGTCTGGTACCAGACCGGCGCTTCCGCCGACCACCGCCGCGAGGTCCGGCCCTCCAACGCCCTGCAGTGGCGGATGCTCACCGACGCCCACGCGCTCGGCGCGGAGGTCTACGACATGCGCGGGATACCCTCCACCCTTGATCCGGACGACCGCGCCCACGGTCTGCTGCGCTGGAAGCTCGGCACGGGCGGGCAGGCCGTCGAGACGCTGGGGGAGTGGGAGAGACCGTTGGACGGCACGACCAACCACACGCTGTACCGGGCCTTCCAGGCCTACCTGGCCCGTCGATGACGGCGACCGTGGCGCAGGCGCCCGCGCGGCGCGCGCCCTCCGTGCTGCGCAGCGGCGCCGTGATGGCCGCCGGGTCGCTCGTCTCGCGCGCCAGCGGCTTCGTACGGTCCGCGGTCGTCGCCGCGGCGCTGGGCGTCGGGGGCATCGCCGACGGCTACGCGGTCGCCAACTCCATCCCCACCATCGTCTACATGCTCCTCCTCGGAGGAGCCCTCAACGCGGTCTTCGTGCCCGAGCTGGTCAAGGCGGCCAAGGAGCACGAGGACGGCGGTGTCGCCTACACCGACCGTCTCCTCACGGTCTGCGTCGGCGCGCTGCTCGTGCTGACGGCCGGCGCGGTGCTGGCGGCGCCCGCGATCATCGACGCGTACACCGACTACGGCGGCGCACGCGAGTCGATGACGGTCGCCTTCGCCCGCTACTGCCTGCCGCAGATCTTCTTCCTCGGACTCTTCACCCTCCTCGGGCAGGTCCTGAACGCACGGGGCCGGTTCGGCGCGATGATGTGGACGCCCGTCCTCAACAACCTCGTCGTCATAGGGGTGTTCGCGCTCTACCTGGCGACCGCGACGGGCGGCGGACTGACGGCGGGGGAGACCGCGCTGCTCGGCTGGGGTACGACGGCGGGCATCGCACTGCAGGCGCTGGCCCTCGTGCCGTCGCTGCGCTCGGCCGGATTCCGCTGGCGTCCGCGCCTCGACCTTCGGGGCAGCGGGCTGACGGCGCCCCTGCGGTCGGCGGGATGGCTGGTGCTGCTGGTCCTCACCAACCAGGCCGCGTACTGGGTGACGACGAAGCTGGCGACGGCGGCGGGCACGAGGGCGGAGGAGCTCGGCGGGGGCGGGGGCTTCGGCTTCGCCGCGTACAACAACGCCTATCTGCTGTGGGCGGTACCGCACGGCATCGTCACCGTCTCGCTGGTGACGGCGCTGCTGCCGCGGATGAGCGGGGCGGCGGCGGACGGCGACCTGGCGGGGGTGCGGCGGGACGTCTCGTACGGGCTCCGCACGAGCACCGCTGCCGTCGTTCCGGCGGCCTGCGCGCTCTTCGCGCTGGCGGTGCCGCTGATGGGCCTGGTCTTCCAGTACGGCAGGACCGGCGCGGACGACATCCGGGCGATGGCCTGGATCCTGATGGCGTTCGCGCCGGGACTGATCGCCTTCTCGGGCCAGTACGTCTGCACCCGCGCCTTCTACGCGCTGCGGGACACCAGGACCCCCTTCCTCCTCAACCTGGTGATCGCGGCGGTCAACGCGGGCCTCTCCCTCACCGCGTACGCGTTCCTCCCGCCGACCTGGGCGGTGGCGGGTATGGCGGCCGGCTACTCGCTCGCGCTGTGGTCGGGCTGGGCCCTGACGGCGTACGCGCTCCGACGCCGCCTCGGTCGGCCGAGGCCGGCCACGAGGAGCGAGGAAGCCCCGACCGTCACGACGACCACGCCCGCCGCTCCCGCCCGGCCCGGCGGCGGCGCTTCCGGGTCCGCGCCCGATGGCGACGTCTCCGAGGCGGTCCCCGCGCCCGGCGGCGGCGCTTCCGGGTCCGTCTCCGCGCTCGCTCGGCTGCTCGTGGCCGCCGCGCCCGCGGCCGGGTTCGGGCTGCTCGTCGCCGACACGACCGCCCCGGCCGGTGCGCTCGCCTCAGGGGCGGCGGGGGTCCTCACGATCCTCGCCCTCTTCGCCCTGCTCGCCCGGCCCCTCGGACTCACCGAGCTACAGGCCCTCATGGCGGGCGCGGGACACCGCCTGAGCGGCCTGACGCGCCGCACCTGAGCCTCGCCCTCCACACCCCCGACCGGCCCATCTGCCCCTCTTCTCACTTTGGGATACTGCCGATATGCCTCGCGTTCTTCTCATAGAAGACGACCCCTCCGTCCGCGAAGGGGTCGAACTCGGGCTGCGCCGGCGCGGGCACGACGTCCGCGGCGCCGCGACCGGAGAGGCGGGGCTCGCGCAGCTCGCGGAGTTCCGGCCCGACCTCGTCCTGCTCGACCTGATGCTCCCCGGCGTCAACGGCGTCCAGGTGTGCCGCCGGATCCGGGAGACCAGCCAGCTGCCGATCATCATGCTCACCGCGCGCGGCGACGACTTCGACATCGTCGTCGGCCTGGAGGCCGGCGCCGACGACTACATCGTCAAACCGGCCCGTACCGAAGTCATCGAGGCCCGCATACGCGCCGTCCTGCGCCGCATCGAGGAGCCCGGCGCCGGTCGCCCCGCCATCGAGTTCCACGGCGAGATGGCCATCGACCGCGCCGGACTGACCGTCGCCAAGTCCGGTGAGCGCATCGCCCTCGCCCCGTCCGAACTCAAGCTCCTGCTGCATCTGACCGCCCACCCCGAGCAGGTCTTCAGCCGCCAGCAACTCCTCGAACACGTCTGGGAACACAGCTACCACGGCGACGCCCGCCTCGTGGACGCCTGCGTCCGCCGGCTGCGTACCAAGATCGAGGACCCCGAGGGCGCCCCCCGCTACATCCAGACCCTCCGCGGTTTCGGCTACCGCTTCGGACCGCTGTGAAAGGACGCCGCGCTCCGCGACGCCGCCACCGCCCCTTCGGGCTCCGCACCCGGCTCGTCCTCGCCTTCCTCCTCGTCGCCGCCGTCGGCTGCGGCACCACCGCCGCCCTGACCTACCGCGCCGCCCGCAACGCCGTCCTCGAACAGGCCCAGGACACCGCCGTCTCCGCCTTCCGCGAGCGCGTCCAGGTCCTCAACGTGACGCTGCCCATCGAGAAGGACTCGCTGCGCTTCGATCTCCAGCAGATCGCCCGCCAGGGCAAGCCGCGGCCCTGGCGGGTCTACGCCGAGTACGGCTCCCTCAGCGTCTCGTCCGCCGACCGCCCCACCTCCACCGTCATCACGCCCGAACTCCGCTCCCGCGCCAAGGCCTCCGCCCACGGCAGCTTCCAGCGGGTGGTCAAGAACGGCCGGCCCTACCTCACCGTCGCCGTCCCCGCCGTCTTCCGGGCGCACACCCCGGCCAAGGCCGTCCACCGCACCGGCCTCGTGCTGTACGCGGTCATGGAACTCGACGTCGAGGAGGCCAACGTCGAGGCCATGGTCCTCGCCGCCCGCGACGGCGCCCTGCCCGCGCTCGCCGTGGCGCTGATCCCGGCCCTGCTGGCCGCCCGCAGCGTGCTCCGTCCCGTACGGGAACTGCGACGCGCGGCCGACTCCATGGGGCGCGGCGAGCTCGACGCCCGGATTCAGGTCAAGGGCAGCGACGAACTCGCCGATCTCGCCAGGACGTTCAACGAATCGGCCGCCGCGCTCGAACGCTCGGTCGTCGAGCTGCGGCACGCCGAGGCGCGCGCCCGGCGCTTCGCCTCCGACGTCTCCCATGAACTGCGCACCCCGCTCGCCGGGATGCTCGCCGTCACCGAGGTACTCGACGAGGACGCGGACACGCTCGACAGCGACACCGCCAGGGCGGTCCGGCTCATCAGCGCCGAGACCGGCAAGCTCGCGGTGCTCGTGGAGGACCTGATGGAGATCTCCCGCTTCGACGCGCGGGCCGCCGAACTCCATCTGGACGAGGTCGACGTGGCCGACTGCGTCCGCAAGACCCTGCAGCAGCGCCGCTGGACCGAACCGGAACTCGTCAGGACCGAGCTGCCCGACGGAGTGCGCGTCCGGCTCGACCCGCGCCGCTTCGACCTCGTCGTCGCCAACCTCGTCGGCAACGCCCTGCGGCACGGTGAGGCGCCGGTGACGGTGAGCCTGCGCACCGACGGCGACTGGCTCGTCACCGAGGTCGCCGACCGGGGCGCCGGCATCGCCGACGAGGTCCTGCCGCACGTCTTCGACCGCTTCTTCAAGGCCGACCAGGCCCGGACCCGCTCCGCGGGCAGCGGACTGGGACTCGCCATCACCCTCGAGAACGTCCGGCTGCACGGGGGCACCGTCACGGCCGCGAACCACCCCGACGGCGGCGCCGTCTTCACCGTGCGGATCCCCCGGTGAGGCGCGGAACCGGGCTCGGCGCGGTCCTCCTGACGGGCGCCCTCGCGCTCACCGGCTGCGGCATACAGCAGAGCGACGTCGTGGAGGCCGGCGGGCCGGCGACGATCGCCGTCGCCCCCGGCGAGGTCGGCCGGGTGCTGCTGTTCTTCGTCGACGTGGACGGCAGGCTGACCCCGGCGGCCCGCGCCCTGGACACGGACCAACTGCTGCGGGAGCAGATCGTGGCCACGTATCCACGGGGACTCGGGGTCGCCTCGCCCCCGGCGCTCCTCCTGCTGCTGCGCGGTACGAACGCCGCGGAGCGCGCCGCCGGCCTGTCGACCCGGCTGCCGGAAGGGGCGGGGACGGCGGGCGGGACCCCCTTGGTGAACGTGGAGACCGACGACGACGGGGAGTCCGTGCTGCGGGTCAGCCTGGACTTCCCGCTCGGCGACCTGGACGGGGCCGCCGCCCGCCAGCTGGTGTGCACGGCCGCGTACGCGGAGGAGACCGACGGACGCATCCCGGTCGTCCTGTCGGGACCGGGCGGAGCGCGGCCCGCCGAGCGCTGCGACGAGTTCGAGGTCACCCCGGCCGCGTCGGGTACGGGCGCCCTCTCGCAGACGGACGCCCCGACGGAGGGTGGTCCGTCCACCACCCCGACCGACCTCTTCGGCACGGGCGGCGGGCCCGCCCCGGGGCCCACGGGCACGGCGGGTCCGGAGCCGTCCCCGACCCGCACGAGCACGCCCTGACGGAGCCCGCGCTCTCCCTGTCAGGGGCGACGACCCGACCCTGACCTGTGGTTTCAGCCGCGCAGCTCCGCGAGGACCGCGTCGGTGAACGGCGGCCACGCCTCCACCGCCCACGCCCCGAAGGGCCGGTCCGTCAGGGCCACGCACGCGGCGCGCGCGTCCGGGTCGATCCACAGGAACGTGCCCGACTGCCCGAAGTGCCCGAACGTCCGCGGCGAGGACGAGGCACCCGTCCAGTGCGGTGCCTTGCCGTCCCGGATCTCGAAGCCGAGCCCCCAGTCGTTCGGCCGCTGATGGCCGTAGCCGGGCAGGATGCCGGTCAGACCGGGGTACGACACGGTCATCGCGTCGAGCACCGTCCGCGCGTCGAGCAGCCGGGGCGCCTGCACCTCGGCCGCGAAGCGCGCCAGGTCGTCGACCGTCGAGACGCCGTCCTTGGCGGGCGAGCCCTCCAGCGTCGTCGAGGTCATGCCCAGCGGCTCCAGGACGGCCTGATGGACGTAGTCGGCGAACGGGATGTCCGTCGCCTTGGCGACGTGGTCGCCGAGCACCTCGAACCCGGTGTTGGAGTAGAGACGGCGCGTGCCCGGCGCGGCCATGACCCGCGGCTCGTCGAAGGCGAGCCCCGAGGTGTGCGCCAGCAGATGCCGGACCGTCGCGCCCTCGGGCCCGGCCGGCTCGTCGAGGTCGATCGCCCCCTCCTCGTACGCGACGAGGACGGCGTACGCCGCGAGCGGCTTGGTGACGGAGGCGAGCGGGAACCGCTGTCCGGTGGGGCCGTGCGCCCCGGCCAGGGTGCCGTCCGCACGGACGACGGCGGCGGCCGCGGTGGGGACGGGCCAGTTCTCGATCAACGCCAGGCTCTGCAAGGACATGAGGCCGAGCCTACTTGCTTGGAGTGCGCTCTAGGGTTCTAGCGTGGAGACCATGAGCGTGATCGAGAGCAGCGCCGCACACTTCACCATCAGCGAGGTGGCCGCCCTGACCGGACTGTCCGCGCACACCCTGCGCTGGTACGAGCGGATCGGGCTGATGCCGCACGTCGACCGTTCGCACACCGGCCAGCGCCGCTTCTCCCAGCGTGATCTGGACTGGCTCGCGTTCGTCGGCAAGCTCCGGCTGACCGGGATGCCGGTCGCCGGGATGGTGCGGTACGCGGAACTGGTGCGGGAAGGCGATCACACCCGGGACGAACGGCGCGAGCTGCTGGAGAGCACCCGCCGGGACGTCCTCGCCCGCATCGGCGAACTCCAGGACGCGCTCGCCGTGCTCGACATCAAGATCGGGCACTACGGAACCATCTGCGGAGGCACGACCTCATGACCACCAGGATCGACACGGTACGGCTCGCCGGCCAGGACGGGCCGGAGATCGGCGTCCAGGGCTTCGGAGCCATGGGCATCAGCGAGTTCTACGGCGACACGGACGAGGCCGCCGCCCGCGACACGCTCGACGCCGCGCTGGAGGCGGGCGTCACCCTGATCGACACCGCGGACATCTACGGCAGCGGCGCCAACGAGGAGTTCCTGGCGCCGTTCCTCGCCCGGCACCGGGACGAGGTCACGCTGGCGACCAAGTTCGCCGTCGACCGGCGCGCGGACGATCCGAACCACCGGGGCATCCGCAACGACCGGGCGTACATCCGCCAGGCCGTGGAGGCGAGCCTGCGCCGCCTCGGGATCGAGACGATCGACCTCTACTACATGCACCGGCGCGACCCGGAGGTCCCCTTCGAGGAGTCGGTCGGTGCGATGGCGGAGCTCGTGCGGGAGGGCAAGGTCAGGTACCTGGGGCTGAGCGAGGTGACCGGTGCGGAGCTGCGCGAGGCGCACGCGGTGCACCCGATCACCGCCCTGCAGTCGGAGTGGTCGCTCTTCTCGCGCGACGTGGAGCGCAGCGCGGTAGGTGCGGCGGTGGAGCTCGGGGTGACGTTCGTACCGTACTCCCCGCTGGGCCGGGGCTTCCTGACCGGGGCGTTCGCGGACGCGTCGAAGGAGCTGTCGGGCGGCGACTACCGCGCCCACCAGCCGCGCTTCTCGGGCGAGAACGCGGTGCGGAACAGCGCGCTGCTCGCCCCGGTCCACAAGATCGCGGCCGACCACGGGGCGACGGCGGCGCAGGTGGCCCTGGCCTGGGTCCAGCAGCGCGCCTCGGTGCACGGCCTGACGGTGGTCCCGATCCCGGGCACCCGCAAGCGGTCCCGCCTGGAGGAGAACGCGGCGGCGACGCGCCTGAAGCTGACGGCGGCGGAACTGGCGGAACTGGAACCGATCGCCTCCCAGGTCGCGGGCGACCGCTACCCGGACATGAGCTCGACGTCGGCGGCGAGGGAGTAGCGGCGGGACCCGGCCCACCTCACGCCAGGCCCAGGGCGAAGGCGGCGAAGCCGGTGGCGAGGAGGCCCGCCGCGGTGCGGCGGGCGGGGCCGGTGCGGGTCCAGGGGGCCTCGAAGCGGCGGGTGAACCGCCCGATCAGGACCAGCAGCCCGGCGAAGAGCGGCATCCAGGCGAGCCGGGCGAGGATCCAGCCGACCGAGTCCGGCGCGCCGACCAGGCCCGGGACCTCACCCCCGTACGACGCCGGGATCGCGGCGGCGAGCATCGCCGTCTGGTGCCAGCACAGGATCGTCATCGCGGACAGGTTGACGACCACGACCGGCGCCCACAGCGCGGGCCGCCGCAGCAGCTTCCCGAACCGCTCACGCAGCAGGATCGCCGCGCCGCTCTGCCCGGCCGCGAGGGCGAGGACGAGCAGCGACGGAGGGTGGGAGTTGGTGCGGGCCTCACCGGGCACGCCGACCATGGAGGCCGGGTAGCCGAGGGCGAGGAGCAGAGCGGCGAACAGCGCCGCGCCGCCGAGCAGCAGGCCCCAGGCGTGCCGCCGGGTGACCCGGCCCTCGCCCCAGGAGACGCCGAGCTGGTAGGCGAAGAGCCAGCCGGGAAGGATGTTCAGGACGCTCAGCCAGGACGGCATCGCGTCGGCGTACGGTCCGTAGCGCAGGAAGTCCACGACGGCGACCGACACGAGCAGCGGCGCCGCCGCCCACACGCCCGCCCGCCGGGCGGCGCGCACGCACAACGGGGTGAGGGCGGTGACGACCGTGTACACCCCGACGAACCACAGCGGCTGGATCACCAGCGTGGACGCCGTCCGCAGGGTGTCACCCGGCACCCCGAACCCGTAGTGGAGCAGTGGCAGCAGGACCGCCCAGACCGCGGTCACGCCGAGGACGGGCCGGCCGAGGCGGGCGAGCCGGCCCCCCAGCCAGCTCGCGGCGGAACCCTCGTGGCGACGGTACGACAGGACGGACGCGTAGCCGCCGACGAGGAAGAAGATCCCCAGCATCTGCAGGATCCAGCTGACGGGGGCGAGTCCGCCGAAGGTGCCGAGTGGACTGGCGTTGTGGATCGCGCCGTCGGCGGAGAGCGTGAACCCGCCGAGCAGCCAGTGGCCGGTCGGCACGGCCAGGAGGGCGAGGGCACGCAGGCCGTCGATCGCACGGTCGCGACGGGCGGGGGTTCGGGCCTCGATGCGTTCGACCAGCGTGTTCATCGGACATCCCCCTGGGCGATGGCGGCGAAGGTACGGAGGGACTGCGTGCCGGGCGCGAAGTAGCCGTCGTGGCCACGGGCGTCGTCGGCGGGGACACGGCGCGCGCCGAACGCGGCGTCGGTGGGGTCCTCGCCGTGCCCGAGGCCGGCGAACGAGACGTTCGGGACCCTGTCGATCCAGTCCGAGGGGTCCTTGGCGGCCCAGACGCGGGCCGAGGTGCCCAGCTCGCCGACGTTCGCGGCGCGCATCCCGGGGGAGCCGAAGACGACGAGGTCCTTGGCCTTGAGGTCGTGGGCGGCGAGGCCGCAGACGACGGAGCCGTAGCTGTGGCAGAACAGGGAGGGCGCGGGCGCTCCGACGGCGGCCAGGCCGTCGGTCAGCCGGGTCAGCCGCCCGGCCCCGGCCTCGGCCAGGTCGCCGGCGGCGGCGTCGACCCCGACGCCGACGGGGGTGGTGTAGCCGGCCCAGGCGATGACGGCGGTACGGCCGTCGGTGGCGCGCCGCAGGGCGTCGGCCATGTCGGTCAGGGGCCGGAGGTTGCCGGCGTCGATGTCGGAGCCGGGAACGACGACGGCGACGTGCTCGGCGGTGGTGAGGTCGCCGGAGACGAGGGCGATCTGGCCGCGGCCGCGCGGGTCGACGGCGAGGACCTGCCGACCGGCGTACCGGCCGCCGAGGGTACGGGCGTTGGCCTCGTACCTCAGCCCGGGCGGAACGCCGTCGAGGTTGCCGACGACGGAGGGATGGGTGCGCAGCAGCTCCCGCTGCCGGGCGGGCTCCATGTCGCGGAAGAACGCTGCGATGTCGGAGGGGCTGGTCCGCTCGGGGTCGGGCAGCCCGGCGGCGACCCAGGCCTCCGCCCCGACGGGCGGCCCGGTCACGGCCCGCTGCGCGCTCCCCGACGCCCACCCGGCGGTCCCGGCGACGACGGTGACGGCGAGCGCGGACGCGACCAGGGTCCTCGTGTATCGGCGCATGCGGCGCCCTCCCTCTCTTCATCTCTCGTTGCGATGACGAGAGGAAGGTAGGAAGAGGACGCCTGACGCGACGTCACACCGGAGGGCCAAGTCCGGTCTGATACCGGGGTAGGGGTCGGAGGAGGCGCCAACCCCCGCAGGGGGGTGGGGTTCTCCCCCCTGCGGGGGTCATCGGGGGCGTGCGGGGCCCCGGCGGGGCGTGCCAGGGCCGGGGCGCGTGCCGGAAGCCGCCTGGGCGGACGTGCGTGCCGGCGGCCGGCGGATCAATGGGCCTAGCGCCCGGCGCCGCCCGGGGTGACCAGGCCCGACTCGTACGCGAAGATGACGGCCTGCGCCCTGTCCCGCAGGTCCAGCTTCGCCAGGACCCGGCCGATGTGCGTCTTCACCGTCTGCTCGGCGAGCACCAGACGGTCCGCGATCTCCTGATTCGACAGGCCCCGCGCGATCAGCTCCAGGACCTCCGTCTCACGCGGCGTCAGACCGTTCAGCCGCAGCGCCGCCCGGTCCGCCCGCGGCGCCGGCCGGGACGCCGCGAAGTCGGCGATCAGCCGCCGCGTCACCGAGGGCGCCAGCAGCGCCTCGCCCGCCGCCACCACCCGTACCGCCGCGATGAGATCCGCCGGCGGCGCGTCCTTCAGCAGGAAGCCCGACGCGCCGGCCCGCAGCGCCTCGTAGACGTAGTCGTCCACGTCGAACGTGGTCAGCATCAGCACCTTCGGACGGTGCACCACCCCCACCGGCGGGTCCAGGATCTCCCGCGCCGCCGCCAGCCCGTCCATCTCCGGCATCCGTACGTCCATCAGCACCACGTCCGGGTGCGTCGCACGCGCGACGTCCACGCCCTGCCGCCCGTCCGGCGCCTCGCCCACCACGTCGATGTCGGCCTGCGCCGACAACAGCGCGGCGAACCCCGCCCGCACCATGGCCTGGTCGTCGACGATGATCACGCGGATGGGGGTCACGGAAGTCCGTCCTTCGTGCGCAGCGGGAGCCTGGCCGCGACCCGGAAGCCGCCGTCCGGCAGCGGCCCGGTGTCCAGCGTGCCGCCGGTCAACCGTACGCGTTCCCGCATGCCGACCAGCCCGTGCCCCGTTCCGTCCCCGCCCTCCAGGGGCGAAGCAGGCCTGGGAGGCGCCCCGTTGACGACCACCACGACGAGCCCGCCGTCCTCGGACCGGACCGACACACGGGTGCGCGCACCCGGCGCGTGCCGGACCACGTTCGCGAGCGCCTCCTGCACGATCCGGTACGCCGACAGGTCCACCGCCTGCGGTACGTCGCCGCGGTCCTGGAGGCCCGCCGTCATGGACAGCTCCGCCGGCACCCCCGCCCGTACCGTCGCCTCGATCAGCTGCTGCACCCGGTCCAGGCCGGGCTGCGGGGCCCGTTCGCCCTCCGTGCCGTCGCTGCGCAGCACCACGAGCAGCCGCCGCATCTCGGCGAGCGACTCCCGCGCGCTCGCCGCGATCGAGGTGAACTCCTCGCGCGCCGCCTCCGGCAGATCCGGGATCCGGTACGGCGCCGAGTCCGCCTGCACGGTGATCACGGACATGTGGTGGGCGACGACGTCGTGCAGCTCGCGCGCGATCCGGGCGCGCTCCTCCAGGAGCGTCGTGCGCGCCCGCTCCTCCTGGGTGCGCCGCTCCGCGTCCCCGCGCTCCCGCAGCGTCGCCGTGATGAGCAGGACGACGCCGCTCAGGACGAAGAGCAGGACGTGGACGCCGTCGTCGTGCCGAGGCCCGACCGCCGTGAGCACGAACCCGGCCGCCCCGGTCACGAGCCACACACCGAGCAGCGCCTTGCGGGACTCGCGGAGGCCGAGGGCGAGCATCAGGGCGAGGTACCCGACGACGATCATCGGCGTCCACGGCCAGGACCGGCCGTCCAGACCGTCCGCGCCGAGCAGCACGACCGCCCCGAGGACGTCGGCGACGCCGATGATCCACCAGGCCTGGAGGGGGCGGGTGACGGCGAGCAGCAGCGGCGCGGTCTGCGCGGTGGCGAGAGCGCCGGCGACGGCGCCGTTCACACCGTAGTCCTGCACGAGGACGGTGACGGTGACGGGGAGCAGCGAACAGACGAAGCCGAACGCGACGGCGTACGGGAGCATCCGCACCCACCGGTTGCGGACCTCGGCGAAGAGGGGGGCGCCCGGCTCGGTCGGGGTCGCGAGGGCGACCCCGAAGGACCGCAGCGCCAGGCGCGCGGGCGCGAGCCGCGAGGCGAGGCCGGGGGAGGGGAGTGTCTTCTTCATGGCCCGCCCAGGTTAGGCAGGCGCGCCCGCACTGAACGTCATACCGGGGGTCCGGTCCTCGGGTGATACCTGGGTATCACCCGAGGCGGTCCGGCCGCCGACGTCCCCGGCGGTCGCCTCACAGCTCCGCCAGCAGCTCCGCCTTCTTCACCGCGAACTCCTGGTCCGTCACGAGCCCCGCCCGGTGCAGTTCCCCCAGGTGCCGGATCCTCTCCGCGACGCCCGCCGGGTCCCGGGACTCCGGCGGTGGCGGCAGCGCGTCCGCGGGCTCGGTCGCCGCCGCGCGCCCGGTGCCGCGGATCGCCGCCAGGACCGCCGCGGCGAACGGCAGCGACTCGTGGACCGGGCCGTAGCCGAGGCCGAAGACCACGGCCGCCGGGTCATGGTCCGCCTGCGCCGACCGAGGCTCCCCGGAGCGGGGCAGCAGGCGCAGGTACCCGTCGAAGACGTCCGGCGAGCGCCACTCGACCCCGCTGAGCTCCCGTACCGAGAACGTCTGGTCGCCGGCCTTCCACTTCTCGGAGGACGCGCCCGTCCAGAACCAGCGGAACGTGACCTTCGACGCGCCGTCGAAGCTCGCCTTGCCGTCGTACGCCTTGAAGGACCGCGGTCCCTGGGGAGCCGCCACCAGGAAGCCGTCGGTCGGCTCGTCCGCGGCGGCGGCGGCCGTACCGTCCGGAAAGGCGTCGGTCGGCTCGTCCGGAAAGGCGGCGGTCGTACCGTCCGGAAAGGCGGCGGTCGTACCGGCCGGAAAGGCGGCGGACGAGCCGCCCGCGGAGCCGCCCGCCGAGCTGTCCGGGGCGCGGTCGAGCGCGCCGCCGAGCCCGCCGTCCGGCGCGCCGCTCAGTGAGAGGTACGCCCCGCCGCTCGTGCGACCCGCCTGACCAACCTGCCCGAGCCGTTCCCGCAGTTCGTCCCGGTAGTACTCGGCCAGCGTCTCCCGTTCGGCCGGCAGCACCAGCCGATACGGGTCGTACCCCTCCTTCAGCTGTCCCCCGGCCGCCTCCATCAGCGGATCGGCGCCCCGTCTCGGCACCGCGTGCAGCACCACCGTGCCCCGCTTGCCCGGGACGAGCGTCACGGACGCCAACGCCTCGTGCGGGATACGTCGTTCACCCAGCGCCTGGAAGAGTTTCGGCGTGCGGATCCCCCGTTCGAAGCGGATGACGAGGGCGTCGCTCTCGAACTCCCAGGTGGCATGATTTCCGGCCAGCACATCACCCATGTGCCTCATCGTAGGCGGCGTGCGCCCGCGCGTCGCCCCTGCGCGAGGGGCCGAAACGCCTTGCTCTACGCGCGTCAGACGCCTTCCGCGCCGGAAATTCCCCTGCGGCAAGCGCTGTCGGCGCTCGCACACGACAAGTCCCCGTACGAACCGACGCCTATGGCCGCGAAGTTGTCCAGGCTGCCGGTGCCCGGCTCGAAATAGCCGGTGTGGCCCTTGGCGCCCTCCGCCGAGAGCAGCCGCGCACCGAACTCCGGCTCCACCGGGTCCGCTCCGTGCCCGACCCCGCCGACCGCGAGATGCGGTACGTCCGCGATCCAGTCGTCCGCGTCGCGCATCGCCCAGACCCGGGCCCGGGTCGACAGTTCCGCCGCGCTCTGCACCCGCATGCCGGGGCTCCCGGCCACGACGACGTCCGTCACCCGCGAGGGCAGGCCGTGCGCGGCGACCCCGCAGAGCACGGAGCCGTAGCTGTGGCAGAACAGGCTGACGCGGGAGTCGCCGGGCAGGGCTTCCGTCATGCCGACGAGCCGTACCGCACCCGCCGTGGCGAGGCGACCCGTCGCGGCGTCGATGCCGACCCCGACGGGCGCGGTGTAGTCGGCCCAGGCGATGACCGCGGTACGGCTCCGGGGCGCGGCCCGCCGCTCGGCGGCGTACAGCGACTGCGCCATCCCCACCGGGGCCGAGTACCTGCGGTTCGTCTTCTGGAAGGTGAGCAGATTGGTGTCGACGCCCGGCACGATCACCGAGACCCGCTCGGCCCGGTCCAGATCGCCGAGCACTTCGGCCATCCGGCCGCCGCCGGTCGGGTCGAAGGCGAGGATCTGCCGGTCGGACCGCATCAGCGAGGTGAAGCGGTGCGCCCGGCGCACGGCCTCACGCCGGCCGTCGGCGGTGAGCTTGGCGTGGTCGATCCTGTGGCGTTCGGCTGCGAGGGCGCGGTCGAGGGAGATCCGGTTCGCGCGGTAGCGGAGCGTGACCGGCGCGCCGTCGAGGTTGCCGACGACGAGAGGGTGCGCCTCGGCGAGGAAGGCGCCCTGCGTCGGTCCGACCGAGGAGAAGAACGCGGCGATCGTCCGAGCGGGGGCGGACGGGTCGGGCAGCGCGCGGTCGCCGATCCGGCTGTGCGCCCAGGACGCGAGTGCGGCCTCGCGGGACTCGCCCGGCCCGCGCTGATGGCTGATCGTCGTCCAGCCGGTGGTCGCGAGGAGCACGAACACGACGGCCAGCGCGAGCAGCAGACGCCAGAGGGAGAGCGTGGGGGAGGAGTCGAAGGAAGTCACTGCGCCACACCCTAGGAGACGGGCGAGGGGGCCTGGGGCGGCAGGTGACATGGATCACGAGGAGCGACCGCTTCCGGTGACGGTCCGTACGTGCGGGCGCACAGCACGAGTTGAAGCCGGCGGGACCGGTCGTACCACGGGGCCACGCGACGGGCCCGTACGGCCGGGGCTCTACGGCGGTCACCCGTACGAGGTCCTCCGCACGGCCCGGCCGCTCCGCGCCGCCGGCCGGGGCGCCGTCAGCTCCGCCAGTCCCGGGCCAGCGCCGGCGCCAGGTGGTCGAGGTGGTCCTCGGTCAGCGCGCGGATGCCCTCCAGGCTGAGGTCCGTGCCTCGGCCCCAGAGCTGACCCGTCACGCGCATCACACCGCTGAACGCCGCGACCACGATCCGGGGGCGGGGGTCCTCGTCCACGTCGACGCCCTCGCGCTCGGCGACGACCCGGGCGATCGTGTCCTCCATCTCGGTCGTGCGGCGCAGATGCGTGGCGAGCAGTGCCGGCGTCGACTCGATCATCTGGAAGGTCCGCAGGTACATGTCGACGGGCACGACCTCCATGATCGCCTCGCCGATCGTGTCCCAGGAGGCGAGCACGGCGTTCCGCATCGCGTCGAGCGGGCCCTCCTCCGAGGGGCGCTCCACCAGCGCCTGGACGAAGCGCTCCTCGACCATCTGCTGTACGGCGAAGGCCACTTCCTCCTTGGAGGCGAAGTAGCGGAAGAACGTGCGCTGGGAGACCTCGACCGCGTCGGCGATCTCGTCCACGGTGGTCTGCTCGTACCCCCGCGTCGTGAACAGCTCCAGGGCCACCCGGAGGAGCGCGTTCCGTGTGCGCTGCTTCTTGCGTTCCCGTAGGCCGGAAACCGTCACCGTATGGCCTTCTCTCCGCCACTTTCCGACGCTTCGTGCTGCTCAGCGTACCTGTGAGACAAGTGACAGTTACCGGCGTGTGAATTGCTTTGTCAATTGTCAGTGACTGACATTAGCCTCCTTCGCATGACTAGTCAGACCACCGTGGAAAAGGCCCCGCAGGGCCAGGGGGGCGACCGGAGCCCCGTTCCGGCTCCGTCGAAGGGCCTGCGCGGCCACCCCTGGCTGACTCTGTTCGCAGTCGCCGCCGGCGTGATGATGGTCGCGCTCGACGGCACGATCGTCGCGATAGCCAACCCGGCCATCCAGGCCGACCTCGGAGCCACCCTCGACCAGCTCCAGTGGATCACCAACGGCTACCTTCTCGCGCTGGCCATCGCGCTGATCACGGCCGGAAAGCTCGGTGACCGCTTCGGCCACCGTCAGACCTTCCTCATCGGCATCGCGGGCTTCGCCGCGGCCTCCGGAGCGATCGGCCTCTCGGACTCGATCGGACTCGTGATCGGCTTCCGTGTCCTCCAGGGCCTCTTCGGCGCCCTGCTGATGCCGGCCGCGCTCGGCCTGCTGCGTGCCACCTTCCCCGCCGAGAAGCTGAACATGGCCATCGGCATCTGGGGCATGGTCATCGGTGCCTCGACGGCCGGCGGCCCGATTCTCGGCGGCTTCCTCGTCGAGCACGTCAGCTGGCAGTCCGTCTTCTTCATCAACGTGCCGGTCGGCGTCCTCGCCCTCGTGCTCGGCCTGGTGATCCTCAAGGACCACCGCGCCGAGAACGCCCCGCGCTCCTTCGACATCCTCGGCATCCTGCTGCTCTCCGGCGCCATGGGCTCCCTCGTCTGGGGCCTCATCAACGCCGGCGCCAAGTGGGGCTGGGCGAGCGGCAACACCGTGGGATGCCTCGCCGCCGCCGTCCTGCTCTTCGTCGTCTTCGGCTTCTGGCAGACGAAGGTCAAGGAGCCGCTCATCCCGCTGGGCATGTTCCGCTCCGTCCCGCTCACGGCGGGCGTGGTGCTGATGGTCCTGATGGCCTTCGCCTTCATGGGCGGCCTGTTCTTCGTGACCTTCTACCTCCAGGGCGTCCAGGGCCTCAGCCCGATCGACAGCGGTCTGCACCTGCTGCCGCTGACGGCGATGATGATCGTCTCGTCGCCGCTGGCCGGCGCGCTGATCACCAAGTTCGGCCCGCGCATCCCGCTGGTGGGCGGCATGGTCTGCACCGCCGTCGCGATGTTCGGGATGATGTCCCTCTCCGCGGGGACCGGCACGTTCACGATGTCGCTCTGGTTCGCGCTGCTCGGCCTGGGCCTCGCCCCGGTCATGGTCGGCGCCACCGAGGTCATCGTCGGCAACGCCCCGCTGGAGCTCTCCGGTGTCGCGGGCGGTCTGCAGCAGGCCGCGATGCAGGTCGGCGGCGCGCTCGGTACGGCGGTGCTCGGTGCGGTCATGTCCTCGAAGGTCTCCAGCGCCTTCGGCGAGAACTGGACGGCCGCCGGGCTCCCGGGCGAGCCCGCTCCCGGGCTCGAGGAGGCCGCCGAGTTCGGCATGGTCCCGCCGCAGCTGGCCCAGGCGCCGAACATGACCCCGGACGTGCTCGACACGATCGGTGGCGTCATCCACGACACCTTCCTGGACGGCATGGGGCTGGCGTTCACCGTCGCCGGTGTCGTGGCGGTCGTCGCGGCCCTGGTCGCCATGCTGACCAAGCGCGGCGAGAACGCGGAGGCGGGTGCGGGCGCCGCCCACATCTGACGTACGCCGCAGGAAGCCCACCGCCCCGCCGGACCGCTCGCGCGCCCCGGCGGGGCTTTCTGCTGTCCTTCCCCTCTCGTCACCTGTCCGGGTGAATCGAGCCTTGGCCTCTTCCCAACGGGCAGTGACCTCCGCCAGAGTTATGATTACAGAGAGTGACGAAGTGGGGGTTGATCGACATGTACGAGCAGCACGCAGAGCCGCATCACGCACGGTTCGCGCGGCACGCGCAGCACGCAGGGAACGCACAGATTGCAGGGAAGGCAGGGAAAGCAGGGCCGAAGCGGCGGCTCCTGGCCGCCCTGGCGGCCGCGGCCGCTCTGCTCGCCGCTCTGCCGGCGGCCTGGCCCTCCGCCGCCGCGCCGGCCGCTGTGACCGCCGCCGCTCCACCGGGCACCAAGCTCGGAGCCTGCGGGCCCGGTCAGCTGTGCCTGTGGCCCAGGGCGGACTTCAAGGGCGCGGCGTGGAAGCACGAGCTGGCCGGCACCGACATCGAGAGCTGTGTGGCGCTGCCGCCGGGCGCGAGCGCCCAGGCCCTGGCGAACAGGACCGGGCGGCCGGTCACGACGTACCAGTCGGCGGAGTGCGCGGAGACGGGGGAGTTCGAGACCTACCCGGGGCGCGGGACCTGGGTTCCGCAGAGTCCGTACGAGGTCAGGGCCTTCAAGCTCTGGGAGCGCTAGGGGCCGTCCCCTGACACGGCACGGGGTCGGCCGGCGAGGGGGTGGCCGGAGCCGGAGCCGGAGCCGGAGCCGGGGTCGGGGCCGCCGTCGGAGCCGGGGCCGCCGTCGCGGACGAGCCACCCACCGAGGCCGCCGTCGAGGCCGCTGTCGGGGCCGTGAGCCGGGACACCTCGGCGCGCAGCTCCCGCACCTCCCGGGTCAGGGCCTCCAGGAGCTCGGTCTGGCGGCGCTCCGCGGCGTCGTCCCGCTCGAAGCGGGAGATGAACCAGGCGGCGATGTTGGCGGTGACCACACCGAGCAGGGCGATGCCCGACAGCATCAGGCCCACCGCGAGGACGCGGCCGAGTCCCGTGGTCGGTGCGTGATCGCCGTACCCCACGGTCGTCATCGTCGTGAACGACCACCAGACCGCGTCGCCGAGCGACTTGATGTTGCCGTTCGGGGCGTTCCGCTCCACATGGAGCACGGCGAGCGAGCCGAACATCATCAGTCCGACCACCGCGCCCGCCACATAGGTGGTGAGCGTTATCTGCGGGGCCATGCGGGCCCGCCGGCCCACCAGGAGGAGTGTCGAGACGAGACGCAGCAGCCGCAGCGGCTGCACGAGCGGGAGCAGGACGGCGAGCAGATCGAGAGGATGGCCGCGCACGAACTGCCACTTGGCCGGGGACAGCGCGAGCCGGACGGCGTAGTCGACCGCGAAGGCCCCCCAGACCACCCATTCCACGATCAGGCACAGCTCATGGATCCAGCGGTCGGCATCCGGCGCCACGATCGGTACGGCGTAGGCGACGCCGAACGCCACTGCCAGGATCAGCAGTGGCGTCTGGGTGCGCTTCTCCCAGCGTTCCATCATGCCGGGAATGGTATGGGGGTGGGGGGGCGCGTCGGCCCCCGCACCCGCACCACACCTCTGCGCCGTTACGCGTCTCCGCCGGCCGGGCCGGGGTCGGCGGCGGCGACGTCGAGCAGCTGGTAGCGGTCCACGGCCTGCTTCAGCGCCGACCGGTCGACCTTGCCCTCGCGGGCGAGCTCGGTGAGGACCGCGAGCACGATCGACTCGGCGTCGATGTTGAAGTAGCGGCGCGCGGCGCCCCGCGTGTCGGCGAAGCCGAAGCCGTCCGCGCCGAGCGAGGTGTAGGTGCCCGGCACCCAGCGGGAGATCTGGTCCGGGACCGAGCGCATCCAGTCGGAGACGGCGACGAACGGGCCCTGGGCGGAGGACAGCTTGCGCGTCACGTACGGGACGCGCTGCTCCTCCTCCGGGTGGAGCAGGTTGTGCCGGTCGATCTCGACGGCCTCGCGGCGCAGCTCGTTCCAGGACGTCGCCGACCAGACGTCGGCCCGGACGTTCCACTCCTCGGCGAGGATCCGCTGCGCCTCCACCGCCCACGGCACGGCG
This sequence comes from Streptomyces sp. NPDC013317, assembly GCF_055563155.1. NCBI lineage: Bacteria > Bacillati > Actinomycetota > Actinomycetes > Kitasatosporales > Streptomycetaceae > Streptomyces > Streptomyces sp. NPDC013317. Next base: position 181,733 of record NZ_JBVHDX010000009.1, read on the forward strand.
ACACCGGAGGCCATGATCTGCGCGGGGATCGCTCCGGCCTCGCCCGCCTTGTAGCGGTAGATGCCCTTGAGGATGCCCTCGGCGTCCACGTTCTCGGGCTCGGCCGGGTGCTGGATCGGCTCGTTGTAGACGGTCAGGTAGTAGAAGACGTCCTCGGCGTCGGGGCCGTACATCCTCTTCAGGCCGTCCTGGACGATGTGCGCGATCTCGAATCCGAAGGCCGGGTCGTAGGCGACACAGCCAGGGTTCGTCGAGGCGAGCAGATGCGAGTGGCCGTCCGCGTGCTGAAGGCCCTCACCGGTGAGCGTCGTCCGGCCGGCGGTGGCGCCGAGCACGAAGCCGCGCGCCAGCTGGTCGGCCATCTGCCAGAACTGGTCACCGGTCCGCTGGAAGCCGAACATCGAGTAGAAGACGTAGACCGGGATGAGCGGTTCGCCGTGCGTGGCGTACGCCGAGCCGGCCGCGATCAGTGAAGCGGTGCAGCCGGCCTCGGAGATGCCGTCGTGCAGCATCTGACCGGTCGGGGACTCCTTGTAGGCGAGCAGGAGCTCGCGGTCCACGGCCTCGTACTGCTGGCCCAGCGGGTTGTAGATCTTGGCGCTCGGGAAGAACGAGTCCATGCCGAAGGTGCGGTACTCGTCGGGGGCGATCAGCACGAACCGCTTGCCGATCTCCTTGTCCCGCATGAGGTCCTTGAGCAGCCGGACGAAGGCCATCGTGGTGGCGATCGACTGCTGGCCGGAGCCCTTCTTCACCGGGGCGTAGGTCTTCTCCTCGGGGAGGACCAGCGGCTTCGACCGCACGACACGCGTCGGGACGTACCCGCCGAGCGCCTTGCGGCGGTCGTGCATGTACTGGATCTCCTCGGAGTCCCGGCCCGGGTGGTAGTACGGCGGCAGGCCGCTCTCCAGCTGACCGTCCGTGATCGGGATGTGCAGCCGGTCGCGGAAGCGCTTGAGGTCGTCGACCGTCAGCTTCTTCATCTGGTGGGTCGCGTTGCGACCCTCGAAGTTCGGGCCGAGGGTCCAGCCCTTGACGGTCTGCGCGAGCACCACGGTCGGCTGGCCCTTGTGGGCCTTGGCCGCCTCGAAGGCCGCGAAGATCTTCTTGTGGTCGTGACCACCACGGCCCAGGTGCAGGATCTGGTGGTCCGACATGCCCTCGACCATCGAGCGCAGCCGCTGGTCGTCGCCGAAGAAGTGGTCGCGGATGTACGCGCCGGTCTCCGTGGCGTACGTCTGGAACTGACCGTCGGGCGTGGTGTTCAGCTTGTTGACCAGGATGCCGTCGCGGTCCTGGGCGAGCAGCGGGTCCCAGGAGCGGTCCCAGATGAGCTTGATCACGTTCCAGCCGGCGCCGCGGAACTGCGACTCCAGCTCCTGGATGATCTTGCCGTTGCCGCGCACCGGGCCGTCGAGGCGCTGCAGGTTGCAGTTGACGACGAAGGTCAGGTTGTCCAGGCCCTCACGGGCGGCGATGGAGAGCTGGCCGAGCGACTCCGGCTCGTCCATCTCGCCGTCGCCGAGGAACGCCCAGACGTGCGACTTGGAGGTGTCGGCGATGCCGCGCGCCTCCATGTAGCGGTTCATCCGGGCCTGGTAGATCGCGCCGAGCGGGCCGAGGCCCATCGACACGGTCGGGAACTCCCAGAAGTCCGGCATCAGCCGGGGGTGCGGGTACGAGGAGAGCCCGTTGGGGAACTTGGACTTCTCCTGGCGGAACGCGTCCAGCTGGGTCTCGGACAGCCGGTCGAGCAGGTAGGCCCGCGCGTAGATGCCGGGCGAGGCGTGCCCCTGGAAGAAGATCTGGTCGCCGCCGTCGCCCTCGTCCTTGCCGCGGAAGAAGTGGTTGAAGCCGACGTCGTACAGCGAGGCCGAGGAGGCGAAGGTGGCGATGTGGCCGCCGACCCCGATGCCCGGGCGCTGCGCGCGCGAGACCATCACGGCCGCGTTCCAGCGGGTCGCGTTCAGGACCTTGCGCTCGATCTCCTCGTTACCGGGGAAGAACGGCTCGTCCCTGGTCGCGATCGTGTTCACGTAGTCCGTGCTGCGCATCTCGGGCACCGCGACGCGCTTCTCGCGGGCGCGCTCGATCAGGCGGAGCATCAGGTAGCGGGCCCGCTCGCGCCCTCGCTCGTCGACCGCCGCGTCGAGGGAGTCGAGCCATTCCTGGGTCTCTTCGGGATCGAAATCCGGGACCTGGCTGGGAAGGCCGCCAATGATGATCGGGTTGCGATCGGATCCGGAAGCCACGCTGTTCCTTCGCTGTTCGGTGGAGCCCACGGAGGCCGGGACGCCGGCCGGGATGTCCATCGTGTACCCCGTCGGTGTCAAACGTCATCTCTACCGAGGGGTAACCCCCGCTGGGCGCCTGGTTGGGTCAAATCGCAACCTTACGCCCAACCCGCGCATGCGTTTCGTCAGCACGTTCGGCAGACTGAAGCCGCGGAACCTTGCAAAGCAGGACGAAGCGTGTGCCGATCGTCACGGAGTGGAGTGGATGCGGCCCGGGAGATGCGGCGAGACGGCCCCAAACGTCACCGTTTCGGCGGTCTCGGCGGCCGGGTACTTGCGCGATCCGCCCAGCCCGTGTGGACTACGGCCAGCGCCGCGCGTACGCGCGTGGCCGAAGCATTTTCCGATACATGATCAGGAGGCAAGCCGTGAGCGCGACCGCGGACCACGCGGAGGAGCGGACCAACCCGGCAGCGAGGCTGGGGTTCGAGCCCGGACAGGTGGTCCAGGAGATCGGTTACGACGACGACGTCGATTTCGATCTCCGCGAAGGCATCGAGTCCATCATCGGGTCGGACCTTGCGGACGAGGACTACGACGACGTCGCCGACGCCGTCGTGCTCTGGTTCCGCGACGAGGACGGAGATCTGACGGACTCCCTGGTCGATGCCATTGGCCTGCTGGAGGACGGCGGAGTCGTATGGCTGCTGACGCCCAAGACGGGCCGTGACGGCTACGTCGAGCCGAGCGACATCAGCGATGCCGCGCAGACCGCCGGCTTCTCCCAGACCAAGAGCATCAGCGTGGCGAAGGACTGGGCGGGCAGCCGCCTGGTCGCTCCCAAGCGCTGATCCCCCAAGCAGCAGGAGCCCCCGCCGGACTCGTCCGGCGGGGGCTCTGTGCGTGGGGGGCCGCGGGGCCCGCCGGGGTTCTAAGCTGGGCCTTCACCTGTTCGGTCCAGTGAAGGGACGCGTACGCCATGGCGATCGAGGTCGGCACGAAGGCGCCGGAGTTCGAGCTCAAGGACAACCACGGCCGCACCGTGAGGCTCTCCGACTTCCGGGGCGAGAAGAACGTGGTCCTGCTCTTCTACCCCTTCGCCTTCACCGGCGTCTGCACCGGTGAGCTGTGCGAGCTGCGCGACAACCTGCCGAGGTTCGTCAACGACGACACCCAGCTCCTCGCCGTCTCCAACGACTCGATCCACACCCTGCGCGTCTTCGCCGACCAGGAGGGACTGGAGTACCCGCTCCTCTCCGACTTCTGGAGGCACGGCGAGGCCTCCCGCGCCTACGGGGTCTTCGACGAGGACAAGGGCTGCGCGGTGCGCGGCACGTTCATCATCGACAAGGAGGGCGTCGTCCGCTGGACCGTCGTCAACGCCCTCCCGGACGCCCGCGACCTCAACGACTACCTCAAGGTGCTCGACACTCTCTGACCATCGGGGCGAATCGTCTGTCCAGGCCGGGAACCCCTCACTAGGATCCAGACGTTGATCCGATGCCAACGCACGACGGGGGCGCTGCCCCTGGAAACCACATGGAGGGACTCGTGGGAGTCAGCCTCAGCAAGGGCGGCAACGTCTCGCTGACCAAGGAGGCCCCTGGCCTGACCGCCGTCACCGTCGGTCTGGGCTGGGACGTCCGTACCACCACCGGGACGGACTTCGACCTCGACGCCAGCGCCATTCTGGTCAGCGCGGAGGGCAAGGTCCGCAACGACCAGGACTTCGTGTTCTTCAACAACCTGAAGAGCGCCGACGGCTCGGTCGAGCACACCGGTGACAACCTCACCGGTGAGGGCGAGGGTGACGACGAGCAGGTCAAGGTCAGCCTGGCCACGGTGCCCGCCGATGTCGCCAAGATCGTCTTCCCGGTGTCGATCTACGACGCCGAGAACCGCCAGCAGTCCTTCGGTCAGGTGCGCAACGCGTTCATCCGCGTCGTGAACCAGGCCGGCGGTGCCGAGATCGCCCGGTACGACCTCTCCGAGGACGCCTCGACCGAGACGGCCATGGTCTTCGGAGAGCTGTACCGCAACGGCGAGGAGTGGAAGTTCCGCGCCGTCGGCCAGGGCTACGCCTCGGGCCTGCGCGGTATCGCCCAGGACTTCGGCGTCAACGTCTGACCGACAGTCCGATCCGTCCGGCGCCGCACGTTCCGTGCGGCGCCGGACGTGCCTCATCAGCACGACCACCGCAGTATCACCGGGGAGGAACACACATGGGCGTCACGCTCGCCAAGGGAGGCAACGTCTCCCTCTCCAAGGCCGCACCCAACCTCACCCAGGTGCTGGTCGGCCTCGGATGGGACGCGCGCTCCACCACCGGAGCGCCCTTCGACCTCGACGCCAGCGCCCTGCTGTGCCAGTCGGGACGGGTGCTCGGCGACGAGTACTTCGTCTTCTACAACAACCTCAAGAGCCCCGAAGGCTCCGTCGAGCACACGGGCGACAACCTCACCGGCGAGGGTGACGGCGACGACGAGTCGCTGATCGTGGACCTGGTCAAGGTCCCGGCCCACTGCGACAAGATCGTCTTCCCGGTCTCGATCCACGAGGCCGACAACCGCGGCCAGACCTTCGGCCAGGTCAGCAACGCCTTCATCCGCGTCGTGAACCAGGCCGACGGCCAGGAGCTCGCCCGCTACGACCTCTCCGAGGACGCCTCCACCGAGACCGCGATGATCTTCGGCGAGCTGTACCGGTACGGGGGCGAATGGAAGTTCCGGGCCGTGGGACAGGGGTACGCGTCCGGGCTCCGGGGCATCGCTCTAGACTTCGGGGTCAACGTTTCGTAAAGCCGCGTACTTACACGATGGGGTAGACAGTGGTACTGAAAACCTTCGGCTGGTCGTTCGCCATCACGGCGCTCGGACTGGTCGCAGCGGTGCTCTACGGGGGGTGGGAAGCGTTCGGGATCGTCGCGATCCTGTGCATCCTCGAGATCTCGCTGTCCTTCGACAATGCGGTGGTCAACGCCGGAATCCTGAAGAAGATGAATGCCTTCTGGCAGAAGATCTTCCTCACCATCGGTGTGCTCATCGCCGTCTTCGGCATGCGGCTGGTATTCCCCGTCGTGATCGTCGCGATCAGCGCCAAGATCGGCCCCATCGAGGCCGTCGACCTCGCTCTCAACGATGCCGAGCGCTACGAGCAGCTCGTGACCGACGCGCACCCGTCGATCGCGGCGTTCGGCGGCATGTTCCTTCTGATGATCTTCCTCGACTTCATCTTCGAGGACCGTGACATCAAGTGGCTCGGCTGGCTGGAGCGCCCGCTGGCCAAGCTCGGCAAGGTCGACATGCTGTCGGTCTGCATCGCCCTGATCGTCCTGGCGATCAGCGCCATGACCTTCGCGACCCAGGCGCACCAGCACGGCGGCACGCACGTCGACAAGGCGGCGACCGTCCTGCTCTCGGGCGTCTTCGGTCTCATCACCTACCTCGTCGTCGGCGGTCTCTCGGGCTACTTCGAGAACAAGCTGGAGGAGGAAGAGGAGCGCGAGCACGAGGCGGAGGAGGAGGCCAAGCGCAGCGGCAAGAAGGTCGGCGTCGTCCAGCTGGCCGGCAAGGCCGCCTTCTTCATGTTCCTCTACCTCGAAGTCCTCGACGCGTCGTTCTCGTTCGACGGTGTCATCGGCGCCTTCGCCATCACCAACGACATCGTCCTCATGGCGCTCGGCCTCGGCGTCGGCGCGATGTACGTCCGTTCGCTGACGGTCTACCTGGTCCGCCAGGGCACCCTCGACGACTACGTCTACCTGGAGCACGGCGCCCACTACGCCATCGGCGCGCTCGCCGTGATCCTCATGATCTCCATCCGCTACCAGATCCCCGAGGTCGTCACCGGCCTCATCGGCGTCGCCCTGATCGGCTGGTCCTTCTGGTCCTCCGTCCGGCGCAACAGGGCACTCGCGGCCGCCGAGGGAAAAGCTGACTCCTCGGGCAAGACCGAGGTGTCGTCCGGGGTGTGACACCCCGGGCAATGAGGAACGCTTCACTGCGGGGCGGCCGGTGCACCCGGCCGCCCCGCGGCGTCTGACGGGGTTTCGAGTGGGGGGTGGGGGCACATGGGCTTCTTCGACGGCCTGTTTCCGGGGAGGGCCGCGCCGTTCGATTCCGGCAGCGCCTCCAGCAACACCATCGACCTCACCAAACGGCGCCCGACGGTCTCCCTGACCAAACAGGGCGCCGCCACCGGCAATCTGCGCGTCAACCTCTCCTGGCGGATGCGCACCTCCGACATCGAGGGCCGCTCACGACAGAGCGGCCAGCTGCTCCGCCACCCCTCGAAGCTCTTCAAGCCCGAGGTCGTCCAGGCGCACACCCAGAGCATGGTCAACGTCGACCTGGACCTCGGGTGCATGTACGAGCTCGCGGACGGCAGCAAGGGCGTGGTGCAGCCGCTCGGAGGCTTCTTCGGGGCCCTGAACGCGGCGCCGTACGTGAACCTGAGCGGCGACGACCGGTTCGGCGGCTCGTCCGGAGAGACGATCTTCGTCAACCTCGACCACCGGGACGAGATCAAGCGCCTGCTCTTCTTCGTCTACATCTACGACCAGACCCCGGCCTTCGACCGGACGCACGCCAAGGTGACGCTCTACCCCAGCAACGGGCCGCGGATCGAGATCGAACTCGACGAGCGCGCACCGCAGGCCCGCTCCTGCGCGGTGTTCACCGTCGAGAAGGTCAAGGACGAGCTGATCGTCCGCCGTCAGGTGAAGTTCGTGTACGGCTTCCAGGCGGAGCTGGACCGGCTGTACGGATGGGGCCTGCAGTGGGGGCGCGGCTACAAGACCAAGGCGTAGCTGATGCGGTTACGGGCGGACGAACTGCGGGCCCATCGGCGGCATCCGGAAGTTCGGGTCCGGGGCGGGCGCGGCGGCCGCCGCCGGCTGGGGGTAGCCGTACGCCGGCCGGTCGGACGCGACCGGCTGCGGGTAGCCGTAGGCCGGCACGGGTGCCGGGGGGCTGGTCGGCTGGGGCGGCACGGCCACGTGGGGATGGACGACGGTCGCGTCGGCGTCCGTGACGGGCGCGGCGGGCGGGGCGGTCCGAGTGGCCGGATCCTGTCCCTCCTGAGCGCCGGAGCCGGGACCGCCCGGACCACCGGACCCGCCCGCGGCGTCGGCGGCCATGGAGCCGTCGGACTCCTCGGAGCCCTCGTCGACCGAGATCCCGAAGTCGGTGGCGAGCCCGACCAGCCCGGTCGGGTAGCCCTGCCCCACCGCCCGGAACTTCCAGCCGTCCCCACGCCGGTACAGCTCGCCGCAGATGATCGCCGTCTCCTCGCCCGTCTCCGCCTTCACATCGAAGAGGGCGAGCGGCTCCCGGTCCGGCGCACTCGCGTCGTACAACAGAATCCGCAGGTCGGAGACCGAGCGGAAGGTGTCGCCGTCCGAGGAGGCCGCGATGACGACCTGGTCGACCGTCGGGTCGAGCCCGCCGAGATCGGCCTCGACGGTGTCGGTCAGTCCCTCCGTCACCCGCTTCTTGGGCAGGCGGCGCACCAGGCCGGAGGGGTGCCGGGGCTGGTTGTAGAAGACGAAGTCCTCGTCGGAGCGCACCCGCCCGTCGGCGCCCAGCAGCAGCGCGGAGGCGTCGACGTCGGGGACCCCGGGTCCCGGGGTCCAGCGGAGCACGGCCCGTACGGCCGCGGTGTCGAGAGGGACGTTGGAGCCCTTCAGCATCGCGTGCGTCATGACCGTCATCCTGCCTTCCCTGCCGTCCGCCGGACAACGCGGGGGCCGTACTCGATCCGCGCGTCGTGCCAGCTCGCGAAGTGCGCGGCATGCGACGGATGCGGACGAGTTACCTGGATTTCATACTCGAAGGGAACTACGGACACCCGCACCTACGTACTATTACCGGCCACATGTCGTCACGGCCACAGAGGCAGTCGGGGGAGTTACATTGCGTCATTTCGGGCACATCCCGTCCGCCACGCGGGCCGGGCTGTTCCACCAGGAGCCGGCCGAGTTCACGGCGGACTCCCCGGCGAGCACGCTCGCCGTGGCCCTGGGGGCCACTCTCTACAGCCCTGCCACCCGTCCGCGACTCGCCGACGACGTGCGCAAACAGGCCGCACGCGGCGTCGTCTCCATGGTGCTGTGCCTGGAGGACTCCATCGCCGACGCCGACGTGGAGGCCGCCGAGACGAACCTGGTGAACCAGTTCGCCGACCTCGCGCACGGCCGCACGGAGGACGACCGCCCCGCCCAGGACGTGCCCCTGCTCTTCATCCGGGTCCGTGAACCCCACCAGATCACCGATCTGGTCGCCCGCCTCGGCGACGACGTCCGCCTGCTGACCGGATTCGTGCTGCCGAAGTTCACCGAGACCCGCGGGCACGCCTTCCTGGAGGCCCTCACCGCCGCCGAGAGGGCGTGCGGACGGCGACTCTTCGCCATGCCCGTCCTGGAGTCCCCCGAGCTGCTGCACCTGGAGACCCGCGCCGAGACCCTCGCGGGGATCGCCACGACCGTCGACAAGTACCGCCAGCGGGTCCTCGCCCTGCGCCTCGGGGTCACCGACTTCTGCTCGGCCTACGGGTTGCGCCGCTCGCCCGACATGACGGCGTACGACGTCCAGCTCGTCGCCCATGTCATCGCCGACGTCGTCAACGTCCTCGGCCGCTCCGACGGCACCGGCTTCACGATCACCGGACCGGTCTGGGAGTACTTCCGGCTCGGCGAGCGCATGTTCAAGCCCCAGCTGCGCCGCAGCCCCTTCCTGGAGGGAAGCGCCGAGGACCTGCGCACCGCCCTCATCGAGCACGACCTCGACGGGCTGCTGCGCGAGATCGAACTCGACCGGGCCAACGGCCTGCTCGGCAAGACCTGCATCCACCCCACACACGTGGTGCCCGTGCACGCGCTGTCCGTGGTCAGCCACGAGGAGTACAGCGACGCGCAGGACATCCTGCGGCCCGAACGCGGCGGGGGCGGCGTGATGCGTTCCGCGTACACGAACAAGATGAACGAGGTGAAGCCGCATCGCGCGTGGGCCGAGCGGACCCTCCTGCGCGCCGAGGTCTTCGGCGTCGCCAAGGCGGACGTCGGCTTCGTGGATCTGCTCACCGCCGGACTGGCCGGCTGACGGAAGGTGATGGACGACGTGGTGTGGTCGGGAACGTGGGTCGCGGAGCGACTGGGCGTCGAACTGATCGGCGGCGAGGAGCTCCCTGGCCTGTTGGGCCTCGCACTGCGCCGCAACCCGAAGCGCGCGCATCTGCTGGTCTCCAACGTGCTGGGCAAGCACGTGCCGCAGCGGCCGGCCGTCGTCTACGACTCCGGCTTCTCGCTCGGCCTGCGCGTCCGTGACCTGCTCGGTCCCGAGGAAGCGGCGCGCAGCGTCGTCGTCGGCTACGCGGAGACGGCCACCGGCCTCGGCCACTCGGTGGCCGACGGGCTCGGCTTCGCGCCCTATCTGCACTCGACCCGGCGGCCCGTCGACGGGGTGGCGAGCGCGGGCGGCTTCGAGGAGTCCCACTCGCACGCCACCTCGCACCTCCTGCTCCCCGAGGACCCGAAGCTGCTCGCGGGCGACGGGCCGCTCGTCCTCGTCGACGACGAGTTCTCCACCGGCAACACCGTCCTCAACACCATCCGGGACCTGCACGAGCGCTTCCCGCGCGAGCGGTACGTGGTCGTGGCCCTGGTCGACATGCGCTCGGCCGAGGACCTCGGGCGGCTGGAGACCTTCGCCCGTGAGATCGGCGCCCGCGTCGACCTGGTGACCGGCGCGGCAGGCACCGTACGGCTGCCGGAAGGGGTCCTGGAGAAGGGCCAGGCGCTGGTCGCCGCACACGAGACGGCTCAGGACGCGCAGGGAGCCCTGGGGGCACCGGAGGCACCCGGGGCACCCGGCGCGCCCGTACCGGCGCCCAGGGGGCCCCTGACGGCCCCCGTACGGGTCGAGCTGGGCTGGCCGTCCTCGATACCGGACGGCGGCCGCCACGGCTTCGGCGCACCCCACGCGGCCGCGCTGAACGACGCCCTCCCGGCCATGACCGAGCGCCTCGGCGCCGCTCTCGGCGGGGCGCGGCGGATCCTCGTCCTCGGCTTCGAGGAGCTGATGTACGCGCCGCTGCGGCTGGCCGTCGCCCTGGAGCGCGCCGGCCGGGACGTCTCGTACTCCACGACCACCCGCTCGCCCGTCCTGGCCGTCGACGACCCCGGCTACGCCATAAGGACCCGGCTCGTCTTCCCCGCCCACGACGAGCCCGCCGACGGCCCCGGCGAGCGGTACGCGTACAACGTCGCGGGCGCCGGGTTCGACGCGGTCGTGGCGGTCGTCGACTCCGTGGCCGACACGCCGGAGCTGCACGCCCCGGACGGCCTGCTGGCCCAGCTCGCGGCGCACATCCCGCACGTGGTGCTCGCGGTCGTCCCGTCGTACGTCCCGTCGTACGTCCCGGCGCGCGGCCGGGCGCTCGGAGCGGAGGCCGCGACGCGGACGCCGTCAGCCGGCGAGCGAGCCGCGGAGGCGACCGAGGTCGCGGGGGCCCCGGAGGCCCCGCCGGCCCGAGCCGTACCCACTCACGAGACCGGCGGGGCCGTCCCCGCTCCCGATGCCACCCAAGCTCCCGAAAGGAGCTCCATGCTGCCCGAGCCCCTCCGCGGCCCCGCCTTCTCCTCGTACGCCCCCGAGGAGGTCGGCTGGCTGCTCCAGGACCTCTCGGACGTCGAACTGGAGGCGCCGACCGAGGAGCGCGAGGAGGCGATCCAGAGCGGCGGCGCCCACTACGCGGAGTCGCTGCCGGTCGAGTACCAGCCGAGCGCCCAGTACCAGGAGCTCTTCCACGCCGCCCTGGAGACCTCGGCCGCCCGGATCGCCCGCGCCGTCGGCACCGTCACCGAGACCGTCCTCGCCGAGAAGGCCGGCACACCCGTGCTCGTCTCCCTCGCCCGGGCCGGCACCCCCGTCGGCGTCCTCATGCGCCGCTGGGCGCAGGCCCGCCACGGCCTCGAACTGCCCCACTACGCCGTCTCCATCGTCCGTGGCCGCGGCATCGACGCCAACGCGCTGCGCTGGCTCGCCGCCCACCACGACCCGGCCGACGTCGTCTTCGTCGACGGCTGGACCGGCAAGGGCGCCATCACCCGCGAACTCGCCGAGGCGATCCAGGAGTTCGAGCGCGCCGAGGGGATCACCGGCTTCGACCCCGAGATCGCGGTCCTCGCCGACCCCGGCTCCTGCGTGCGCACGTACGGCACGCGCGAGGACTTCCTCATCCCCTCCGCCTGCCTCAACTCGACCGTCTCCGGCCTGATATCGCGCACGGTCCTGCGCACCGACCTCGTCGGCCCGGACGACTTCCACGGCGGCAAGTTCTACCGCGAACTGGCCGGCGCCGACGTCTCGAACGCCTTCCTCGACGCCATCGCCGCCCGCTTCGACGAGGTGGCCGAGGACGTGGCGACGGGAGTGAAGGAGCTGCTCGCCGCCGACCGCACCCCCACCTGGGAGGGCTGGGCGGCCGTCGAGCGGATCAGCGAGGAGTACGGCATCCACGACGTCAACCTGGTCAAGCCCGGTGTCGGCGAGACCACCCGGGTCCTGCTGCGCCGCGTCCCCTGGAAGATCCTCGCCCGGCGCGGCGCCGGCGCCGACCTCGCCCACGTACGCCTCCTCGCCGACCAGCGCGGGGTCCCCGTCGAGGAGGTCGACGGACTCCCTTACACCTGTGTGGGATTGATTCACCCTCAGTTCACGAGAGGCGCCACGGGCGCCGACGGAAAGGCGGTGGTCTCCCAGTGACCTCGGTGAGCAGCCCAAGCAGCCCCGTGATGGTCGCCAGCGACCTCGACCGTACGCTGATCTACTCCTCCGCGGCCCTCGCGCTCGGCATGCCCGACGCGCAGGCGCCCCGGCTGCTGAGCGTGGAGGTGCACGAGTCCAGGCCGCTGTCGTACATGACCGAGGACGCGGCCGCGCTGCTCGAACGACTGGGCGCCGAGGCGGTCTTCGTACCCACCACGACCCGTACGCGCAAGCAGTACCAGCGCATCCAACTCCCCGGCCCCGCACCGAAGTACGCGATCTGCGCCAACGGCGGGCACATCCTCGTCGACGGAGCCGCGGACCGCGACTGGCACGGGTCCGTGGTGCGCAGGCTCGCCGAGGAGTGCGCGCCGCTGGGCGAGATCCGCGCGTACTTCACCGCCACCACCGACCTGTTCTGGGTGCGCAAGCACCGGGTCGCCGAGGACCTGTTCGCGTACCTCGTCGTGGAGCGGGAGCGGATGCCGGAGGAGTGGCTGAAGCGCTTCGGCGACTGGGCGGAGGACCGCGGCTGGACGGTCTCGCTGCAGGGCCGCAAGGTGTACGCGGTGCCGAAGCCGCTGACGAAGAGCGCGGCGATGCGTGAGGTGGCCCGCCGCTGCGGCGCGGACCTCGTCCTGGCCGCGGGAGACTCGCTGCTCGACGCGGACCTCCTGACGGCCGCCGACCGCGCCTGGCGCCCCGGCCACGGCGAACTCGCGGACAGCGCCTGGGCGGCCCCGCACCTCGACGTCCTCGCGGAGCGGGGCGTGGCGGCGGGCGAAGAGATCCTCCGCCGTTTCCTGGCGGCCGTGGCCGACCACCGGTCGACCGTCATCCCCTCGCAGATCCTCAACGTCTCCCCGGCGGCGCTCCCCGACCCGGCCTGAGCGGCGGTGCGGTTTTCCGCAGTGTGGGCGGGGGCACGGCCCCGTTAGCGTGTCGGATCATGACGAACACGCCCCGGGACGACGGCAGTCGGCAGGCCGGCAGTCGGCGGGCCGGCAGCCGGCCGGATCGCGCGGAGCCCGAGCGGACACCACCGGGCCCGCCGCCGGGCCTGACGCCGGGCCTGACGCCGGGCCCGGAGTCGGGCCTGGATTCAGGCCTGGAGTCGGGCCCGGCACCGGCCCCCGCGTCGGGACGACCGGCCCTCCGCCCGCCCGTCGGGCGGCCGGGGCGCCCGCCCGCCCGGCCGTCGGACGCGGGGCAGTGGAGCGCGCACAGCCGGCCGTCGGACGCGGGGCTGGGGAGCACGCACAGCCGGCCGTCGGACGCGGGGCTGGGGGGCACGTTCCTCCGGCCGCCCGACGCGCCGCCCGGGCCCCCGCGTGTCCGGCCGTCCGACGCGGGGCGGGGGAGCGCGCTTCTCCGGACGCCCGGGCGGCCGCTCGTCCGGTACCTCGCCCGCTGGATCCGCCTGTCCCTCGGCCTCGCACTAGGGGCGGGGACCGCCGTTCTGGAGCTCCTCGGCACCCTCCTCGGCGCCCTCGCGCTGCTGCCCGTACTCGCCTCGCCCCGCGGCCGCGCCGCCGTGCTGCGCCCGCTGACGGCCGCAGCGCACGCCCTGACCCGCCTGGAGCGGGCCCGCCTCGACCGTCTCCTCGGCGTACGCCTCCCCGGGGTCCACGACGCGGCCGCCGCGCGCTACCTCGCGGCCCGCTGGCCGCTCGGCGTGCTCGGCGCCGTGGTCCTCGGCTGCGGCGCGTACGGACTAGGGCTCGGCACCTTCGGCTTCTATGGCTGGCTGATCACCGACATCCAGCACCCCTGGCTCGTGGGGGCCAGCAGTGTCGGCGGGTTCTTCCTGCTCTTCCTCGCCGCGCAGGGCGCCCTCGGCGTCGTCACCCTGGAGGACGGACTCGCCCGCCGCTTCGGGCCCAGCCACGCCGACGCCCTGGAGGCCAGGATCGCCGAACTGGCCACCAGCCGCGCCGAGGTCATGGACGTCGTCCACGACGAGCGGCGACGGATCGAGCGCGACCTCCACGACGGTGTCCAGCAGCGGCTCGTCGCCCTCGGCATGCTGATCGGCCGGGCGCGCCGGATCCGTACCCGGGACCCGGAGGGCGCCGACGCCCTGCTGCTCCAGGCCCACGAGGAGAGCCGGCGCGCACTGGCCGAACTGCGCGAGGTGGCCTGGCGGGTCCACCCCGCCGTACTCGACGAGGGCGGTCTGCGCGCGGCCCTGGAGACGGTGGCGGAACGGAGCACGCTGCCCGTGGGCCTCACGTACACCGTGGAGCGGCCGATTCCCAGGCCCGTGGAGACCGTCGCGTACTTCCTCGTCTCGGAAGCGGTCACCAATGTGCTCAAGCACGCGGACGCGAGCCGTGTCGAGATACAAGTAACCCTGGTGGGAGAGGAGTTGAGCGTGCGGGTGACGGACGACGGGGCGGGTGGCGCGGACGCGTCCGGCAGCGGACTGAGCGGGCTCGCGAGCCGGACCGCGGCGCTGGACGGACGGTTCGCGGTGGAGAGTCCCGCGGGCGGTCCGACGGTCGTACGGGCGGTCCTGCCGTGCGCGTGATCCTGGCGGAGGACTCGACGCTCCTACGGGAGGGGCTCGTACGGCTCCTGGTCGAGGAGGGCCACGAGGTGACGGCGGCGGTCGGCAACGCGGTCGAACTGCTCGCGGCGGTACGGACGGACCCGCCTGACGTGGTCGTGGCCGACGTACGGATGCCGCCGACGCACACGGACGAGGGGCTGCGGGCGGCCCTGGAGATCCGCCGCGAGTGGCCGGACGTCGGGGTGCTCGTCCTCTCGCAGTACGTGGAGAGGCGGTATGCCACCGAGCTGCTGACCGGCGAATCGGGGGCGGTGGGCTATCTGCTCAAGGACCGGGTGGCGCAGGTGGACGAGTTCCTGGACGCGCTGGAACGGGTGGGGGACGGGCGGACGGCGTTCGACCCGGAGGTCGTCCGCCGGCTGCTCGTCCGTACCACCCACACCGATCCGCTGGCACGGCTGACGCCCCGCGAGAGCGAGGTGCTCGCGGCGATGGCACAGGGGCACACGAACGCGGCGATCGCCGGGCGGCTGCACGTGTCGCAGAGCGCCGTGGAGAAACACATCAACGCGCTCTTCGACAAACTCGAACTGACGGGGCGCGGCGAGGGCTACAGCAGAAGGGTCCTCGCGGTGCTCCGCTACCTGGGCACGTAAGGCGGCGGGGGCGGCGGTTCAGCCGCAGCAGCCCCCACCGCAGCACCCGCCTCCACCGCCACCGCCACCGGACGGGGCGGGTGCGGCGGAGCCGCCCACGCCGCCGACCGAGAGCAGCTTGACGGTGTCGTCGTGGCCCGCGGGGCAGGCCGCGGGGGCGGAGGACTCGGCCATGGGGCGGCTGAGTTCGAAGGTGTCGCCGCAGGTGCGGCAGCGGTACTCGTATCGAGGCATGCGGACAGGCTAGCCGGAGTGGTGCCCGGCGCCCCGCTCCTCCCGGATCTGCTCGACGACGCGGGCGGCGGTGGCGCGGACGGCTTCGAGCTCGGTCAGGAAGTGCCAGTAGTCGGGGTGGCGGCCCTCCAGCGTGCCGACGGCCCGGTCGAGGCGCTCCACGGCGTCGTCGAGGGGGCGGGCGTGCCGGGGGTCGGGGGTGTTGCGCCCGGCCATGGCGAGGCGCTGGGCGTCGCGGACGGCGAAGCGGGCGCGGTCGATCTCGTGCTGCGGGTCCTTGGCGACGGCGTCGAGGCGGCGGAGCCGGTCGCCGGCGGCGGAGACGGCCTCGTCGGTGGCGTTGAGCAGGGCGCGTGCGGTGGCGAGGAGACTGGTCGCGTCGGGCCAGCGCTGTTCGTCGCGGGCCTTCGCCGCCTCGGCGAGCCTCTCCTCGGCCTTGTGGACGTTGTCGGCGGCCTGGGAGGGGACGTACTGGAGGTCCTGCCAGCAAGCGGCGGAGAAACGGCGGCGGAGTTCGGAGAGGACCGGCTCGACGGTCCCGGCCCGGGTGGTGAGCGCCTCGGCGCGGGTACGGAGGGAGACGAGGCGCTTGTTCGTCTCGGCGGCCCGCTCGGGGAGGCGCTCGGCCTCGGTGCGGACGGCCTCGGCGTCGCGGAGGACCTTGTCGGCGCGCTGGAGGGTGTCGGTGACGCCGTGGCGGCCCGCTCCCTCGTTGAGCCGGGTGAGGTCGGGCCCGAGGGCGGCGAGCCGGGCGGCGAGGTCGTCGGCGCGGAGCCCGGCGGCGCGGGCGGTGTCGAGAGCGGTGCTCGCGTTCCGGAGCGCCTGTCGCGCCCGCTCGACGGCGGGCGCGAGCCGGGCGAGCCGGGTCTCGGCCGTGTCGAGGAGCGGCCCGAGCCCCTGGGCGAACCGGTCCAGCTCTCCCTTGACACGTACGAGCTCGTCCTTCGCCCGGGTCAGCTCGGTGCGGGCCCGGTTGGCGGTGGCCGCGTCCAGCTCGTCCCGGTCGAGGTCGTGCGCGTCGACGGCGGTGATGTAGGCGTGGCTGACCTCGTCGATCCGCTGCCCGAGGGTCGCGAAGCCGTCGACGGCGCGGCGGGCGCCGGGGGAGTCGTCCACGGCGGTGATCGTCTCGATGGAGATCCGCAGATCGCGCTGGGCGGTGTCGAGCTCGTAGAACGCGGCCGCGGCGTCGTCCTTGGCGGCCTGCGCCTCGGCCCGCTGGCTCTCGCCGCGGCCTCCGAACCAGCGCCGGTTGCCGCCGGAGGCGAAGGCGGAGGGAAGAAGGGTGACGGCGAGCAGCGGCAGCAGCAGCCCGAGCCGCAGCACCCCGCAGGTTCCCGCCCCCGCACCGGCACGGGTTCCTGTACCGGCACCGGCCCCCGCACCGGATCCCGTCTCTGCACCGGCACGGGTTCCTGTACCGGCACCGGCCCCCGCACCGGATCCCGTCTCCGCCCCCGTCACGGCGCTCGTAGAAGTACCCCTCGCGTGAGTCGCCGCCACGTCCCTCTCCCGTGCTGTGTCCGCCCTGCCCGGTCCGGTTCATTCTCCCACCAGGTAAGGACGAACACACGGGCCTGTCAGTTCGCGGTGCGGACGACGACTTCCCCGTTGTCACTGCGGGCGGCCACGACATGGGCGCTGCCCTTCTGCGTGGGCACGTCGATCCGGACGTCGCCGTTGTCGCTGCGCCCGTCGACGTCGTAGGTGGCTTCGGGCAGGGCGATGTCGACCTCCCCGTTGTTGCTGACGGCCTCCACATGCCGGGGGACGGCGCTCAGCGCGATCCGCACGGCCCCGTTGTCGGACCGCGCGACGACCCGCTCGGACCGGGTGCCGCCCTCCACGACGACCTCCCCGTTGTCGCTGGTCAGATCAAGGGCCCCGGAGGAGCCCCGGACGATGACGGCGCCGTTGTCGGACCGGATCCGGAGGTCGGTGTCGAACCCGTCGGCGGTCACCTGCCCGTTGTCGTCCTCCACGGTGACGGCCACACCGCGGGGCACCTGGACCCGGTGGAGGGACCCGCAGTTGCTTGCGACGGCATCGCACTCGACGCGCAGGGTGAGCCGCCCGTCCCGAAGCCCCCAGACGGCCTCGGGCCCGCTCCCTATAAACACCCACCCGTCGACCTGCCGACTGACGCGCACGTCCTCGATGTCGGCGGGAACGATCTCGATCTCGGAGTTCTCGGCGTCGACGACGAGCGAGTCCCCGGAGAAGGCGAAGGTCTTCTTCTCGACGGGAGCCGCCTCCACCTCGGCACTCCCACACCCGACAAGGCCGAGCCCCCCGACGAGGACGCCACCGGCGACAAGAAGCGCACGAACGCGAAGACGACCGACCATGACGACGAAACCCCCAGGTGACACGTTGACTGACCCCCCAAGCTACGGGCCCCCACCCCACCCACACGATCCGGCGACCCACCCACGGATGGTGGGGCTATCCCCCGCAACCACCGGTTTGCGGGACCCACCCATGGTCCATGTACGCTGTTGCCTCACTCCACGGGTGCGTAGCTCAGGGGTAGAGCGCTGCTCTTACAAAGCAGATGTCGGCGGTTCGAAACCGTCCGCGCCCACCAGTGCAAAGGCCCCTCGCCGATCATGGCGAGGGGCCTTTGACATCTACTTCTGACATCAACGGGGGCGGTCGATCACGACCGGGGACGACTCCTGAGCAGCCGATCCATGTGGCTGACGGCTTCGCGCTGGGTGTCCTGGACGACGTGGGTGTAGACGTTCATCGTGACGGCGATCTGGCTGTGCCCCAGGATCTCCATCACGACCCGGGGCGGGACGCCGGCGGCAGTGAGGAGCGTCGCCGTACCGTGCCGCGCGTCGTGCAGCCGGACGACGCGGAGACCGGCGTTCTTCGCGACGCGGGTGAACGAGCGGTAGAGGTTGCACGGCTCGATGGGCTGACCGGTCCGGGTGGTGAAGACGTAGCCGGTGTCGGTCCACCTTTCCCCGGCACGCTCGCGGGCAGCGGCCTGCTTGAGGCGCTGCCAGCGCAGTGGAGCGACACAGATCGCGGGAAGCGGGAGTGTCTGCTTGCGCCGGCGTCCCTTCGGATCGTCCTCGTACACCTCTCCGGCGACCCGCTGACGCTGCGTCCTGACCCGGATCTCCCGCTTGTCGAGGTCGACGTTCTCCCACCGCAGGCCGACGACCTCTCCGCGGCGGAAGCCGAGGGCGATGGCAAGCACGAAGGCGGCGTACAGCGGGTCCTTGCGGGCGGCGGCGAGGAAGTCGAGCGTCTCGTCGAGCGACCAAGGGGAGAGCTCTCGGGCCGCCACGGTCGGCGGTTCGACGAGGGTCGCGACGTTCCGGCTCACCAGCTCCTCGCGGCAGGCCGCGGTGAGGGCGGTGCGCAGGACGCGGTGCGACTCCTTGGCCGTGGCGGCGCTGGTCTTCTTCTCCAGCTGGACGAGGAAGCGGCGGACGTCGGCGACGCTGAGGGATTCGAGCCGCTTGGAGCCGATCACCGGGACGAGGTAGAGCCGGACGTGCACCTCGTACTTGGCCGCAGTGGTCTTCTTGCGGCGCGGCTTGACGATGTTGTCGAGCCAGTACGGGAGCCACTCGGAGAGCTTCATCGAACGGGTCGGGACGGGACGCCGTTGTCGACCTTGTCGAGGAGCACGCGGCGCTTGGCGTCGCACTCGGCCCAGGTCTTGCCGTAGGCGAACTTCCGGGCCCGCGTGCCATCGGGCTGGAGGACGTAGACGGCTGCCTGATAGCGACCGTCCTTCCGCTGGGTGATGGTGCCGCCCCCGTTGGGATTGCGCTTGCGCTGGGTGGCCATCAGGCAGCCTCCTCGATCTCACGGGCAATGAACTCCCTCACCGAGTCAGCGGGGATGCGTCGAGCCCGACCGATGGTGATCGAGGTGAGGCGGCGCGAGCGGATGAGGTCGTAGACCGTGGAGCGTCCGAGCTTGAGCCGCGCCATGACCTCGGGCACGGTCAGCAGTTCGGCGGTGGCGATGGTCATGCTGCGGCTCCTTCCAGTACGAGTTGGTCGCGGAGGGCTTCGCGGGCGGTCTCGCGGTTGAGCTGGATGTCTCGGGCGATGCCAGCGGCTAGGGCGGCCTCGCCGGGGGTGTGGCCCTGGCCGGCGTACTGCCAGGAGGTAAGGACGAGAGTTGTGTCCGGCTCGATGTCGTCCAGACCGCGGGCGGTGCGTTCTTGTGCGGCGCGGTAGTCGGCGCGGGTCTGGCGGAGGTCGCTGAGAGTGGTGGAGTACTGCCGGGACTTGCTGGAGAAGTGGCCGCGGAAGCCGAGCATGTGGGCCCAGGCGAGGAGTCGGCGGTCGGGATAGGCGGGGTCGAGGTCGAAGCAGGCTTCGACGAGGCGGCGGGTGTGGTTGGGGACGCCGAGGAGTAAGAGGGCTTCGCGGTTGCCGATGCGGCGGTCGAGGCTGCCTGTGGTCTCGGCCGCTTTGGTGGCGTACTTGGCGATGTAGGAGGCGACGGCCTGCTCGGTGATGTCTCCGGGGTCACGTGAAGAGGCGGGGGGACGCTCTTCCCATGCGAGGAATGACGACGAACCTGACGATCGGCGAGCGAGTCGCCTGGTACCGGCGCCGACGCGGCGTGTCACAGGAGGTCTTGGCCGGCCTGGTGGGTCGCACAGTCGACTGGTTGAGCAAGGCCGAGAACAACCGGCTGGAGCTGGACAGACTCTCGGTTATCAAGTCCCTGGCTGACGCGCTGGACGTGTCCTTGGGGGACCTGCTCGCAGAACCGACCTTGATGGACTGGACGTCCGACAGCGGCACTCGCACGGTGCCGGCGCTGCGATCCGCGCTCATGAACTATCGGCAGCTCACTCCGCTTCTCGGCGTGACGACCGAAGGGGAGCCGACTCCGCTCGACGAGTTGCGAGAGAACGTCGCGGAGGTCTGGGATGCCTACCAGGGATCGCGGTACGGATTCGCCACCCGCCGACTTCCGCTCCTGCTTGCGGATGTGCTCATCGCGGCCCAGGCGTATAACGGCCAGGACCGTGACCAGGCGTACGAACTGATGGCTAGGACCTATCAAGGCGCTGCCATGGTGCTGACCAAGCTGGGTGAAACCGACCTCGCTTGGATCGCCGCAGACCGCGGATTGGCGGCTGCCCAACAGTCCGGCAACACCGTGGTGACAGGGTCGCTCTTCCGTTCCGTTGCGCACTGCCTGCTGTCCAACGGCCGCTTTGACGCTGCTGTGCAGTTGGTCGGCGATGCCTCTGATTACCTGCGCTCCGGGCTCAGCGGTGCGGGACCCGACTTCCTGTCGATCTACGGGACGCTGTTCCTCGCCGGATCAATGGCTGCAGCACGTGCCGAGGACCGCACCACCCACCAGAGACTTCCTCGCCGAGGCCGACCGGGCGGCACATCAGCTGGGGCGCGACGCGAACCACGTATGGACCGCGTTCGGGCCGACCAACGTGGCCATCCACCGCGTAGCGACCTCAGCCGAGCTGGGAGACATGCAGGTTGCCGTCGACTTAGGGCCGCAGATCGACACGAGTGCTCTGCCGACCAAGCGCCGGACACGGCACAACCTTGAAATGGCCCGAGCCTTGAGCGCGCACAACCGCGTGGACGATGCCCTTGGGATGGTTCTCGAAGCCGAGCAGTGGGCACCGGAGCAGGTGCGGAGCCACTACCTCGCGCGAGAGCTTGTGCTGACCTGGGTACGAAACCAGCGGGGCCGGCCGACTCGCGCCATGGCCGATCTTGCCAACCGGCTGCGCGTCATCTGATCTATGTACGCTCAGCCCCATGGCAGCGAACGAGCACGAAGCAAGAATGGCGCATCCGCGTATGGCCGCGGGTGTGCTCTTCTTTGATGCCGCCGACCGAGTTCTCATGGTGGAGCCCACGTATAAGGACTACTGGGACATCCCCGGAGGGTACGTGGAGTCAGGCGAGTCGCCTCTGCAAGCGGCGGCTCGTGAGGTCCACGAAGAGCTGGGTATCGCTCCTCAGCTCGGGGCCCTGCTGGCAGTCGACTGGGCCCCCAACGCCACCGAAGGGGACAAAGTCCTCTATCTCTTCGATGGCGGCCAGCTCCCGGCGGAAACGCTGGACCGCATCGTTTTGCAGGTCGACGAGATCAAGAGCTTTGCGTTCCTCGCACCGGACGAAGTCCAGGAGCGCACCATCCCACGTCTCGCCCGACGAATCCCAGCAGCCATGGAAGCCCGCGCAGTCGCGACCCCGGTGTACCTGGAACACGGGAGCCGTCCTGACCGTGACGCTGCATAGGGAGCTATTCCGATGACGACGCTGCACTCAGTCTCCGTCGCGGGTGCCGTCGTGCGCGCGGACGGGCGTCTCCTGGCGATCCGGCGAGCCGACAACGGGAACTGGGAGCCGCCCGGCGGAATCCTGGAGCTGGAGGAGACACCGCAGGAGGGTGTACGCCGCGAGGTCTTCGAAGAGACGGGCATCGACGTCGAGGTGCGTGAACTGACCGGGGTCTACAAGAACGTCTCCCTCGGCGTCGTTGCCTTGGTGTTCCTGTGCGGGCCTACAGGCGGTTCCGCGCAGACGTCGGACGAGTCGACCGCGGTTGAGTGGCTGACGCCGGCGGAGGTCGCGGAGCGCATGAGCGAGGTCTACGCAGTCCGGCTGCTAGATGCTCTGAACGGGGCGCGTCCGCACGTCCGTAGCCATGACGGGAAGCGCCTGTTTTAAGTGCGGTGAAAGTTTCTCTACTTCATCAAGGCACCCGCCGCGCACGGCGCGGCGCGTGCGGCCCGTCGTCCGGGCCGCCGCTCCTGTCTCCGCCCCGCTCCGGCCCGGCCGCCAGCCGCACGCCTGACAGCTCGGGTTGATGGGTGGTGAACCCCACTGTGGCTGGGGCGGTCGGCTCCACGGCTTTACCCACCTCCCCGGTTCGGGGCCCGCGTCGAGCAAGACCAGGGGGCCACTCGATCACATTGCGGTCAGGCCCAAGGGCTGACCGAGTTGCCTGGCCAGCGTACGGCCCCCTGGTCATGCTCGACCCCAACCCGGGCAGGCCACCGGCCAAACCCGCTCCACCGACCGCTTGCCTAATCTCCGACCCCACTGGTTGCGCCGTCATCGCCTACACTCGAGTCTCCTGTGTCTGCTGGTGGCATTAGTGATCTTCCGTGGAGGGAATGAAGTTGTCGCAGCTCAACGAGATCCACTCAGGCGACTGCCTCGAGTGGCTAATGAAGCTCCCGGACGACAGCGTTGACACCATCATCTCATCCCCTCCCTACAACATCGGGAAGTCTTACGAATCGCGCACACAGCTCGATGAGTATATGGCTTTGCAGGGGCGAGTTCTTCGCGAGTGCCACCGCGTCCTGAAATCTACCGGATCAATTTTCTGGCAAGTTGGCGTCTACGCCGACAAGGGCGTACATATTCCGCTCGACGTAAGATTCTTTCCAGTTCTGGAAGAACTTGGGATGATCCCCAGGAATCGAATCGTTTGGGTGAGGCCGCACGGCCTGCACGCCAAGAACAAGTTTTCCGCTCGACACGAGACGATCCTTTGGTTCTCAAAAGCCGAAGACTACAAGTTCTACCTCGACGAGATTCGGGTGCCGCAAAAATACCAGAACAAAAAGTCCTGGAGAGGTGAAAACAAGGGGGAGTTGACCTGCAATCCTCTAGGTAAGAACCCTGGCGATATTTGGCTATTTCAGAACGTGAAGCACAATCACGAAGAGCAGACTGTTCATCCGGCACAATTCCCGGAGGACATGGTAGCGCGCATGTTGCTCGCCACGACCAAGCCTGGGGATGTCGTACTAGACCCCTACATGGGAACTGGAACCGTGGCTGTCGTTGCTCGAGATCACGGCCGGAATTTCCTCGGAGCCGAACTAGACCCCACGTACCATGGAATCGCCACTCAGCGACTCTTGGGAGAACCTGACCGCGATGGCGTTTTTCCGAACCTGAAGACGTTGCGTGACTACGTCGCACGGACGGGCGAGTCAATCGAGAAGTACCGATTCCAGGTCCAGGTAGGGAAAAAGCCGACCGAGGGAAGCAAGTCTAAGCGCTTTGATGAAGCTCATCACCTGGCCGAGTTGGAAAATCGCTTGACCACTGAGGAAGAAGCGTTCGGCGGTCGAATCCGCGGACTTTCGGACGGTCTCCCAAGCCTGCCGGCGCAGGAGACCAAGGCAACCAACGAACCCCTCGGCCTCTTCTAGACCCTAAATGGGGCCGGCCCAGCCACGGAGCTGGCCCCATTCCATACCGTTGAACAAAGGTCAGAGGCAAGCGGTTAGGCGCGCCGACCTCCCTCCCACCCCCCTCACGCGTTCGCTCCAATCGACGCGAAATTCTCTTTCTTCGCCCGCGAGTACGCTTCGAGACGTCCTTCCAGTGTAGCTATTCCAAGAGGCCAAGACGCTCGTCGCGCTGGGATCTATGCTCAACCCGACTAGGCGAATTGCCAGATTCAGGTCAAGCGCACTACGAACACTTTCCAGCTGCGCCTTCCCTTGCTCGAAGTAGAGCGTGCTTTGCGACGCGGGCAAGCATCCGCTCTTGGTGACGACGAGAAGGGCTTTAGGGGTCGCCGACATGCCTGCCAATTGCCAGATATTCCGGGCAACGACCTGGCTGCGAATGATGTTATTCCACAGGAATGGATAGTTCGAGAACTGCCACTCCGCGAGCACCGCATTCTTGCCGGCGTCCCAATCCGTGCCGAATGCTCGCAGCGTCGAGGGGAGGTCGATTTTGTTCCACCCGTGGGCGGCGGCCCCCGCGGTCAGCAGCCTATTGGTAGCTTTCGGATCAAAAATAGCCCGGCCAGAGATGCCAGCCTGACCACTTGGTTGAAGCTGCAGTGTCAGGCCGTCCAACACAGACTTAATCTCCGCCCACTCCCTTGCCCCCTCCGTACTGAAATATTCTTCAGCACCGAAGAAATCTGCTGTCTCAAAAAGCACGCCCGCCGCCCTCCTCTAGTGATCATTGGCGGGATCATACAAGACGCATTCCGATCGAGGAGCGGAAACGGAAGCAGACGACTGCCCAGCTGCGGCGGGCATGACTATTTGCAGTTTCCTTGTGCGATTAACAGCGCGAGCGGCAGCCCCGTTCGGCAAACGCGAAGCAGTCCTCGCTGGGCTCAGCAGCCTTAGGGCGTCAGGCGCCGTTAGCCGCTACCCTTTGCCACTGGGATCACCGGATGTGGGAGCCTTTGAAGGCCCGAACTTTACGTGCGCATGCCATGTCGTCGAGGGGGTGGGACCGAGACGCCTTCAGATCATGGATCCAGAAGGCGGGCGTCCGTCGTGATGGCGCGCCCATCCATGGACGGGGCTTGCTTCACGGGCGGCCCTCAGAGGTCTGAACAGCGGATTTGTAGGTTAGGTACGCGGCCTCCGGAGCCGCGTGCGATCGGCGCTCTTCACTGCGGGGGCACGTGAAGTGGCTCGTGGTGGTGCCAGATGAGGTAGCGGTCCTCGCGGCGCAGTTCGGCGGAGCCCCACTCGATGCGCATGACGCCCTGAGTCATGGAGCAGGCGTAGGCGACGAGCACGAGCTTGACGTCCTCTGACAACAGGGCGAGGTCGGGATGGGGTTCTTGCTCGTCCAACTCGTCGAGGCCCAGGTCGAAGGCTTGTTGCATGGGCTCGGGGCCGTGCCGGCGTATCAGCTCGGCTCGGAACCCCGTGGCGCGTCGCAGTCGTGCCGCCGTGACGGGGACGTCTTTCTTCGCGTAGCGGAACGGATAGATCACATGGTCGCCAAGGATCATGAGCGTTCGTCCCTGTAAGCGCACAGGCGTGGCCACGGGGAGCGAGGCGAGGCCGACTTCCAGTTCCTCGTACTGCGCGGCGTACAGGCCGTGTCCGTATGCCTCCAGGGTTTGGGTCTGCACTCCCTCGTGGCCGCTGCGGGCTCGGGCATGGGCTCGAGCCAAGCTAGCTGGGATCAGGTCGGCCAACGGGCCGGCGGCGTCGCCGAAGGTCTTCTCGGCCCACCCTGTCACGGTTGCCATCTCTACCGCCCTTCCCCCGTGTAGCGCCTGAGCGCCGAGCAGCATTCAACGAAACCGTGCAGTCTGGGTGCGAGCTGCGCAAGAGGGCATCCGGCGCATGACCGGGCGCACGGTGCCCCAGCATTGGTTTTGTTGGGTGGCAGGTGGCCGTCAGTGGTGGGCCGTACGCTGCCGCCATGCGCAGAGGAGCGATCACACAGGGATCCGTACTCAAGGCCATCGCGGAGTACGACGAGTTGGGACAGGCTGCGTTCCTGGCGAAGTACGGCTTCGGCGAGGCCCGCTCGTACGTCGTGGTGCACGACGGGCGGGAGTATGACTACAAAGCCATAGCTGGCGTGGCGCACCAGTGGGATCAGGGCCGACCGCTCACGCCCGACGAGTTCAGCGGAGGCATGGAGCACGCCGCGGCGTGGCTGAAGCGGGCAGGCTTCCAGGTCAAGGCCGTCAAGAATCCCGACTGGGCCCGGGACGAAATCATCCTTGCCTGTCAGCTCGTGATGGAAAACGGCTGGAAGGGGCTGGACGCTCAGGACACCAGGGTGGTCGAGCTGTCAGCCCTGCTCCAGCTGCTCCCCATCCACGCCGAGGCGGAGCGCAACGAGAAGTTCCGCAACCCCAACGGGGTGGCACGTAAGACTTTCGACATCGCCACGCGGCACCCGGAGTACCAGGGCAAGCCCACCAACGGCGGCGCCCTCGACGTCGCGGTGCTGAACGAGTTCTTGGCGCGGCCGGAGGAGATGACTGGGGTCGCTCAGCTCATTCGGCAGGGCATCGCGGCGGGCGAGCTGCAGAGCCTCGCGCCGACCGAGGATGAGGAGTTCGACGACTACAGCGCTCCTGAGGGACGGCTCCTCATGCGCCGCCACCAGGCCCGCGAGCGGAACAAGAGCCTACGGAAGAAGAAGATCGCTTCTGTGATTCAGCGCGGTGGGCGGCTGGCGTGCGAGGCGTGTGGGTTCGACTTCGAGCAGGTCTACGGCGACCGCGGTGCTGGATACATCGAGTGCCATCACGTCGTGCCGTTGCACGAAGCGGGCGAGGGGCGGACCAAGCTCAGCGATCTCGCCCTCATATGCGCCAACTGCCACCGCATGATCCACCGGCGGGCGCCATGGCCGACCCCTGAGGAGCTGCGGGCCTCCATCGAGCGAAAGTATGCAGCTGACAGGCGTGCCGCGGAAGCCATTGCACGGCCTCGCAGGGCGGCAGACGAGCAGATGCCGAACCCGTGATCTGACATCCACCGCTGACATCAACGTTGGTGCATGGAGGCAGTTCCGGAGGGATGCGGGCGACAGCCATCACCGGGACTGCCAGGGTGCTCAGCCGCCATCGGGCGAACTTACAAAGCAGATGTCGGCGGTTCGAAACCGTCCGCGCCCACCAGCAGGTAGCACGACAAAGGCCCAGGCCACCGGTACCGAACCGGGAACCTGGGCCTCGTTCGTTCCCCGGTGACCGGTCGATGTGACGCGAGCGGCGCGGTAAGAGGCTTTCCCTGCTCCATCGAGGCACCCGGCTGCGCCACCGCTTCGCCGGGCGGGATGGGGGCAAGGGCGCGAGTCCGAGCCCCCCACGGCCGCCGGTAGTCACGGTCACCGGCATGCCTCCGGCGCGGACTTCAGCCTCCTGCGTGGCGGCTGGCTGTGGGGTGCGGCCGTGGGGGAGCTCCCGTGCCGCGTGCCATCAGCTCAGGCCGAGCCGACGTAGCCGGGATGGGAGTTGGGGTGGTCAGCCGACGGAGGCCGCGGGGCGGTGAGCCGTGGCGACTCCAGGCTCGCCACGGCATCGCCCGGCTGCACTGTCTCGCTCTCACGGGATGGCTGCTGTCGCATGCGAGACCTGAGAGGTCCCCGGGAGACGGTTCTTCCCTCGCAGTCTCGGAGGGGAATCAGTCGAGGCAGAACTCGTTGCCCTCGATGTCCTGCATCGTGATGCACGACTCGTTGACGCCGTCGGCGCGCTGCGTCAGGACGTGTTTCGCGCCGAGCGCCGTCAGCCGTGCGCATTCGGCTTCGAGTGTGGCCAGGCGCTCGTCACCCACGAGCCCTGTGCCGACCCGCACATCAAGATGCACCCGGTTCTTCACGACCTTGCCTTCGGGGACTCGCTGGAAGAGCACGCGCGGGCCCACGCCCGAGGGATCAGCGCACGCGAAGTAGATCTCGTCCTCAGGCGGCAGCGAGTGGTGGTACTCCTCCCACGTGCCAAAGCCCTCGGGGACTGTCGGAACGACGTAGCCCAGCACCTCGCACCAGAAGGCGGCGAGACGCGCGGGTTCCGCGCAGTCGAAGGTCACTTGGAACTGCCTGATCGTTGACATCGGCGCACGATAACAGGGGCCCTGCTCTTCTCCCCGGGCGGGTGGATCCACACGTTGCCGGGAGGACTGCCCCCGCCATCCGCTGAACCGAAGTCGGCGCCGCACGGCCTGGTAGGGAATTCTCGGGACGTATCAGGCGATCGCGGTATGTGGATACGGAATGGCCGCTGGCAAGTTGCCTGGGCGCGGTCACGGTCGCAGTAGGGCGCGTCGAGGCCGATCTGGCGGTGGGCAGCTTGTCCGTGGCTGGCATGGGAGTACGGGCAACCCCTCCTGGTCGAAACGGCCTAGATCGCCCAGGACTCGAAAATCCCCGACTCCCTCCCGAGGTAGAGCACCACCGAAGCGGGGACCAGCAAGCAGATGCCGATTCCGCCGAGCACATACGGTGCCGCTCGCAACACCTTGCGGACGTGGCCATCGGGTCGACGCCTGGGGGCCCTCGCGAAGCGCCAGGCGGAGAGGGTGAGACTCGTCAGGATCAGGAACGCGCCGGCGATCTGCAAGGCCATCAGAGCGCATGCGACGACGAAAAGCAGGAGGTATGAGAGCAGTACGCCCACGACTACCCTCACTTACCGAGACTTCGGAAATCACCAGAATGCGGCCATCCTGATCGCTGCCTGCCGCGACCAGGCGCAGGGCGGACAATAGGATCATTGTCTGGAGCGCGTCAATCGGTGACAGCTGCACGCGTGCCCCGCTCGTGCAGCTTGGCGCGGGCGAGCCTGATGGGTGATGTTCCTGCGGGTCGGGGGAGTGTGGGGTGGCGGGTGGGGAGGGGCGGCAGATACTCGCGGCATGAGATCCGTTCGTTCCATGTCACGGTCGCGCCTTGTCGCGGTCGTCGCGCTTGCCGCGCTTCTCGCCTCGGGTGCGCCCGTTTCGGCTGTCGGGGGTGACGGGGGGCACCGGCGGGGGTGTGTCGGTTCTCGGGTGCCCGCGCAGGGGCCGGCTCGGGACGTGGTGCGGATCGCTCGGCAGGCGCAGGCCGAGATGGGGCTCAAGTCCGTGATCCTGCGGGTCACGGAGGGCGAGCGGGAGGTCGTCACCACCGCGCTCGGCGAGTCGATGACAGGGGTGCCGGCCGAGCCCGCCATGCACTTCCGAAACGGCAACATCGCGATCAGCTACCTGGGCACCGCCCTTCTGCGGCTCGTCGACCAGGGGCTGGTCGGTCTGGACGATCCCGTCGCGCGCTGGCTGCCCGGGCTCGAGGACGGTGAGCGGATCACGCTGCGCATGCTGGGCGCCTCCACCACCGGGCTCGTCGACTACGTGCCCCTGCCGGAGTTCCAGCAGGCTGTCTACGCGAACCCGTTCCGTCAGTGGACCGCCGAGGAGCTGGTCGCCCTCGCCACCGGCAAGGAGCGGTGGTACGAGCCCGGTACCAACTGGAGCTACTCGCACGCGAACTTCGTCCTCCTCGGCGAGGCCCTGGAGAAGATCACCGGGACCCGGCTCGACGTCCTGCTGCAGCGGGAGGTCATGCGCCCGCTCGGGCTGCGCGAGACGCGCAACAGCTTCACGCCCGACATCCCCCGGCCCGTCCTGCACGCCTTCGCCTCAGACCGGGGGATCTACGAGGAGTCCACCTTCTGGAACCCCTCGTGGACCACCGCCCCCGGCGCCGTCCAGACCACCGACATCTGCGATCTGGCCCGTTCGGCTGCCGGCGTCGGCTCGGGCGAGCTGCTCTCGCCCGCCGGCTACCGCGAGCTGCTGAACCCGGGAACGGTCGGCCTGGGCAGGCCCACCGACACGTGCCCCGCCACGGTCTGCCTCGCCCAGACCGAGGCCACCCACTACGGCATGGGCCTGCTCGTCCTCGGTGAGTGGGTCGCCCAACACCCCCTGTTCTTCGGCTACTCCGCCTCGCAGGCATACCTCCCTTCCCGGCGTCTCGCCATCGCGGTCTCGACCACGGACGGCCCCACCGCCCAGGCCGGCCACAGCGCCCATGTGATCGCCCAGCGCATCGCCGCCGCTCTCGTCCCCGACCACCCGATCCCCGATTTCGGCTGATCCGTGGGCACGGCTTCGCAGGGGCGGGCTTCGGATGAGCCGGACGGGTGCATCGGGGGCGTGCCCGGATGCCGTGTATGCGGGAGTTCAGGGGGGAATCGGTAGGTTTCTGAACCGGCGCGCTCGCCCGTGGGCGGCCCCGAGACGAGGAGAGCGGCGTGTCCCGACCTGTCACCGTGGGAGTGGACGGATCCGAAGGCAGTGTGGCGGCGCTGGACTGGGCCGCCGACGAGGCGGCGGTGCGCGGCGACGGGCTGCGGCTCGTGTACGCCACGCTCTGGCAGCAGCACCAGTTGGGTGCCATGAAGGTGTCGCACGAGGACCGCGCGGGCGAGGGGGAGGGCGTGATCGCCGTCACCGAGCAGCGAGCCCGTGCCCGGCGCCCGGATCTCGTCATGAGCGCCGAGGAGATCGAGGACGCCCCCACCCAGATGCTGCTCGCCGCCGCCTCGGAGGCGCAGATGCTGGTCGTGGGGTCGCACGGGCTGGGCAGCGTCCGTGGGTTCATCGTCGGGTCCGTGGGACAGGAGGTCGTCGCCGAGGCGAAGAGCCCGGTGGTGCTCGTCCGTCCCGGGTACGAGAACCGGGGCCGGCAGAAGGTGGTGCTCGGTCTCGACGTGGGCGAGGACCAGGGGGAACTCCTCGACTTCGCCTTCGACTTCGCCGCGCGGCATGACGTCCCCCTGGAGATCGTGAACACCTGGCACTCCGCCTTCCACCGGCACCTCGCTGCGGACGAGAAGGACGGGACGGCGTCCGCGCTCTCGAACGCGGTGGGTCCCTTCCGGGAGAAGTTCCCTGCGGTACCGGCCTCCGAGGTGTCCACTCAGGGACGGGCGGCCGAGCACCTCGTCGACGCCTCGTCGGACGCCTCGCTCCTGATCGTCGGCCGGCGCCGGTCGGCCCGGGGCTCCCACCTCGGTTCCGTCACCCACGCCGTGATCCACCACGCCTCCTGCCCCGTGGCCGTCGTGCCGCACTCCTGACCGAAGCCGTATGCCGTACGCCGTCCGTCGCGACCTCGTCGCGTCGGGCGGCGGGCCGTCGGGCAAGGGGGAGTTGACCGGGTGCGCCCGTGAGGGATGTACTCGCGGCATGGATGAGGTGGGGACGCGCCCGAGGCCGAGGTGTCGGGTGGCGAGATGACGCCACAGCGGTATCTCGACAGCCGGTTGACGCAGTATCAGGAGTGGTACGACCGCAAGGCCACCAAGATGAAGGCCATGCATCTGCGCATGCGCACCGTCTCGGTCGTCGGCGGCGCGCTCGTGCCGGTGCTCGTCAATCTCGATCTGGGCTTCGCGAGGATCACCGCCACGGTGCTCAGCCTCGTCGTCGTGGCGTCGGTGTCGCTGGAGAGCGTGTACCGGTACCGGGAGCAGTGGAAGAACTACCGCTCGACCGAGCAGCTGCTCGGGCATGAGCGGGTCTACTTCGCCGCCAAGGTGGGGCCGTATCAGCATCTCTCCGACCGGGACTGCTTCACGACGCTGGTCGCCCGCGTCGAGAAGGCCATCGCCAGCGAGAACTCGGCGACCCTGAATGTCATGACCCTCGGCGGACAGGTCAACGACGACGTCCAGCAGCAGGGCGTCCCGGCCGCCCGGCGGGAGGCCAAGGGCGCGTAGGTCTGCAGGCTCCACCGGGTCTCCCCGGGCGTCTCGCGCGGCGGCCCGCTCACCCCGGCGCGGCATCAGGCGTCGAAGTCGTACTCCAGGACGTAGGACGCCGAGTCCAGCGTCATCTCGTTGAGCTCGACCGCGAGCCCCTTCGCCGTGAAGGCCGTGCGGCCGATCAGGATCACCGGTGTCCCGAACTCCAGGGACAGGCGCGTGGTCTCGTCGGCCGTGGGCATGCGGCAGCGGATCTCCTCGCGGAAGTGCACCGGCTGATGCCCGAGTTCGGCCAGCCGCGCGTACGTGCCGCCCGGGCCTGTGTCCGGGGTCGCGATGGGGGTGTCCTGGGCGAGGTCGGCCGGGAGGTACGAGACGGAGAGCAGGACCGGCTTGTCGTCCAGGACGAAGCGGCGGCTGCGGACGCAGACCGGCGCGTCGGGCGACAGGCCGAGGGCCGCGGCCACGCGCGGGTCCGCCGTCGCCCGGCCGACCTCGATCTGGTCCACCACCAGCGCGCGGTCCTCGATGTCCGCCGACCAGACCGAGCGGCCCGTGCCCCAGTGGTCCTGCGCCAGCCGGGGGATGCCCCGCCGGCGCAGCGGCCGGAAGGTGCGGACGAAGACCCCGGCGCCCTTGCGTGCCTCGGCCAGGCCCTCGGTGCGCAGCACGGAGAGCGCCTGGCGGGCCGTCATCCTGGCCACGTCGTACGTGGTCATCAGATCGTTCTCGCCGGGGAGCCGGTCGCCGGGGGCGAAGGCGCCTGACTGGATGGCGGTTCTCAACTCGTCGGCGATGCGCTGGTACTTGGGCCGACGACCGCTGTCCCGGTCAGTCATGGGGTGGACCTCCCTTCGTCTGCGGGACACCCTACGGCGCGCTCCGACCAGGTGACGCACGCCTCTGCGCCGACCTGTGCGAGTGATCCATCCATCGGGGGACTTCTCTAGAGATACGTTGACAGAGGGGAGCGGTGGGGTTTCTCTGGGTGTATCTCTAGAGAACTGGAATTCCGGGACGGAGGGGTTTCGTGCAACCACTGCCCGAGGTCGGTGACCTCGTACGCGACACCGCCACCGGCCGGGTCGGCTTCTACGTCGACAGCGTCGCCGGCCGGCTCCTGATCCGGCCCGTCAACGGCGGCCGCGAATGGGAGGCCGAACCCGGCGACGTACAGCTCGCCACACCCATGAGGGAGCTGCGGGCCCGTGCCGCCGAGATCAACGCGCGGAGCAGACGCGGCATCGGGGGCTGACCCGGGGCCGGGCCGTCCCGGCTCCCGTGGGTCAGGGGCGGCGCGTTGTCAGTGGGGCGCGCGACACTGGATGCATGTGCCGCAGCATTAAGACTCTCCGACCGCCGGTCCTGCCCGAAGAGGCGACCGAGGACGACATCCACGCCGCCGCCCTGCAGTACGTCCGCAAGGTGTCCGGGTTCCACAGACCCGCCGCGCACAACGTCGAGGTGTTCGAGCGTGCCGTGGACGAGATCGCCGAGGCGACCGCCCGGCTGCTCGACGGCCTGGAGGTGCGCGGGCTCAAGAAGCCGGCGCGGGAGCCGCAGCCGGACGCCGTATGACATAGGCGGCCAGTCCGCCCGCCAGGAACAGCGCGAGGACGGAGACGCCCGCGCTGAACCAGGTCGCGCCCAGCCACAACCCGCCGAACCAGCCGAGGGCCACGCTGTAGCCCGCCCAGGCCACCCCGGCCAGTGCCGACCAGGGCAGGAAGTCCACGATCCGGCGCCGTGCCGCGCCCGCTCCCAGGGAGACGACCGAGCGCCCCGCCGGAGCGAAGCGCGCGATCACCACGAGCGGGCCGCCGCCGCGCGCCAGCGCCACGCCGAGACGTTCCTGCGCGCGCGTCAGGCGGCGCGAGCGGGCGATCGCCCGGTCCAGCCGGGCCCCGCCCCTCCAGGCCAGCCGGTACGCGACGAAGTCGCCCAGTACGGAGGCGGTGGCCGCGCAGAGGAGAAGGAGGAGGACGGAGGGTACGTCGGTGGAGGCCGCGGTGGCGGTCGCCGCCGCCGTCGCGGCGGTGATCACCAGGACCCCGCTCGGCAGCACCGGCAGGAAGACGTCGAGCAGTACCGACGTGGCCACCGCCGCGTAGATCCACGGGCCCGCGGTCAGCGACTGCAGTGACCCCATGCTGTCGAGCACGTTCACAGCGCTAGAGCGTACGCGGGCGCGGGTGACGAAAACCGGCAGGGGCCGGAAATCGCTCTCGCGGTCTCCGACCCCTGCCCGTTCGGCCCTGGTCGGGCCTGACGATCACGCCCCGACGGGCTCGCGCCGCTCCTCGGTCCGGTCCGACGCCCGCTCCTCGGTCCGGTCCGACGCCCGCTCCTCGGTCCGGTCCGACGCCCGCGCCTCCGCCCGCTCCGACGCCCGCGGCTTCGGCCGGTCCGACGCCCGCGCCTCGCGGGCGCCGAAGAGCCGGTCGAGGGCGAGGGCACCGGGGCCGGTGAAGACGAGGAGCAGGAACGCCCAGCAGAAGAGCGCGGCGCTCTCGCCGCCGTTCTGGAGCGGGAAGAGCCCCTCGGGCTGGTGGACCTTGAAGTACGCGTAGGCCATCGAGCCGGAGGCGAGCAGGGCGGCGGTACGGGTGCCGAGGCCGAGGGCCACGAGGGCGCCCCCGACGAGCTGGATCACGGCCGCGTACCAGCCGGGCCAGGTGCCGGTCGGGACGGTGCCGCCGCCACCGGCGGCGCCGCCGAGCACGCCGAAGAGCGAGGCGGCGCCGTGGCAGGCGAAGAGCAGACCGATGACGAGGCGGAACAGCCCGAGCGCGTACGGCTGGGACTGCTGTACGCGGTTGGCCAGGGGGTTCATGGGGGTGTGACTCCTTCGGTCGTGTCGGTCCCGGGGGACGGAACGCGGGGGGACGGAACCGATGAGGACGTCAGGTTAGGCATCCCTCACTAGTACTTGCAACTTCAACATTCCAGGGCGTGGCGATCTGTGGCGAGTGTCACCCGCGGCGCGGGCGTTCCGGGCGGGCTCCCCGTCGTGGCGTCAACTCCCGCTCAGACGCCGCTCGTCGACGGTGACGAGCCGGCCGTTCGCCCGCGCCTGGGTGAGCGTCAGACGGGCGGAGCGGGCGTGCAACGTGAGCGTCATGAGCTGGTTGCCGAACCAGGGGCCGCCCGTTCTGCGCCAGCCGATCAAGGGCCGGCCCACGCGCGCGTGCCGGGCC
This sequence comes from Streptomyces sp. NPDC013317, assembly GCF_055563155.1. Classification (NCBI taxonomy): domain Bacteria; kingdom Bacillati; phylum Actinomycetota; class Actinomycetes; order Kitasatosporales; family Streptomycetaceae; genus Streptomyces; species Streptomyces sp. NPDC013317. Next base: position 216,299 of record NZ_JBVHDX010000009.1, read on the forward strand.
AGGGCGCGGCCCAGGCGGCCGCCCGCGCGGCTCCAGCCGAAGCGGAAGCCCAGGCGTACGGCGAGGGGGATCGCGTTGTGGAGCGGTGAGCACGTCAGCTGGACCACCCGTGCCTCGGGCCGCGCCCCCGGGTCCGCGGCGCCCTCGGCCGGCTCGTCGGGCCAGCGCGGCTCCGCCACGTACGCGTGGTGGACGTCCCCGGACAGCACGCACACCGTCGCCGGCGCGCCCGGGCCGCCGCCCGCCTCCGCGATCAGCCGGGTCAGGGCCTCGAACGACGAGGGGAACGCCGCCCAGTGCTCCAGGTCCGCCCGCTGGCGCAGGTCCTCGGCGAACCGCGCCCAGCGCCCCTCCGGCCCGCCGCGCTCGCCGCGGCACAGGGCCGCGTTCCAGGCCTCCGCGTCGTGGATCAGCGGCGGCAGCAGCCAGGGCAGCGAGGTGCCGATGAGGAGATGGTCGTACGCGCCCCGGTCGGACAGCGCCTGTTCGCGTATCCAGGCCGCCTCGGCCGGGTCCAGCATCGCCCGCGCGTCCTCCTTCAGAAGGCGCGCGGCCCGGGTGTCGATCATCAGCAGCCGGGTCCGGCCGAAGTCCCGGCGGTAGCTCCAGCGCACACATGCCGGATCGGCGTCCGCCTCGGCCGCGAACCGCCGCAGCCGTTCCGTGCCGTCCGGTACGGAACGGATCGCGGCGTACAGCGGGTCGGCGTCGAGCTCGGCGGGGGAGAGGTTGCCGAGGTGCTGGTACACCCAGTACGACATCAGCCCGCTGAGCACGCGCTCGCTCCACCAGTGCGTGGACCGCATCCGGGCCAGCCAGGCGGCGCTGGTGTTCCAGTCGTCGATGACGTCGTGATCGTCGAAGATCATGCAGCTGGGGACGGTGGAGAGCAGCCAGCGGACCTCGGGGTCGCCCCAGGACTCGTCGTAGAGCCGGGTGTACTCCTCGTACTCCCCGACCTCCGAGCCGGGCGGGTCGCCCGGGTCCCGGCGGGCGGCGAGCCAGCGGCGGGTGTCGGCCGAGGTCTCGTCCGCGTACACCTGGTCACCCAGGAGGACGAGGACGTCCGGGCGTTCGGCCGCCCCGGGTACGGCAGAGGCGTGCGCCGTGCGCGCGTCCGGGGGTCCGTCAGGGGCGTACTCCGAGCGCTCGGCCGAGGGGCCTTCCGCGAGTTGCCTCGCGAGGTGCGTGGCGAGCGTGTCCAGTGCGTCCGGGCCGACCGGGTCCCTGCCCTTGGCCGGTTTCGCCGCCCAGCGGCAGGAGCCGAACGCCACCCTGACCTCGCCGTCGGGGGAGGGGGTGCGGATGGTGCTCGGAGGGAAACGGGAGTCGGCCGGCGGCCAGACCGTCCGGCCGTCGAGCCGTATCTCGTACGCCGTCGTCGTGCCGGGGGTCAGGCCCGTCACCGGGATCAGCGCGTAGTGGTGGCCCGCTATCTGGAAGGTGCGGGTGGAGCCGCCGGCGCCCGCGGCTCCGTGGACCTCCGCCGTGCACGGGCGGTCGGTCTCGACCCATATCGTCGCCGAGTCGCCCGTCACTCCGTCGACGTACCGAAGTACCGGTCCGAGTCTCAGTCCGGCCGCCATCGATCTCCCCGCCCCTCCGTCGTCCCGCCCGTTCGGCAGGGAACGCCCGTACGGTACGGAACGAGGGAGGCGCGACGGAAGCGTTCTCAGCAGCCGTTCAGGACGGACTGCAGGGCGCTCTTCTCGGCGGAGTCCACGCTCAGGCCCCAGTAGTACTTCGTGTGCACCCAGGCGCGGACGTACGTGCAGCGGTACGAGGTGCGCGACGGCAGCCACTCGGCGGGGTCCTGGTCGCCCTTGGACTGGTTGACGTTGTCCGTGACGGCGATGAGCTGCGGCCGGGTCAGGTCGTTCGCGAACTGCTGGCGCTTGGCGGTCGTCCAGGAGTTCGCGCCGGAGCGCCAGGCCTCGGCGAGCGGCACCATGTGATCGATGTCCAGGTCGGCGGCGGCGGTCCAGGTCGCGCCGTCGTACTCGGAGTACCAGCTGCCGCTGACGGCGGCACAGCTGGAGTCCTGGACGACGTTCACGCCGTCGCGCTTGAGGACGACCTCGCGGGTGTTGCAGGCGCCGGACTGGGTGATCCAGTGGGGGAACAGGTCACGGCTGTAGCCGGAGGAGGAACCTTCCGCCTTCACCGTGAGGGAGGCGAGGTAGGTACGGGCGGTGGCCGCGCTGACGGGCGTGGGCATGGCCGCCTGGGCGGTCGGCGCGGTGGCGAGGAGGCCGGTGACGGAGAGGGTGGCGGTGGCGGCGAGAACGGTCGCGCGACGGACTATTCGACGCGCGTAGACGTTGGCGGCGAGCATGCGAACTCCCTTGAAGTGGGGGGACCTTGGCCGTGCCGTTCCGGGCGCTCGCCCTGTACGTCCCGGGTGGGTTCCGGGTGCGTATGGAGTGAATTGCCCGGGTGGGACCCGGGTGGGTGCCCGGCGACCCGGCCATCGTGGCGGCGCGAGGTTGCGGTGTGGGGTGCGCCAGGTAACAGAGTGACGACATGGGCACGTCACATCAAGGGGTGTGACGGAACGACACTTCCGTTTCTCGGCCCTAGGGTTGGCGTGTGCTTCTGGAAGTGAACGTCACCTTTGGGGTGGTTCTCGCTGTTCTGCTCGCCGTGGCCGCGGGCGTCGTCGCGTTCGCCCGGCTCGGACGCCCGCGCGACTCGCTGATCGCGGGCGGGCGCGCCGCGGTCCAGCTGGTCGCGGTGTCGCTCGTGATCGGCTGGGTGATGCGGTACCTGCCGCTGCTGCTGGTCTTTCTGCTGGTGATGTACGGAGTGGCGGCGTGGACGGCGGGCAGACGCGTCGTCCCGGGGGAGGGGCGCGGCCGGTGGTGGGCGGGGGTGCCGATCGCCGCCGGTGTCGGACCGGTCGTCGCGACGCTGCTGCTCACCGGACTCGTCCCGGTGCGCGGTGTGGCGCTCATCCCGGTCACCGGCATCCTCATCGGCGGCGCGCTGACCGCGACGGTCCTGGGCGGGAGGCGGGCGCTCGACGAGCTGGAGACGCGCCGGGGCGAGGTGGAGGCGGGGCTCGCGATCGGGCTGCCGGAGCGGGAGGCGCGGCTCGAGGTGGCGCGCACGGCGGCGTCGGACGCGCTGCTGCCGGGGCTCGACCAGACGAGGACGGTGGGGCTCGTCACGCTGCCGGGCGCGTTCGTGGGGATGCTGCTGGGCGGCGCGTCGCCCTGGGAGGCGGGGGCGGTGCAGCTGTTCGTGCTGGTGGCGCTGATGGTGGTGCAGGCGGTGGCGGTGGCGGTCGTGCTGGAGCTGGTGGCCCGGGGCGTGGTGGCCCGGGGTGCGGTGGGGCGGGGTGCGGTGGCGCGGGGATAAGGGGCCTCCGCCACGTCGGAGATCGGCCCGTGTCCGGCCCGCGTTCGTCGCCGTCGGGGCCGCTCTCGGTGCGCTGTCGGCGTGTGACCAGCCCGCTGTCGGCCCGTTCTCGGTCCGCCGTCCGGCCCGTGTCCGCCCGTGTTCGCTCGGCCGGAGCCTGCTGTTAGGCGAACGTCAGGCTGAGGGTGCCGTCCTGGAGGGGCGTCAGCCGTACGGTCGAGAGGTCCTGGACGTGGACGTCCGGGGCGAAGGCGGCCGCCCTCGGGCCCACGCCGACCACGCGCATGCCCGCCGCGCGGCCCGCGTGGATACCGGCCTCGGAGTCCTCGAAGACGACGCAGTCGGCCGGGTCGAAGCCCAGCTCCGCCGCGCCCTTGAGGAACCCCTCCGGGTCGGGCTTGCTCGCGCCGACGTGCTCCGCCGTCACCCGGGTCGCCGGCATCCGCAGCCCCGCCGCGCCCATCCGGGCCTGGGCGAGCTTCTCGTCCGCCGAGGTCACGAGGGCGTGCGGGAGGCCGACGAGGGCGGCCATGAAGGCCGGGGCGCCCGGGACCGGGACGACGCCGTCGAGGTCCGCGGTCTCCTCCGCGAGCATCACCCGGTTGTCGGCGTGGTTCTGCTCCATGGGCCGGTCCGGGAGGAGGGCGGCCATCGTCGCGTACCCCTGGCGGCCGTGGACGACCTTGAGCGCCTCGTCCGGGTCCAGGCCGTGACGTTCGGCCCAGCGGCGCCAGCAGCGTTCGACGACGGCGTCCGAGTTGACGAGCGTGCCGTCCATGTCGAGGAGCAGTGCGCGGGTGGTGAGCGCGGGCATGAAGGGTCTCCAGAGGGGTGGGAGGAGAACAGAGCGGTCCCGCCCGCCGGTCAGGGAGTGCGGGCGGGGCCACTTTGTTCCTCGACGATACAAAACGAGGAGCCTCCACGCCAATCCGTCCCGGATCACGGACGCCGCGGCCGTGGTGCGGGCCTCCTCCCGTTCGTCGCGGGCCCGTGGTGCCGACGGGTACTCCGCCGGTTCAGCCCGTGGTCTCCGCCTCCAGTGCGCGGCGCGTCTCCGGCCCGTACACGCCCTCCCCGTCCTCCTCGATGTCCTGGTACGACTGGTAGCGCTCGACCGCGCGCCGTACCTGTCGGGAGAACTCGCCGTCGATCGGGCCGTCGTAGAGCCACACCTCCCAGAGCCGTCGCTGCAGCTCCTCGACCTCGGGGCCGGAGTCCCCGTAGCGCAGGGTCGGGGCGGGCGCGATCGGCGCGACCGTGGGCGTGCGGGTCGGCGCGGAGGTGGTCCGGGTCGCCGAGGGCGACGGCGGCCCGGCCGGCGCGGTGGACGTGGCCGTCGCGGTCGCCTCCGCCGAACGGGTGGAGGGTGACGGCGACGCCGAGGGCGACGCGGAGCGTGAGGCCGTGGCGGAGGCCGTGGCGGACGGCGGAGGTGTGGAGGCCGAGGAGGACGGGGCCTCCGACACGGCGACGTTCTCCGAGGCGCTGGCGGTGAGCGTCGGCGCGGCGGCCCGGTCGTCGGGCTCGTTTCCATCGCCGAGGAGGTCGCCCGCGACCGCCGCCGTGGCGACCACCGCGACCGCGACCGCCGCCGCGAGAGCCACCAGCGCGCCGCGCCGGCGGGTGGCGGGGCGCTCTGGCTCGCGCGGACCCCACTCGGGCTCGTACGCGATGTCGTACGCCTCGGGCTCCGGCGCGACCCCGCTCAGGTACAGGGGCATCGTCTCGGCGGAGCCGGGCCCCCCACTCGGCTCCGTCACCGGTCCGGAAACGGCACCCACGCCCGGTCCGGATGCCGCGCCCGGTCCGGATGCCGCGCCCGGTCCGGATGCCATGCCCGGTCCTGAGCCCGCGCCCAGCACAGCGCCTGGCCCGAAGCCCGCGCCCGGCACCGCCCCCGGTCCCATTCCCGTGCCCGGACCCGGCACCGCGCCCGGCCCGGCACCCGGCTCGGCGACGGGCCCCGTGCCCGCACCCGGCCCGGAGGCCGTACCCGCACCCGGCCCGGCGCCCGGTGCCGCGACCGGCTCGTCGCCCGGCCCGGCGTCAGGTAGCGCGACGGCACCAGCGCCTCGGGCCTCCGGTGGGGCCATCGGTGCCTTTCCGGCCTCCGCTACGGCATCAAGCGTCACGTACGGACGGATCCGCAGCGGATCGAAGTCCTCCGCCGCGGCTATCTCCGCCTCGACGCACGCGCAGCGCGGTCTGTGTACACCGCATTCAGGACAGACGTGTCCGACCACAGTCAGGCCCCTCCCCAGTTCGCCTGGCAGAGATTATGCAGCCCGCACGTGGCCCGGCCTCCGCGACCGGGGTAACGGCCCTGGCCTCCGCAGGCCATAACCGGACATTCCAATCAGGATGGGGTGGGGAACGGACCCGAGGAGATGCCCATGGCCCAGGAAGTACGCGCGGCAGACCCCAGCGGTGGCCCGGCGCCCGGGGACGGGCAGAGCCGGCGCGGTGTGATGGTCGCGATCGGAGCGCTGCTCCTCGGCATGCTGCTCGCCGCACTCGACCAGACCATCGTCGCCACGGCCCTGCCGACCATCGTCAGCGAGCTCGGCGGCATGGAGCACCTGTCCTGGGTCGTCACCGCGTACATCCTTGCGTCCACCGCGGGCACGCCCCTGTGGGGCAAGCTCGGCGACCAGTACGGCCGCAAGAAGCTCTTCCAGGGCGCCATCGTCATCTTCCTCGTCGGCTCCGCCCTCTGCGGCGTCGCACAGAACATGCCCCAGCTCATCGGCTTCCGCGCACTCCAGGGCCTGGGCGGCGGCGGTCTCATGGTCCTCTCGATGGCCATCGTCGGCGACCTCGTGTCCCCCCGGGAACGGGGCAGGTACCAGGGGCTCTTCGGCGCCGTCTTCGGGGCGAGCAGCGTCCTCGGCCCGCTGCTCGGCGGGCTGTTCACCCAACATCTCTCCTGGCGCTGGGTCTTCTACATCAACCTGCCCATCGGCATCGTCGCCCTCTTCGTGATCGCCACCGTGCTGCACATCCCGGTCCGCGCCACCCGCCACACCATCGACTACCTCGGCACGTTCCTCATCGCCTCGGTCGCCACCTGCCTGGTCCTCGTCGCCTCCCTCGGCGGCAACACCTGGCCCTGGGGCTCCCCACAGATCATCGGACTCGCCGTCCTCGGAGCCGTACTCCTGGCGTGGTTCGTGTACGTCGAGAGGCGCGCCGCCGAGCCCGTGCTGCCGCTGAAACTCTTCCGGATCCGGACCTTCACCCTCGTCTCGGTCATCAGCTTCGTCGTGGGCTTCGCGATGTTCGGCGCGCTGACCTATCTGCCGACCTTCCTCCAGGTCGTCCAGGGCGTCACGCCGACCGTGTCCGGCCTCCACATGCTGCCCATGGTCCTCGGCATGTTCATCACCTCGACCGTCTCCGGCCAGATCGTCTCGCGCACGGGCCGCTGGAAGGTCTTCCCCATCGCGGGCACCGGCGTCACGGCGCTCGGGCTGCTGCTCCTCAACGAGCTGACGGAGGCGAGCTCCACCTGGGAGACGAGCGCCTGCTTCTTCGTCTTCGGCGTCGGGCTCGGTCTCGTCATGCAGGTCCTCGTCCTGGTGGTGCAGAACGCCGTCTCGTATCAGGACCTCGGGGTCGCCACCTCCGGCGCCACCTTCTTCCGCTCCATCGGGGCGTCGTTCGGCGTCGCCATCTTCGGCACGATCTTCACCAACCGGCTCAACACCAAACTCGACGCGGCCCTCGCCGGGCAGTCGCTCCCACCGGGCACCGGACCGGACCAGATCGCCGCCGACCCGCGCGCCATCTCGGAACTTCCGACGGAGCTGCAGCCGTCCGTCGTGCACGCGTACGCGACCTCGATCACCGACGTCTTCCTCTACGCCGCGCCGGTCGTCCTCGTCGCCTTCGTCGTCGCCTGGTTCCTCAAGGAGGACAAGCTGCGCGGCTCTGTCACCGCCCCCGACGCCAGCCAGACCCTCGCCTCCAACCCGGTGGAGCGCTCCTCGTACGACGAGTGCGCGCGGGCCCTGTCCGTGCTCGGCTCACGGGAGGGGCGCAGGGAGGTCTACGAGAAGATCACCGCGAAGGCCGGGCTCGATCTGCTGCCGGCCGCGAGCTGGCTGCTGCTGCGGATCCGCCGCCACGGGACCGTGGAACCGGCCCGGCTCGCCGAGACCACGCCCGTACCCCTGCGGGCCATCACCGCGGCGTCCGTGCAGATCGAGGAGCGCCGGCTGGCCCGCCGGGAGGGTCTGCAGCTCGTCCTGACGGAAGAGGGGCTCTCCGCCGCGACGCGGCTGGCGAAGGCGCGGGAGGAGTCGCTCGCCGAGCTGCTCGGAGACTGGTGGGGGCCGGAGCGGCCCACGGACCTGGTCCAGCTGGTGGAGGAGCTGACGGCGGAGCTGAGCGGCTCGGACGCGGAGCGGCCCCACTCGCCCGAGCCGCCCCGCGACCATCACGCCTGAGGGATCAGGACCGGAGGTCCTTGCCGTACCAGACGTCCATGTACGGGCCCTCGCAGTACGCCGGGATGTCCTGGTAGCCGTGGCGCGTGTACAGGCTGCGGGCCTCGATCAGGTCCCGGCGCGTGTTGAGGACCATCCGGCGCGCGCCCAGGCCACGCGCCGCGTCCTCCAGCCTCCCGAGCAGGGCACCGGCGCCGCCCGTGCCCCGGAAGGCGTGGCGCAGGAACACCCGGGTCAGCTCGGCGCGTTCCTCGTCGAGGAGGAGCACGCCGCCGCACGCGGCCGGCTTCCCCTCGTACCGGCCCACGAGGAACCGGCCGGTCGGCGGGGCCAGCAGCTCCACGCCGTCGTTCGTCAGCCCCTCGTCGATCTCCGCCACGGTGGCGGGCCGCTTCCAGTAGCGGCTCGCCACGTCGTCGTAGTAGTCGCGGCGCAGGGCGGTGGCGTCGGCGGTGTGGACGTCCTCGGGCACGAAGGACCAGCCGCGGGCAGGGGAGTCGCTCACTTCGGGGACGCCTGCTGGACGACCTCGAACGACCAGAGCGTCGACCCGGTCGCCGCCGGCTTGGGCCGCTCCCCGGCGCCGCCGCCCTCGTGCGCGGTCTTCATGGAACCGGACATCCAGTTCTGGAAGTCCTCCTCGCTCCGCCAGCGGGTGTACACGAGGTACTGGTCGGTGCCCTCGACGGGCCGCAGCAGCTCGAACCACTCGAACCCGTCGGACCCCTCCACGGCCCCGGCCCGCGAGGCGAACCGCTGCTCCAGCACCTCACGCTGCTCGGCCGGGACGGTCAGTACGTTGATCTTTACCACACTGGGCACATGACACCTCTCAGGAAGCACAGGCCGGGCGCTGCGCCGAGCCTTGATCACCTACGTGCAGTCTCGTACATCCGCCAGTCGAAGCGGCGTGAGGGGACGACTCGCAGGCGTCGCCCGTGGCGCAGCGCGAACGGTGCGCCTCGCTGATCGCGTCGAAGGGGTGGAGCGACGCGGGCCACTTCGAGGACGTGGGCAAGTCGGGGTGGGACCCGAGCATCCACCGTCCCGGATTCGAGGAGATGTTGGCGGCCGTGCGCGGCGGGCACGTGGACGCCGTGGTGGTCTTCTCACTGTCCCGCCTCACGCGCCGTGGCGCGCTGGAAGCCATGCGGATCATCGAGGAGCTGGAGACCGCACGGCGTGCGGCTGGTGAGCGTCGAAGAGCCGTACCTCGACACGTCCACCCCGGTCGGGGTCGGCATCCTCGCCGCCATCGCGGGTCTGGCGCAGCAGGAGTCCGACATGAAGTCGGCCTACGTCTCCGCCACCAGGGACACGCTTCGGCGGGCTGGTAGCCACGTCTCCGGCGTCGCCCCGTACGGCTTCACGTCGGAGAGGACGACCAGCGGCAAGCTGCCCGTCGTCCGCCTCGTCCCGGACCGGCCCCGCCGACGAGGACGACCAACCCCACCTGACCCCGCAGAGGAGAGGTGCTCGGTACCGGCCCCGGCTCGGGGATATCGGCCGCAGAGTTCCGGGTTCGAGTCCCGGGTTGGGCACGTCAGCCCGGGACTGCGCGACTACCTTCCCGAGTGGTCGATGACATTCCCGTTGGAGCAGTTGTCGACGTGGTCGGTGTTCCATTCGCCCAGGGTGGGGACAACCGCGACTTCCTGAAGGCAGACGGCGGCGGCGGTGAAGTTCCAGTTGTTGGCGGCGTCGATACCGCCCTGAAAGTTGGAGTCGCTGTCGGCGTGGGCGGGAGCCGCGAGAGCGAGCCCCGAGAGGGCGAGTGCTGTGGCAGTGATGATCTTCTTCATGTCTTGCTGAACGAATGTCCCGGGGTGGGGAAACGGTCCCTCGCCCCATCGGAGCCCGCCTGGCCCAATGGCAAGAGGCGCCGCGGTGAGACCGCGAAGGTTTCCGGTTCGAGTCCGGGGACGGGAACGCAGAAGCCGACGACATCACGCCCCTCTCGATGGCAGGGACCGACACGGACGGCAACGTTCAAGTGCTGTGCCGGGGGTGCCACCAGCTCAAGACGAGCACGGAGTTCGGGAGCGCGGCCTAGGCGTTGGCGGGGGCGTTCACCACCGCGCGGGCCAACTCCTCGGCCGTACGGATGCTCTCGGGTGACACCTCGATGTCTACGCCGAACTCGTCCCCCAGTCGGGCCGCAACCTCCATGAGAGCGAGCTCATCAACCCCCAGCTCATCAAGACTGGTGCCGGGCCGGATGGGCTGCGACGAGTTCATCCCGCTGAGGATGTCGTGGACCTTCTTGTACTCCTGGTCATAAGTGATCTCTGCCATGGCCGGCAGCGTAGGGCTTCGAGACTTCCGCTGACCGAGCACGCCGAGACTGTCACCTGATCGAGCGAGGAACGGACGAGTCGGTGCGTGCGACCTAGGGCGTGTTGCGAAAGTAGCGCCGTCCGCCCGAAGGGCGGGCCCCGCGGCGTCTGGTGCGTGCGATCGCAAGGCGGAGGGTCGTCCTCGTACCGGGTGTACTCGGACGATCCCGACAACGCAGCGAGCGTGCGTGCCAGGCGTCGCGGGGCAGGCGGGACTTTCGCAACACGCCCTAGTGCTGAGTCCACCACGTGAGCGCTGCACCGCTGTCCACAAAGCGCTGCCTGTCACTCTGACGTTCTGGACATGTACGTGCCGCACGTTGGAGATATCCCATGCCCCGACGCCCCCGCCCCCCCGCGCTCGGTACCCGGGTGCCCCGAACTGACGGCCCGCGGTGGCCGCTGTGCCGCTCACGAACGTGAGGCGACCGCACTACGGGAGAAACCGGGGACGAGCGCGTACCGGCGACGGTGGCCGAACATCCGGCACGCTACCTCTACGCCCATCCCTGGTGCGTGCTGTGCACGAAGCCGGCGACCGTAGCTGACCACTTCCCGGAGTCCCTGGTCCAGGCGATTGCGTGGGCTTGCATCAACCGTGACGACTGCCCATACAGCGTTTCTGTGGCCCGAGTGCGGCGGGCGGGAGTGGCTGGTCTCGCCCGACCACGTGCGTCCGTCAGGCCACGACCCGGGCGAGCAGCAGGCCGTCGTAGGCCTTCACGCCGACCGTCTGGAACGCCGTCGCGTCCAACCGGGGCTCACGTGAGACCAGTTCGAACATCGCGCGCGTGCCGGTGATCGCCGGGTCGTCCGTGTCCGCCTCCAGGATCGCGCCCCCGCGCACGACGTTGTCGACGACGATGACCGTGCCGGGGCGGGAGAGCTTCAGCGCCCACGCCACGTAGTTCGGGTTGTTCACCTTGTCGGCGTCGATGAAGACGAAGTCGAACGGGCCCGCGCCCTCCGTCTCCAGCTGGGGCAGGGTGTCCAGGGCCGCGCCCGTCCGGACCTCGACCACCTTCTCCAGGCCGGCGCGGGCGATGTTGGCGCGCGCCACGTCCGCGTGGGCCGGGTTGTACTCCAGCGAGATCATCCGGCCGTCGGCGGGCAGCGCGCGCGCCATCCAGATCGTGCTGTAGCCACCGAGCGTGCCGATCTCCAGGACCGAGCGCGCCCCGCACATCGAGACGAGCAGGTTCAGGAGCTTGCCCTGGTTGGGCGCGACGGCGATCTCGGGGAGCCCGGCGGCCGTGGAGTCGGCCAGCGTGGCGGCGAGCGCCTCGTCGGCAGGGGCGAGCAGTTCGGTGAAGTAGCGGTCGACTGCGGTCCATTGATCCTGGGTCATGCCGCCGAACGTACCGCAGCGCGTCGGCGCCGCACGCGGATCGCCACGACCGTCCCGCCCGCCGCGATCAGCACGCCGGCGACCGACAGGAGCCAGACCGGGACCCCGTCCCCGACCGTGAGCAGCCGGTCGGTGTAGATCACCTCGCGGTACGGCGTGTCCGCGACCGTCCGCAGTTCGTGGTCGCCGTCGATCAGTGACGGCACGGGGAACGACTGGTCCAGTGCGGTCAGGAAGAACGGCCCGCCGCCGGTGAGCGAGGCGAGCGAGTCGCGGCTCGTCCCCTCGATCCGTCCGGCGAACGTCACCTCCGGCCCGTCGCCGCCGATGTCGTCACGCGGCTCCATGCGATGGTCGGCGAGGATGTACAGGCCGAGGGACTGCGGGGTCTTGGCCAGCCGGGAGAGCCGCATCGGGTAGACGAGCCGGTCGCTGGCGAAACCGATCCGGAGCGGGGTCAGCTCTCCCTGGAGCGCCGTACCGCCGGCGTCGGGGGCGAGCCGTACCGCGACGTACTCCCACTTCTGCTCGACGTACGGCGTCAGTTCGGCCGCCAGCCGCTCGGGGAGTTCGAAGCCGTTCGTCCTCAGCCAGCCGCTCAGCGCCTCGGGGTCGGTGGCGGTCAGCCGCGCCACGTCGAAGGGGCCGAGCCGCTCGCGCCCGACGACACCGACGTCCGGGCCGGCGCTCCCGGGAAGGGCGGCCGAGGAGCCGTCCGACGAGCCGAGGTCGAAGGGCCAGTCGTCGCCACGCGGCCAGAAGTAGTAACGGTCCCGGTGCGCGGGACGGGTGAGGTCCTCCAGCGCGTCGAAGAGCGACGGGTCGCCGAGCGTCACGTCCGCCCGCCCGGGTACGGGCATGATCCAGGCCGCCCGCTGGGCGTCCCCACGCACCGTGAACCGCATGACGATCTGTTCCGTACGGCCGTCCCAGCGCACCGCCGAGGTCTCCCGGTCGACGCCGATCCGCTGGTGCCGGTCCGGGATCATCGCGCCGCAGCCGCAGGCGTACGCCGGTGCGATCAGCGAGCCGAGCTGGAGCGCGAGCAGCGCGACGATCATGGCCAGAATCCTGTGTGTCCCCCGCATGGTCGGTCAGACGCGGCGGGGAAGATTCCGGTTCCGGGCCCGGAGAAGGCCGTCGACGGGGCCGGGCGGAGGAAGTAGGGAGGCGGGAGGCGGGGGCCTGGGCGTAGGGGTTGGAGCCCCCGCCTACCGGTCTGTCAGGAGCGTTCGTCAGGAGCCGACCCGCACCCGCAACTCCTTGATCCCGTTCAGCCAGGCCGCGCGCAGCCGTCGGGGTTCGCCCGCGAGGGTCAGATCGGGCAGGACGTCCGCCAGCGCGTTGAAGATCAACTCGATCTCGTTGATGGCGAGCGACTTCCCGAGACAGAAGTGCGGCCCGCCGCCGCCGAATCCGAGGTGCGGGTTCGGGTCACGCGTGATGTCGAAGGTCTCCGGGTTCTCGAAGACCTCGGGGTCGTTGTTGGCGGAGGAGTAGAAGAGTCCGACCCGGTCGCCGCGGCGGATCTTCTGGCCGCCGATCTCGGTGTCCTGGGTGGCGGTCCGCTGGAACGAGACCACCGGGGTCGCCCAGCGCACGATCTCCTCGGCGGCCGTCGCCGGCCGCTCCCGCTTGTACCGTTCCCACTCCTCGGGGTGGGTGAGGAAGGCGTGCATGCCGTGGCTGATGGCGTTGCGCGTGGTCTCGTTGCCGGCCACCGCGAGCAGCAGCACGAAGAAGCCGAACTCGTCGGAGGAGAGGTTGCCCTGGCCCTCGGCGGCGACGAGCTGGGTCACGATGTCCTTGGCCGGGCACTCCTTGCGCTCGGCGGCCAGGTTCATCGAGTAGCCGATGAGCTCCATGGCGGCCTCGGCGCCGATCTCCTCGGTGATGGCGTACTCGGGATCGTCGTACGCGACCATCTTGTTGGACCAGTCGAAGATCCGGGCGCGGTCCTCCTGCGGTACGCCGATGAGTTCGGCGATCGCCTGGAGCGGCAGCTCGACGGCGACCTGGGTGACGAAGTCGAAGGAGCCGTCGGAGCCGGCGTTCCGCTTCGCCTCCTCGACGATCTTCCGGGCGCGCTCGCGCAGGGCGTTCTCCAGGGACCGGATCGCACGGGGTGTGAAGCCGCGCTGGACGATCTGGCGGACGCGGGTGTGCTCCGGCGGGTCCATGTTGAGCATGATCAGCTTCTGGACCTCGATCTGGTCCCTGGTGATGTGCTCGTTGAAGCGGATGACGGCCGTGTTCTCGGTCGAGGAGAACAACTCCGGGTGCGTGGAGACGTACTTGACGTCGGCGTGCCGGGTGACGGCCCAGTAGCCCTCGTCGTCGAAGCCCGTGACGCCGCGCGGCTGGGGGCACCACCAGACGGGTGCCGTCTGCCGCAGCTGAGCGAACTCCGGGAAGGGTATACGGCTCTGGAGCAGATCGGGATCGGTGGCGTCGAACCCTTCGGGGAGGTGAGGGCAGGGCATCGGCTACACACTCCTTGTCTGGGACACGCCTGCCGGACGGCGTGCCTGGCGGCGCACGGCCGGCGGCATGTCCGGCGGCTTGGCTGACGGGACGGCTGACTGGGCGGCTGACGGGACGGCTGAGGACGGCAGAATTCTGACGGTCCATCAGAAGATGTCCGCAAGGTAGTAACGGGTTCTACAAGTCGCAAGGCGTGCGACGTGAACTGTTGCCGGTGATCGGTGCACGCGGGTGCGTGCACAACCCTTGCGTACCGGCGGTAGCAGTCATAAGACTTCACTCAGAACTAGAACGCGTACTAGTTCCCCGTACCGCCCCCGTCGCGGAGTGCCGGGACACCCCGCCCGGGCGAGGAGAGGACGAGTCATGGCCGCGGAACCCGTCATCGTCGAAGCAGTACGCACCCCCATCGGCAAGCGCGGAGGCGCGCTCGCCAATCTCCACCCCGCCTACCTCCTGGGCGAGACCTACCGTGAACTCCTCGGCCGCACCGGCATCCACGCCGACTGCGTCGAGCAGATCGTCGGCGGCACCGTCACCCACGCCGGCGAGCAGTCCATGAACCCCGCGCGCAATGCCTGGCTCACCATGGGTCTTCCCTACGAGACCGCCGCCACCACCGTCGACTGCCAGTGCGGCTCCTCGCAGCAGGCGAGCCACATGGTCGCCAACATGATCGCCTCGGGTGTCATCGACATCGGCATCAGCTGCGGGGTCGAGGCCATGTCGCGCGTCCCGCTCGGCTCGGGATCCAAGCACGGACCCGGAAAGCCCTGGCCGGACGAGTGGAACGTCGATCTGCCCAACCAGTTCGAGGCCGCCGAGCGCATCGCCCGGCACCGCGGCCTGACCCGAGAACGGGTCGACTCCCTCGGTCTGCTCTCCCAGGAGCGGGCCGCGATCGCCTGGTCCGAGGAGCGGTTCAAGCGCGAGACCTTCGCCGTCCAGGTCCCGACCACCGAGGAGGAGCAGGCCGCGGGTCAGGGCATGTGGCGGCTCGTCGACCGCGACGAGGGGCTCCGCGACACCAGCATGGAGGCGCTCGCCCGGCTCAAGCCCGTCATGCCGACCGCCGTCCACACCGCCGGGAACTCCTCCCAGATCTCCGACGGGGCGTGCGCGCTCATGTGGGCCTCCAAGCGGATGGCCCGCGCGCTCAAGCTCAGGCCCCGCGCCCGGATCGTCGCCCAGGCGCTCGTCGGCTCCGACCCGCACTTCCATCTCGACGGGCCGGTCGACGCGACGCGCGCCGTGCTCGGCAAGGCGGGGATGTCGCTGAAGGACATCGACGTCGTCGAGATCAACGAGGCCTTCGCCTCGGTCGTCCTGAGCTGGGCGCAGGTCTTCGACCAGGATCTCGACAAGGTCAACGTCAACGGCGGCGCCATCGCGCTCGGGCACCCGGTGGGCGCGACCGGGGCGCGACTGATCACCACGGCCCTGCACGAGTTGGAGCGCACGGACAAGGAATTCGCGCTGATCACGATGTGCGCCGGCGGCGCGCTCGCGACCGGCACGATCATTCAGCGGCTGTAGGGCCCGTGCGGCGACCGCGGCGCGTACGGGGCGGCTGGGGGCGCGGGGTGGTCGGCTCGAGAGCCTTCGCACGCGGGGGCGGGGGCCGCCGCGCCCGACGGGGCCGCCGCCGGGGCGGGGTCTGCCGCGCCCGAAACGCCGCAGGCCCCGCCCCTCCGTGCGGAGGGCGGGGCCTTGCGGGTGTGCGCGCGGCTGCGAGCGGCTGGGGGTGACTCTTAGTACCAGCCGTTGGCCTGCCAGAACGCCCAGGCGCCGTTGGGGCTGCCGTAGCGGTCGTTCATGTAGTCCAGGCCCCACTTGATCTGGGTGGCCGGGTTGGTCTTCCAGTCGGAACCGGCCGAGGACATCTTCGAGGCCGGCAGGGCCTGGACCAGGCCGTAGGCGCCGCTGGACGAGTTGGTGGCGGAGGGGTTCCAGCCGGACTCGTGCTCCACGATCTTGCTGAACGACGCGAACTGCGAAGCCGGAACGATCTGCTTGGCGATCGCCTTGGCGTCGCTGGGAGCTGCCGAGGCCGAGGCCGTCGTGCCCAGGACCGCACCCGAGGCGCCCAGCAGCACGGCTGCGGAGACGGCGAGGGTCTTCTTGCGGGAGTTGGCACGGGTGGCGATGGAGCGGAACAAAACGCGACCTAACGTCGGGGACATGGGCCCGCCGGGCGTTTTCGGCAAGCCGGAACCAGAGCCCGGGGAACCCGGATCCTGAGGGGAATCGGCCTGTCCGAGGCGCTGCGCTAAACGCTGCCTGCCTGGCGACGTCCACCAGACAAGCAGCCGGGGGAGGCCGTCGCAAGGCCCCCCGGTACGAAGCGGAGTCGGACCCGCGCCGAAGGGCCGGGGGCGGGTACGCGGGTGTTATCGCAGGTCGGGGCGGTATATGGGGGGATTTGGGAGGGTCTGGACCCTCTCCTATTCCACGTCGTACGTGACCTAGGTCCTGTGGGGCGCCTCACCCCGGAGCGGCACTTCAGGCCCCTCGAATGTGACCTGGGTCTCGAAGTTCGCCCGCCGGGTGGCCCGCCGCAGCGCCTTCAGGAGCGTGGCGCCGACGGTCATCGTGAGCACGACGGTGAGGGTCGCCCGGCCGAGGTCCCAGCCGACGGAGGTGGCGATGACGTACGCGAGGAAGCGGACCAGGTTCTCGTGCGCGGGCTCCCCGGGCTGGAACGAGATCCCGGAGCCCAGGCCGCCCACCGTGACCCAGCCGTAGAGATTGGTGACGGTGCCGTACGCGAACGCCGCCGCGAACCCGTACGCCGACAGCATCAGCAGCTCACCCCGGCCGCGCAGCCGGACAGGGCCCGGCAGCAGCCCCGCGCCCATCGTGAACCAGCCCATGGCGAGCATCTGCACCGGCATCCAGGGGCCGACACCGCCCGTGAGCAGGGCGGAGGCGAACATCGTCACCGCACCGAGGACGAAACCGAACCCCGGCCCGAGAACCCGGCCGCTCAGCACCATCAGGAAGAACATCGGCTCCAGGCCCGCCGTCCCCGCCCCGAGCGGACGCAGCGCCGCCCCCACGGCGGCGAGCACGCCCAGCATCGCCACCGCCTTCGCGTCCATCCCGCAGTCGGCGATCGTCGCGACCACGACCGCGATCAGCAGCGGAAGCAGAGCGGCGAAGAACCACGGGGCGTCGGCCGCGTGATTCGTGACGGCGGCGCCACGGTCCGCGAAGAGCGGCCAGGCGACGGCCATCGCTCCGACGAGGGAGACCAGGACGAGCGCCGCGATCGAGCGGGGTCCGAGCCGTACGGGTCCTCTGCTCACCACGCCTCCCTCACCTGCTCGACCGTGAGCCAGGGCTGCGGGGCGAGGATCTTGGCCACCTGCGGGGAGAAGGCGGGGGAGGAGACGACGACCTCGGCCGTCGGGCCGTCCGCGACGACCTCGCCGCCCGCGAGGATCACCACCCGGTGCGCCAGCTCGGCGGCCAGCTCCACGTCGTGGGTGGCGAGCACGATGGCGTGGCCCGCACCGGCGAGCTCGCGCAGACGGGCGACGAGTCGGGCCTTGGCCGCGTAGTCGAGACCGCGGGTCGGCTCGTCGAGGAGCAGGAGCGGGGGCCGGCCGGTCAGGACGACCGCCAGCGCGAGCGCCAGGCGCTGGCCCTCGGACAGGTCACGGGGGTGGGTGTCGTCCGCCACACCGGGCAGCAGCTCGGACACCAGCGCCCGGCAGGTCCCGGGGGCCGAGCCCGTGTCGGCGTCGGCGGCCGAGCACTCGGCGCCGACGGTGTCCGC
The DNA here is from genome assembly GCF_055563155.1 of Streptomyces sp. NPDC013317. Lineage (NCBI taxonomy): Bacteria > Bacillati > Actinomycetota > Actinomycetes > Kitasatosporales > Streptomycetaceae > Streptomyces > Streptomyces sp. NPDC013317. Next base: position 234,056 of record NZ_JBVHDX010000009.1, read on the forward strand.
GTACAGCAGGTCGCGGGGCTCCTGCGGCACGAGACCGACGTGGCGGATCATCTCGCGGGGGTCGGTGTGGTGCGGCGCGCGGCCCGCGACGAGGGCGGTGCCCGAGGTGGGCGGGACGATGCCGACGAGCGCGTTGAGCAGCGTGGACTTGCCGGCGCCGTTGCGTCCCATGAGCGCCACGGTCTCGCCCGCGGTGACCTGGAGGTCCACCCGCCGCAGCGCCTCCACCCGGCCGCGGCGGACACCGAGGGAGCGGACGTCGACGAGACGGTCGGCTTCGGGGGCGGGCACGGAGGGCCGGGGGCGGCGCCGGAAGAGGGAGATCGCCCGACCCTTCCCCGGGGCGCGTCGGGCGGGGGTCTGAGGTGCCTTCGGCGTGTCCGGCACGTGCGCGGTGTCCGGCTCGTGCGCGGTGTCCGGCGCCTTCGGCGTGTCCCGCGCCTCGGTCGGCTTCGGTGCTTCCGGCGTGTGGGGGACGGGAGGTGAGGGGCGGAGCCCCTGGGTGGTCGGGACCCGTGCCTCCAGACGGTCCCGGACCGGCCCCGCCGCACGGCGGGCGTCCCGGACCGTCAACGGGAGCGGGCTCCAGCCCGCCAGGCGGCCGAGCGCCACCACCGGGGGGTGGACCGGGGAGACCGACATGATCTCGGCCGGCGGGCCCATGACCCCGTCCGGCAGCAGCAGCACCTGGTCCGCGTACTGCACCACCCGCTCCAGGCGGTGCTCCGCCATCAGGACCGTCGTGCCGAGGTCGTGGACCAGGCGCTGCAGCACCGCGAGGACGTCCTCCGCCGCCGCCGGGTCCAGTGCGGACGTCGGCTCGTCGAGAACGAGGACCTCGGGGTGCGGCGTCAGCACCGAACCGATCGCCACCCGCTGCTGCTGCCCGCCAGAGAGCGTCGCGATCGGCCGGTCGCGCAGCTCCGCGAGACCGAGCAGGTCCAGGGTCTCCTCGACCCGCCGCCGCATCACCGCCGGAGCCAGGCCCAGCGACTCCATCCCGTACGCCAGTTCGTCCTCGACGGTGTCCGTGACGAAGTGCGCCAGCGGGTCCTGCCCCACCGTGCCCACCACGTCCGCCAGCTCGCGCGGCATGTGCGTACGGGTGTCCCGGCCCGCCACCGTCACCCGGCCCTTCAGCGTGCCGCCCGTGAAGTGCGGGACGAGCCCCGAGACCGCGCCGAGCAGGGTCGACTTGCCCACGCCCGACGGGCCCACCAGCAGGACCAGTTCGCCCTGCGGAACCGTCAGGTCCAGGTCCCGCAGCGTCGGCTCGCCCGCGCCGTACGTCACCGAGACGTTCTCGAAGCGGATCACGAAGTCTCCCTGGAAGCGGAAGCGGAGGCGGAGAGGACGGGTGCGGGTGCGGGTGTGGGAGCAGGAACAGAGGCGGGAACCGGCGCCACGAACGCGGGTACCAGGCCCACCAGGATCGACAGCGCGGGCCACACCGGAAGCTCCGGCGCGACCAGGGGCACGACACCGGGGTGCAGCGCCTCGTAGGCGTACGCGTTCGCCCAGATCATCAGCGCCGCCACCGCGATGCCCGAGCCGGCGACCAGCCAGGCCCGCACCCCCCAGGTGTCGGGCCGGTACCGGGTGCGGGCCGCGCGGCGGCCGCCCAGCCGGAGCCCGGCCAGCGCCGCGCACAGCCCCGCGACGAGCAGCGGCAGCCCGTACCCCGCGCCCTCGGCGGCCAGCAGGCCGTACGAGCCCGCGCACACCCCGAGCAGTCCGCCCAGCGTCAGCACGTTCGTCGTCCGCCGCACGGCCGGCTCCACCTGCGCCGTACGTCCGTATCCGCGCGCGTCCATGGAGGCCGCCACGGCGATCGACCGCTCCAGCGCGCCCTCGAGCACCGGCAGCCCGATCTGGAGCACGGCCCGCACCCCGCCCGTCGGTCGACCCCGAAGCCGCCGGGCGGTCCGCAGCCGCATCACGTCGGCCACCATGTTCGGCGCGAAGGTCATCGCCACGACGACGGCGACCCCCACCTCGTACAGCGCGCCCGGCAGCGACTTGAGCAGCCGCGCCGGATTGGCGAGCGCGTTCGCCGCGCCCACGCAGATCAGCAGGGTCGCCAGCTTGGCGCCGTCGTACACGGCGAAGACCACCTGCTCCGCCGTCACCCGGCCCCCGATCCGCACCCCCCGCGCCCAGTCGGGAACCGGCACCTCGGGAAGCGTGAACAGCTCGTACGTGCCCGGGATCGCCGAACCCAGCACCACCGAGAACACCACCCGGAGCGCCACCACGAAGAGACCCAGCTTCACGAACGCCCCGTACGAGCGGGCCCAGGGGGCGTCCGTGCGGCGGGCCGCGACGACATAGCCCGCGACCGCGACGATCAGGCCGAGGAGCAGCGGGTTTGTGGTACGGGAGGCGGCGACGGCGAGGCCGAGCGCCCAGAGCCACCAGGCGCCCGCGTGCAGGGCGTTGGAGCGGCTCGCCTCGGGGGCACGGATCATGCGCGTCGGCGGGCCTTCCAGACCGCGGCACCCCCGAGCACGAGCACCGCGGCTCCGCCCACCACGATCCCGACGGCGGGTCCGCCGTCGCCCTTGCCCTCCGGCGCCTGGGCGGCCGTCGCGGTGGGGTCGCCCCCGGGGCTGTTCTCGTCGGCCGGGGACCCGGTCTCCGCGACCTGCTCGCCGCAGCCCTTCGCCGGGTAGCCGGCGATTCCGCACAGCAGTGCCGCGCTGTCGTACCGCAGCGGCTTCGCCACCGCGGCCAGCGCGTCCGCGCTCGTCGCGTCCGCGCGGACCTGGGCGCAGCCGGTCTTCACCTGCGGCCGGGGCGGAGCCTCTCCCTGCGGGGCGTCCTGCGGGGTGCCGAAGTCCACGACGACCGCCACCCGCTTCGTGCCGGCCTTCGCCTCCGTACCGCCGCAGACGCCCGCGAAGTCGGGGGCCGCGGTGGGCTTGGCGGCGTCGCCGCTGTCCTTGCTGACCGCGAAGCGGAAGCCGACGGCGTCGCCGTCGGACGGGCGGGCGGTGGCCGGGCCCTGCGTCGCGTACTCCCAGGTGCCGCCGCCGTCGCTCTCCCACGACGACCAGTAGCGGTAGCCGACGGCCTCGGCGGGAGCGGCGGCGGCCAGGATCAGGACGGCGCCGGCCGCGGCGCCGAGCAGCCCGGCCCTCACTTCTTGCGCCCGCTCACCAGGAAGCCGATGCCGACACCGACGACCATGCCGATGCCGATGATCCACCACACGTCGAACGAGCCGGAGTCGTCGTCGCTCGCCTCGGGCGCGGCGGACGGCGACGGCTTCGGCGCGGGCCCGGTGGCGGCCAGCTCCTTCAGGAGGTCGGTCGAGCCGAAGGCACGCGGGTCGACGTGCATCGCCTTCGCGGCGAGGACCAGCTGCGCGTACGCGGCGGGGCCGTTCTCCTTCGCCCAGGCGGCGGAGTTCGCCTTGAGCCAGGTCAGCGCGCCGGTCGCCTCCTTCGTGGCGCCGGTCGCGGCGAGCGCCACGACGGCGTCGGCGGTGTTGCCGTGGTCGGGCTGCTCGGTCGGGTCGGCGGCGCCGGGCATGGGCGGGGTGTTCAGGTGTCCGTTCTTCGCCAGCGCGGCGGCCAGGTAGGAGGCGCCGTTGAGCGCGGCCCGGTCCATCGTCGGCGTGGCCAGGTCCGTGCAGACCGGGCTCTGCTGGGGCTCCACGCCCCGCGCGGTGATGCCCTTGCCGAGCCCGGCGAGCGTCGCGGCGGCGGTGGCGTCGGCGTTCGCGAGGAGCTTGCCGTCCTTGTCGGGCTGGTAGGCGAAGGCGCCCGCCCCCTCCTTGTCCGAGCAGGGAAGGGCGAGTCCGAGCAGGGCGTCGTACGGGGTCATGCCCTCGGTGGACTTCACCTGGCCGGGCTTCTCGCCGAGCGCGGTCAGCGCGCTGATGACGATGGAGGTGGAGTTGGCGTCGCTGGGGCCGCCGGGGTTGTACCCCCAGCCGCCGTCCTTGTTCTGTACGCCCTTCAGCCAGGCCGCGCCGGCCTCGGCCGCCTTGGCCAGGGGCTCGGGGTCGGTGCTCTGGCGCTTGGCACCGGTGAGCGCCTGCACGGCGACGGCGGTGGCGTTGGTGTCCAGCATGGTCGACGCGTCGCACGCCTTGGCCGGGTCCGGCCGGTACGACGCGAACGCGCCGGTGGCGCACTGCTGCTTCAGCAGCCAGGACACGGCCTCGTCGGCGGGCTGCACACCGCTGGTGGTCTGGGCGATGAAGGCGAGCGACTGGCGCCACACACCGTCGTACGTCGGGTCCTTCGTGCCGTACAGCCCGGCGGGGATCACGGGCGCGGGGGTCGCCGACGGCGAGGGGGCGGCGGATGCGACGGGGGCTACGCCGGTGCAGAGCACCGCTGCGGCGGCGAAAGCGGCGGCGCCGCGACGGACGGTGATCATGCGAGCTGTGGCCTCTCCTGCGGCCGGGCACCGGCACGCTTGAGGCACCAGGCTCGGCTCCGTATTCCTCGACGGTGCCGGCGGTCACGTCCCGGGCGGGGCATTCCGACTTCCGTCCACGACGGGCGCGGGCGGTCACGGTTGCGGGTCAGCGCCGGATTCGCACCGGCTTCCCCCCGTACGGGTGTGAGGACGACTCGCTCACTCTACCGGCCCGTACACGGCCCGACCGGCGGGTGCGAGGCGCCTCACACCGCCGCCCGGACCGAGGGCCCGGGGCATCGCGGAGGAGTGGCACCGCCTCCCGGCCCCGAGGCCGGGACGGCGCGAAGGCGTCCCCGGAGCGCACCCCGCGGCGGCCCGGAGCGGCGCCGGGGGCGTCAGACCGCCACGTACGCCACGGGGTCGGTGCCCGGTGCGGCCTCCGCGCGGCCCAGCTTCACGAGGCGGCGCAGGTGCGCCTCCGCCTCGCTGACCGCGATGGTCCGGGACCCGTAGGGGATCTGCTCCCAGGGGCGGTTCCACTCCATGCGCTCGGCGAGCTGCCAGGGGGTGAGCGGGGTCGCGAGGAGACGCAGGAGGCCGGTCAGCCGCTCCTCGTGGTGGTCGAGCAGCTCCCGTACCCGGCCGGCGGCGTCGGCGAAGGCGTACTGGTGGGCGGGGAGCACCTCGGCGACGCCGAGCCGCCCGATCCGCTCCAGCGAGTCCAGGTAGTCGCCCAGGGGGTCGGTGGCCGTCGCGTCGTCGGGGTCCTCGTAGAGGCCGATGTGCGGGGTGATCCCGGGGAGCAGATGGTCGCCGGAGAAGAGCCGGCCGTGGCCGGGGAGTCCGGCGGGGTGCTCCTCCTCCAGGTGGAGGCAGACATGGCCGGGGGTGTGGCCGGGCGTCCAGATCGCGCGCAGTCGGCGGCCCGCGAGGTCGAGCAGCTCGCCGGGGACGATCTCGCGGTCGGGCAGGGCCGAACGCAGGCCGGGAAGGGTGCTCGCCCGGCGGCCGGAGGCGCGGGCGGCGCGGAGCGGGGCGGTGTGCTCCTCGGGGGCGCCGACGGCGGCCAGCTTGCGGGCGAGGTAGTCGAGCCAGGTGCCGGGTTCGGACTCGCGGGTGCGGCGGACGACGGCGGTGTCGGCGGCGTGCATCGCGATCCACGCGCCGGACGCCTCGCGGACCTGGCCCGAGAGCCCGTGGTGGTCGGGGTGGTGATGGGTGATGACGACCCCGTGCACCTCCCGTACGGAGGTCCCCAACACGGCCAGCCCGTCGGACAGTTCGTTCCAGGACGCCGGATCGTCCCAGCCGGTGTCGACCAGCACGGGCCCGCGGTCGGTGTCGAGGACGTGGACGAGGGTGTGCCCGAGGGGGTTGTCCGGAATCGGCACCCGAAGCGCCCAGACCCCTCCGCCGTGCTCGGTCACCTGGCTCATGGGCCCTCATCTCTCCGCGACGGCTAGGCGCTTGCTCGACCATTGCCCACTATAACTAGAACTGATATCAGTTCTGATACACAGTCAGAAACAGTGCGGGTTCCGGGAGGCAGTCGGCCATGACCGAGCTTGTGGAGCACGGAAAGCTGTACATCGGCGGGGAGTTGACCGACCCGGCCGGCGGTGACGTCATCGAGGTGATCTCGCCGCACACCGAGGAGGTCATCGGCCGTGTGCCGCACGCTTCCCGGGCCGATGTCGACCGGGCCGTCGCCGCCGCGCGTGAGGCCTTCGACCACGGGCCCTGGCCGCGGATGACGGTCGAGGAGCGGATCGCGGTCGTCGGCCGGATCAAGGACGCCATCGCCGTGCGCCACGAGGAGATCGCCCGCTCGATCAGCTCCCAGAACGGCTCCCCGTACTCCTGGAGCGTCCTCGCCCAGGCGCTCGGCGCCATGATGGTCTGGGACGCGGCCATCACCATCGCCCGCGACTTCCCGTACGAGAGCAGGCGCGCCGGGGTGCTCGGGCCGATCCTGGTGCGGCGTGAGCCGGTCGGGGTCGTCGCTGCGGTCGTGCCATGGAACGTCCCGCAGTTCACCGCCGCCGCCAAGCTCGGACCCGCGCTCCTCGCCGGCTGCACGGTGGTCCTCAAGCCGTCGCCCGAGTCCCCGCTCGACTCGTACATCCTCGCCGAGATCGCGACGGAGGCCGGGCTCCCCGAAGGCGTCCTGTCCATCCTGCCCGCCGACCGCGAGGTCAGCGAGTACCTGGTCGGGCACCCGGGCGTCGACAAGGTCTCGTTCACCGGATCCGTGGCGGCCGGAAAGCGCGTGATGGAGGTCGCCTCCCGCAACCTCACCCGCGTCACCCTCGAACTCGGCGGCAAGTCGGCCGCCGTCGTCCTGCCCGACGCCGACGTGGCCACCGCCGTCGCGGGAATCGTCCCCGCGGCCTGGATGAACAACGGCCAGGCGTGCGTCGCCCAGACCCGCATCCTCGCCCCGCGCAGCCGGTACGACGAGATCGCCGAGGCGTTCGCCGCCGCCGCGGGCGCGCTGGTGGTCGGCGATCCGCTCGACCCGGCCACGCAGGTCGGCCCGCTCGTCGCCCAGCGGCAGCGGCAGCGCTCCCTCGACTACATCCGGATCGGACAGGACGAGGGCGCCAAGGTCCTCAGCGGCGGCGGCCGGCCCGCCGGGCTCGACCGGGGCTGGTACGTCGAGCCGACCCTGTTCGGAGCCGTCGACAACTCCATGCGGATCGCCCGCGAGGAGATCTTCGGCCCGGTCATCTGCCTCCTTCCGTACGCGGACGAGAGCGAGGCCCTCCGGATCGCCAACGACTCGGACTTCGGGCTCAGCGGCAGCGTCTGGACCGGGGACGTCGAGCACGGCATCGACTTCGCCCGCCAGGTCCGCACGGGCACCTTCAACGTCAACACCTTCAGCCTCGACATGCTGGGCCCCTTCGGCGGCTACAAGAACTCCGGCCTGGGGCGGGAGTTCGGCCCCGAGGGCTTCGGCGAGTACCTGGAGCACAAGATGGTCCACCTGCCGGCCGGGTACGAGGGGCCGGGTGGTGTCTGATGGGCGACCGCTGGCGTGTGGAGGTCGACCGGGGGGTGTGCATCGGCTCCGGCATGTGCGTCAACCACGCCCCGGACGGCTTCCGGCTCGACACGGCCCGTCAGTCCCACCCGCGCGCACCGGAGTCGGACGCGAACGAGGCGGTGCTGGCAGCGGCCGAGGGCTGCCCGGTGGAGGCCATCCTGATCACTCTGCTCGACGGCGGGGAGCCGGTCTTCCCGCCGGAGGAGTAGCCACGAGCACTCGTTCGCGCGTGCAAAAATCTTCCTCTGATCACGGGGGCGACAGGCCCACGTGTGCTCAGGATGGGGAGAGTTGTGCGCAAGGCGATGATGGTGGCCGCGGCCGCCGGTGCGGTGCTGCTGGTGGCGGGTTGCGGCAGCGACGGCGGCGGCTCGGGCAGGAACAAGGGCGGTTCCTCCTCCACCACGGGCTCCACGACCGGCGGTTCGGAGGCGGGCGGCGGCGACAGCCCGGACGCTGCCACGGTGGAGAAGGAGATCGGGACCGCGGCCACGGCCGCCGGTTTCACCGAGGACCCCTCCGGCGACGCGGTCCCGGCCGAGCTCAAGAGCTGCATGGTGTCGTGGACGGCCGACGCCGAGAAGGCGGCGGACCCGAAGAAGTCCTACGACGCCACGGTGACGGCGCTCACCGGCGGCGGCTGGAAGGAGGGCCAGGCCACCGAGCAGTCCGGTTCCACGATCAAGACGTTGAACAAGGGGACCTGGTCGGTCAAGGCCAGCAACCACGGCGCCGCCGGCTTCGCCATCGTCATGTTCATCGGCACGGACAACACCCCGCAGTGCGAGGCCCTGTTCAAGGCCGACCTGGAGAAGAGCAAGAAGTCGTAAGGCTTCTCGGGGCGCCGTCAGGCCGTCCCGCGGCCCTCGTCGGCCGCGGCGGCGGCCGGGCCGCCCGTCGTGCGCTGGCCGCTCGTTGTGCCGTGGTTGCCCGGTGTGGACCGGCCGCCCGCGGTGCCGTGTCCGCCCGTCGTGCCCTGCGCGATGCGGCCGTCCGGTCCGGTCGGCGCGGTCAGGTCGATCAGCCGGCAGACCGTCTCGATGTCGATCTTCACCTGGGCGATCGAGGCCCGCCCCGACAGCCAGGTGATCAGCGCCGAGTGCCAGGTGTGCTCGATCACCCGTACCGCCGACAGCTGCTGCGGCGTCGGGTGCTCCAGCCCCATCGAGTCCAGGATGATCGCCGTCGTCAGCCGGGAGACCGTGTCCACCTCGGGGCTCACGCTCCGGTCGGCGAACGTCAGCGCCCGCACCATCGCGTCCGCGAGCTGCGGCTCGCGCTGGAGCGCGCGGAACGCCCTCATCAGGGTCTCCGCGACCCGTTCGGCCGAGGTGGCGCCTGCCGGCGGGCGCTTCCGCAGCGTCGTGTGCATGTGCTGGAGCTGGTCCTGCATCGTCGCGACCAGCAGATGGATCTTGGACGGGAAGTAGCGGTACAGCGTGCCCAGGGCCACCCCGGCCGCGTCGGCGACCTCACGCATCTGTACGGCGTCGAAGCCGCCCCGCCCGGCGAGCTGCGCGCTGGCGTGCAGGATGCGGCGGCGTCGCGCCTCCTGGCGCTCTGTCAGGGGCGGCGAGGCCGGTCTTTCTTCCGCGGTCATGAAGTCCCGTTCCGTGCGGTGGGGGAGCGACAGTACGGCCGGAGTATGGCGGGGCTTCCGCCGTGGCGCGAATCACCTGATCCGGCTCTTACGACGGGGCTACCTGCCGGTAGATTCTGTGCTCCTTGAACGATCAAGAACGATCAAGTCTGAAACTTGTTCTAGATTAGCGCGAGCGGTTACGCTCCCGCGAAACGCAAGCTCGAAGGGGGCCGCGAGTGACCGCTGAGGCCATAGAGGCAGGCCCCCGCCAGGGCGTCACGGAGGGTGACAGCCCCCAAGCTCTCGGCTCCTCGGATCGAGCAGCGGAGCCCTCCACGTTGCGGATCGCTCTCCTCACCTACAAGGGGAATCCCTTCTGCGGTGGACAGGGCGTCTACGTCCGCCACCTCTCCCGGGAACTCGCCCGCCTCGGCCACCACGTCGAGGTCATCGGCTCCCAGCCGTACCCGACGCTCGACGAGGGCGTCCCGCTCACCGAGATCGCCAGCCTCGACCTCTACCGCTCGCCCGACCCCTTCCGTACGCCGAAGCGGGACGAGTACCGCGACTGGATCGACGCACTCGAGGTCGCCACCATGTGGACCGGCGGCTTCCCCGAGCCCCTCACCTTCTCCCTGCGGGCCCGGCGCATGCTCGCCGCCCGCCGCGGCGACTTCGACGTCGTCCACGACAACCAGACGCTCGGCTACGGACTCCTCGGCGGCACCCGCGCGCTCGGCGCCCCCCTCGTCACCACGATCCACCACCCCATCACCGTCGACCGGCAGCTGGAGCTCGACGCCGCCGGCGACTGGAAGCGCCGCGCCTCCGTCCGCCGCTGGTACGCCTTCACCCGGATGCAGAAGCGCGTCGCCCGCCGGATGCCGTCCGTCCTCACCGTCTCCGGCACCTCACGCCAGGAGATCGTCGAGCACCTCGGCGTCCGCGACGACCGCATCCGGGTCGTCCACATCGGCGCCGACACCGACCTCTGGTCCCCGGACCCGTCGGTCGCCGAGGTCCCCGGCCGGATCGTCACCACCTCCAGCGCCGACGTCCCGCTCAAGGGCCTGATCCACCTCGTCGAGGCCCTCGCCAAGCTCCGCACCGAGAACCCGGCCGCCCACCTCGTCGTCGTCGGCAGGCGCGCCGAGGACGGACCCGTCGCGCAGGCCATCGAGCGGTACGGGCTCGAGGGCGCCGTCCGGTTCGTCAAGGGCATCTCCGACGCCGAGCTGGTCGACCTCGTGCGCTCGGCGCAGGTCGCGTGCGTGCCGTCGCTGTACGAGGGGTTCTCGCTGCCGGCCGCGGAGGCGATGGCGACGGGGACGCCCCTGGTCGCGACGACCGGCGGCGCTATTCCGGAGGTCGCGGGACCCGACGGCGAGACGTGTCTGGCCGTGCCCCCGGGCGACGCGGGGGCGCTCGCGGCGGGACTCGCGCGGGTGCTCGGCGACGCCGAGCTGCGCGGCCGCCTCGGCGCGGCAGGGCGGGCGCGGGTGCTCGAACGGTTCACCTGGGCGCGGGCCGCCCAGGGCACCGCCGAGCTGTACCGCGAGGCGATCGCCCGGCGAGGCGCCGGAGTCCGTCGGTGACGCCCCGCCCCGCCTCCCGGGTGCGGCCCGGTGGTCCGGTTGTGCCCCCGGGTTCCGCCCCGGCGGAACGACTGCCCGCAACCTCCGTAACCAGTGAAAGCAGGACGACCCCGTGCTGACCGTCGACTTCACCCGCTTCCCGCTCGCCCCCGGCGACCGCGTGCTCGACCTGGGCTGCGGTGCGGGCCGGCACGCCTTCGAGTGCTACCGGCGCGGCGCCCAGGTCGTGGCCCTCGACCAGAACGGCGAGGAGATCCGCGAGGTCGCCAAGTGGTTCGCGGCGATGAAGGAGGCGGGCGAGGCCCCGGCCGGCGCGACCGCCACCGCGATGGAGGGCGACGCGCTCAACCTGCCCTTCCCCGACGAGTCCTTCGACGTCGTGATCATCTCCGAGGTCATGGAGCACATCCCGGACGACAAGGGCGTCCTCGCCGAGATGGTCCGGGTGCTCAAGCCCGGCGGCCGGATCGCCGTCACCGTCCCGCGCTACGGCCCCGAGAAGGTCTGCTGGGCGCTCTCCGACGAGTACCACGAGGTCGAGGGCGGCCACATCCGCATCTACAAGGCGGACGAGCTGCTCGCCAAGATCCGCCAGGCGGGCCTCAAGCCGTACGGCACCCACCACGCGCACGCGCTGCACTCCCCGTACTGGTGGCTCAAATGCGCCTTCGGCGTGGACAACGACAAGGCGCTGCCGGTGCGGGCGTACCACAAGCTCCTGGTCTGGGACATCATGAAGAAGCCCGCTCTGACCCGGGTCGCCGAGCAGCTGCTCAACCCGGTGGTCGGCAAGAGCTTCGTGGCGTACGCGACCAAGCCCCACCTTCCCGCGGATGCCGCGAAGTGACCTCTCCCGAGCAGATCGCGGAGCACCTGCTCCTGCCCGGCGTCCTCACCGCCGAGCAGGCCGCCGAGACCGTCGCCGGAGTCCTCGCCGCGCAGCGCGAGGACGGGGCGATCCCGTGGTTCCGCGGCCACCACCTGGACCCGTGGGACCACACCGAGGCCGCGATGGCCCTGGACACCGCGGGCGAGCACACGGCGGCGGCGCGGGCGTACGAGTGGCTGGCCCGGCACCAGAACGCCGACGGCTCCTGGTACGCGGCCTACCACGACGGCGACCCGGACGACGTCACCGACCGGGGCCGGGAGTCCAACTTCGTCGCGTACGTCGCCGTCGGCGTCTGGCACCACTACCTCGCGACCGGCGACGACGCCTTCCTCGACCGGATGTGGCCGGTCGTCTACGCCGCCGTCGAGTTCGTCCTCGCCCTCCAGCAGCCCGGCGGGCAGATCGGCTGGAAGCGGGAGGCGGACGGCACGGCCGTCGACGACGCGCTCCTCACCGGCAGCTCCTCCGTCTACCAGGCGCTGCGCTGCGCGCTCGCCGTCGCCGAGGCACGCGAGGAGCCCCAGCCCGACTGGGAGCTGGCGGCGGGCGCGCTCGGCCATGCGATCCGCAGCCACCCCGAGCGCTTCCTCGACAAGTCCCGCTACTCGATGGACTGGTACTACCCGGTCCTCGGCGGAGCCGTCAGGGGGCCCGCCGCCACGGACCGGATCGACGCCCACTGGGACGACTTCGTCGTCCCCGGTCTCGGCGTGCGGTGCGTGCTGCCCAACCCGTGGGTGACCGGCGGCGAGAGCTGCGAACTCGCCCTCGCCCTGTGGGCGATGGGCGAGTCCGACCGCGCCCTGGAGATCCTCCAGTCCGTCCAGCACCTGCGCGCCGAGGGCGGCATGTACTGGACGGGGTACGTCTTCGAGGGCGACAAGGCCATGTGGCCCGAGGAGCTCACGACCTGGACGGCCGGCTCGCTGCTCCTGGCCGTGGCCGCGCTCGGCGGGGACGAGGCGACGGTGGCGGTCTTCGGCGGGGAACGGCTGCCGACGGGCCTGGAACCGGACTGCTGCGGCGCCTGACGGCGGTGTGCGGGTCGCGGCGCGCGACCCGCGGCGGCCAGGCTCCCCGGGGCCGCGAGGGTGCCCCTCGCGGCGCAGGGTGCCGGGGACACAGGGACGCCTGGACACCTGGCTGCCGGCTGCGGTGCGGGCCGGCCGCGATCGGTCGACCGCGGGCCGGGTCGCTACCGGCCGGCGTCAGCGGCGGCGCAGGCTGCCCGCTACCGCGTGGCCGATGGCGAGGTACACCACGGCGGCGAGGCCGTAGCCCGTCACCACGCGGGCCCATGCCTCGTCGAAGGTGAACAGGTCGTAGGACCATGCCGCCAGCCAGCGGGCGGAGTCCTGGACGAAGCCGACCAGCGCGTTGGCCCGGTTGGCCTCCAGCAGGTACATGAGGATCCAGAGGATGATCAGGCCGGCCATGATGTCGGCGACCACGGCGATGACTCTCGCCGTCTGCGTCGTGCCGCTGCGTGAAGTCATGACGTACGGTTTGCCGCGATCCGGTGGCCGAAACCCGTTCGGCGCCGCCCGGGTGGCGCAGCCGCGGCGGCGCGGCGAGGCTGCGGCCAAAGCCCTCAGGGAGGTTTCGCCGTGCCCCGTTCCGCCCCCTCCGGACCGATACGCCGCGGCCTCGTGGCGCTCGTCCTCGCCTGCGCCCTGCTCCTGACGACCGCCGCCTGCGGCGGGGACGACGGCGCGAGCGCGAGCGGCAGCGCGAGCCCGACGGGCACGGTCGAGAAGCAGCGGCTCGCCAAGACCCGGTTCGTGGCCAACGCGGGCCTGGCGGCTGGCGCGACGTACCAGTGGATCGTCAAGCCGTACCGCGACGGCAAGTTCAAGAAGGGCGCGGACGGACGGACGTTCGCCCTGGTCAAGGCGGGCCTCGCGGGAGCCTTCGCGTACAACCGGCTCAAGGCCGCGACGGAGAACGCCAAGGGCGACCCTCTCCTGTCGAAGGCGGTCGCGCCGCTCACGGCGGGCATCGACCGGCTCAAGGACCTCGGCACCAAGCTCCGCAAAGGCGAGGCGAGCGAGGCGGACGTCGGCGCGTTCGAGGACGTCATCACCGATGTGAAGGACGCCGGCAGGAGCGCGGGCGCGGTCGTGACCGACAAGGTGCCCAGCACCTCGCAACTGGGCGGATGAGCCGACGGTCCTCAGGTGTTGAGCTCCGCGAGGAGCCGGAGCGTGGCCGGATCCGGCGCCGTGACCAGCAGGTCCGTGACCGGGCCCTTGCGCCACCGGTCCAGCCGTTCGGCGATCCGCTCCCTCGGCCCGACGAGTGAGATCTCGTCCGCGAAGGCGTCGGGCACGGCGAGGACGGCCTCCTCGCGGCGCCCGGCGGCGAACAGCTCCTGGATGTGCCGGGCCTCGGACTCGTACCCCATGCGCCCCATCAGGTCGGCGTGGAAGTTCCGGGCGGCGTGCCCCATACCGCCGATGTAGAAGCCGAGCATCGCCTTCACGGGCAGCAGTCCCTCGCCCGGATCGTCGCAGAGCTGCGCCCGGACCATGGGCGCGACGCGGAAGCCCTCGGGCAGCCGGTCGGGGAGGGCGTAGGCCTCGGCGTACCGCGAGGGCGACCAGTAGAGCGGCAGCCAGCCGTCGGCGATCCGCAGGGTCTGCGCGATGTTCTTGGGGCCCTCCGCCCCGAGCAGCACCGGCAGATCGGCCCGTAGGGGGTGGGTGATCGGCTTGAGCGCCTTGCCGAGCCCGGTGCCGTCGTCCCCGCTGTACGGGTGGGAGTGGAACCGTCCGTCGAGCATGACGGGCCCCTCCCGGCGCAGGACCTGCCGGATCAGGTCCACGTACTCGCGGGTCGCCGTCAGCGGCGAGCGGGGGAAGGGCCGGCCGTACCAGCCCTCGACGACCTGTGGGCCGGACAGCCCGAGCCCGAGCATCATCCGCCCGCCGGAGAGATGGTCGAGGGTGAGGGCGTGCATGGCGGTCGCGGTCGGCGTCCGGGCGGCCATCTGTGCGACGGCGGTCCCGAGTCCGATGCGGGACGTGTGCGCCGCGATCCAGGTCAGTGCGGTGAACGCGTCGGAGCCCCAGGCCTCGGCGGTCCACACCGAGTCGTACCCGAGCCGCTCCGCCTCGCGGGCGAGTTCCAGGTGAGCGGGGGAGGGGCCGCGTCCCCAGTAGCCGAGAGCGAGTCCGAGACGCATGGCGTCCAGCCTTCCTGTTCCTGACTGTCCGTCAGATTACTTCCCGGGGACTGTACGACAACGGCCCCTCGTCCGGAAGGGATTCCGGACGAGAGGCCGTGGGAGCGGATGCTCGGGCGTGGAGGGTTCAGCCGCGCTGGATGCCGGTGGTGTCCTGGAGAACACCGCGACGGCCGTCCTGCGTCTGGGCGATCAGGCCCGGACCGCGCTGCTCGACCGCCAGGTACCAGGTACCGGGGGCCAGTTCGGCGATCGGCGTGGGCGAGCCGTCCTCCGCGTACAGCGGACGGGCGACCGGGACCGCGAACCAGAACGGCGCGAAGTCGCCCGACTGGCCCTGACCCTGGCCCTGCGCCGGGCCCGGCTGGGCGGCGGTGGGCTGGGGGGCGTGCTGCGCCTGCGCGTCGGGCTGCGGCTGGCCCGGGTAGGGCTGCGGCTGGCCACCGTAGGGCGGCTGCTGGGCACCCGGGTAGCCGTAGCCACCGGGGACGCCCTGCTGGCCGGGCTGGCCGGGCTGCATGCCGTACGGCTGCTGGGTCTGCGGCTTCGGCGCGCTCAGCAGCGGGCCCTTGAGGGCCGGGACAAGCGGGGCGGCGACGGCCGCAGCGGCCAGGACCAGGGAGGCGATCAGGCCGAGGATGAGGCCGGCGCCGGCGTTGTCCGACTCGAAGATCCACATCAGCACGTTCCAGGCCGCGGCCACGGTGAACGCGACGCCGACCTGACCCAGCTCCAGGCCCGCGACCTTGCGGGGCTGCGGGAGCGCGCGCGAGACGACGACCAGAGCGGCACCCGCGATGCCGAGGAGGAAGGCGCCCCAGCCGAGGGGCGAGATCTCCCAGGAGTTCGGCGTGTCGATCGAGTCGCAGATGGCATCGCTGGCGTCACAGCCGCTGATGCCGAGGAACGAGGCGATGAACAGCACCACCGCTGCACCGATCAGAACGCCATCGCCTCGAGTGAGGGAGCGGATATTCACGTAAGAGTCCTTCGTCGGGTCGTCTCGTCGGGGTGGCGCGAAAGCACGGGGGCGGCCCCCATCGTACGGAGGGAATCTATCGCCCGTCGGTACTACCCCTTGAGGTAGGTCCCGATGCCGTCCGCGATCCCCTGCGCCGCTTTCTGACGCCATGCCGCGTTCGTCAGGAGTGCGGCGTCCTTCGAATCACGCATATTGCCGCATTCGACGAACACCTTGGGCACGGTCGAGAGATTGAGTCCCCCGAGATCGTCCCGGACGTCCAATCCCGTTCCTTCGCCGAGGTAGTTGGCGGGCGAGGTGCCGGTCGCGCGGGCGAAGTGGTGGGCGATGTCCTCGCCGAGGTCACGGGAGGGGCCGACGATCTTCGTGGTGTCGGCCGTGCCGGAGCTGACCTGGGCGGGCACGATCACATGGAATCCCCGGTTGCCGGTGGCGGATCCGTCGGCGTGCACCGAGACGACGGCGTCGGCGCGCGCGGAGTTGCCGATCCGGGCACGCTCGTCGATGCAGGGGCCGAAGGGGCGGTCGGCGTCGTGGGTGAGAACCACCTTCGCGCCCCGTGCCTTGAGAAGATCGCGCAGACGGTGTGAAACATCGAGGGTGAATGCGGCTTCGGTGTAATCGGCGGCGGTGGAGGTGCCGGTGGTGTCGCATTCCTTGCGCTGCGTGCCGATATCGACCTTCTGGTTGATTTCCCGGGAATGCTGAAAGTTGCCGGGATTGTGACCGGGGTCGACGACGATCGTGCGCCCGGTGAGAGGGAGGGCCTCGGCGGAGGGCGGAGCGCCCGGGTCCGAGCTCGTCGTCGGCGACGCGGTCCGGGACGAGGACGGGGACCGGGTCGTCTTGGCGTCCGGAGTCCCCGGGGCGGCGGCCTGCGAGCCGCCGCCGCAGCCGGCCAGGGCGGCGCAGGCGGCGAGGGCTCCGGCGAGGGCGAGGGCGCGTGCACCGGGGCGGGCGACGGCGCGTGCTCCGGGGCGTGCTCCGGGGCGGGTGGGGATCTTGCGGTGGTCGTACGGCACCTTGCGACTCTAGTGGGAGCGCCGCCGGGCGGTTCGTCGACGCGACGGGAGTGTGAAGGGCCCGTGATGGGTAGGGAGAGGTGAGGCACGGACCACGGGGGGAACTGTGGCGGGGGAAGAGCCGAACGACGCACGTCCGTCGACCGGAACGAACGGACCGGCGGGGGCGAATGGACCGACGGGATCGGCGGGACCGACCGGATCGACCGGGGCTGGTGGACCGACCGAACCAGCGGGCCCGGGGGACCCGAGGGTCTCCGAGACCCCCTGGGCCTACGAGGCGCCGGGGGCGCCTGGAGGTGCGGGGTTATCTGGGGCTCCTGGGGCGCCGGAGTCCATAGGGGCATCGGGGGCGCCAGGGCCCGTGGGGGCTCCTGGGACGCCGGGGGCTCCTGGGGAGCCTGCCGACGCGTGGTTTCCGCCGCCGCCCGCGGCGCCGCCCGGAATGCCGCCGTCACCACCACCCGCACCACCGGAATCCAACCCGGCGCAGGCCGTCCTCGTCGGGTTGCTGAACCTCTCCTGCCTCGGACTCGGCTACGTCCTGCTCAGGCAGTGGATACCGGCCGCCGTCTGCTGGCTGGCGACCGCCGTCCTGCTGTTCGTGGCGCTGCCCGCCGACGTGGACGGAGTCCCCGGCGGCGTGCTCGTCGGCTACGGCGCCGTCCTGCTGGCGGCCGCCGCCGACGGGGCCCGGCGCGGGCTGCGGGCCCCGCTCGTGCTCGGCGGCGCACCGGGCGCCGCGCGGCGGCGGCTCGTGCTTCCGCTGGCCCTCGCGCTGGTTCTCCTCGCGGTGGCGGTCGGCGGCTCGGTCGCCTACGGCGCGGCGCGGGACGAGGCCGTGGAGCAGTCGCTCCTGGCCCGTCTCGCCGCGGCGGACCGGGAGGTGAAGTCGGTCGAGGGCCAGAGCTTCGGCGGCGCCGAGCACACGTACCGCAAGGCGCTCGCCGTCTACCAGGAGCTCGGTACGAAGCACGCGGGCTCGCGGGCGAGCAAGCTCGTCCCCGACCGGCTCGCGGAGTACTACGCGTCCGTCTCCGCCCCGTACGCGCAGAAGAAGTACTGCGAGGCCGTCCCGGGCCTCCGGCATCTGCGGGCCCTGCCGGAGACGGTGGACCGCGGGCTGCTCGCCGGGCTGACGGGGAAGGCGGACGACCCGCTGGCCCACTCCTGGTACGAGTGCGGGGTGGCCGGACTCGGGGGCGCGGGCACTGAGGCGGCGGCCGCGGAACACCTGAACGCACTGCGGTCGACGTTCCCGCGGTCCCCCTACACGGGGAGGGTCGAGCCCGCGGTCCGCGAGAGTCTCAGGACCAAGGCCGCGGCGGTGTCCACCGGCGCCTGCGCGGCCGTCGTCGGGCTGCGGAGCTTCGACACCTCGGTCGACGGACTCCGGCCGGAGACCACCTTCGCCGCCGTCGCGCGCGACACGGGCGAGGAGATACGGAAGGGCGACTTCGCCTGCGGGGTCGAGCAGTTCAAGGGCAAGGAGTTCTCCGACGCCCTCCGGACGATGACGGAGTACACCGAGCAGTACCCGGGCAGCCCGCAGGCCGCCCACGCCAGGTCCATCGCGATCGCCGCCGAGATAGCCGGGGAGACGCCGGCCGCGGGCGACCGGCTGCCGTCCGCGACGGCCCCCGGCGGCTCACGGATGGTCATGGTGGTGTCCAACGACGGCCCGGGTGAGGTCGAGCTGCTCTACACCGGGCCGGTGACCGGCCGGGTCACGCTGAAGGCGTGCGGCGGCTGCACGGCGTACGGAAGCAGCCTGCGTCTCGGCGCGCCGAAGCCCAAGGTGTGCAGCGGTCCGTCCTCGAAGTACCCGAAGGCGACGCTCGCGCTGCCCGCGGGCTCGTACCACTTCCTGCAGAAGAGGACGGGAACGGCGGGCTCGCTCTCGGCGGCGGACAAGTCGAGCACGGCGAAGGTCGAGCCGGGGTACAGCTACACGAACTGCCTCTACGTCACATCGGGGTTCGGCTTCTGACGGCCGGCCCCGCGGGCCCGGGCCGGTCCTAGCGGCGCCGCAGTACGCGCATCGAGTCCGTGACCGAGACCTCCTCGAAGTCGCCGGACTCCAGGGCCCTGAGGTAGATGCGGTACGGGGCCTGGCCGCCGTCCTCCGGGTTCGGGAAGACGTCGTGGATGACGAGCAGACCACCGGCGGCGACCTTGGGCGCCCAGCCCTCGTAGTCGTTGGTGGCGTGCTCGTCCGTGTGTCCGCCGTCGATGAAGACGAGTGCCAGCTCGCCCGCCCAGACCTTCGCGACCTGCGGCGAGCGGCCGACCACGGCGATCACGTGGTCCTCCAGGCCCGCCCTGCGCAGGGTCCGGCGGAAGGTGGGCAGGGTGTCCATGAGGCCCACCTCGGGGTCCACGACCGTCGGGTCGTGGTACTCCCACCCCGGCTGCTGTTCCTCGCTGCCCCGGTGGTGGTCCACGGTCACCGCGACGGTCCCGGCCTCCCGGGCCACGTCGGCCAGCAGGATCGTGGAGCGCCCGCAGTAGGTCCCGACCTCCAGGAGCGGCAGCCCGAGCTTGGCGGCCTCGGTGGCGGCGGCGTGCAGCGCGAGCCCCTCGTCGACGGGCATGAAGCCCTTGGCGGCCTCGAAGGCGGCGAGGATCTCGGGCGCGGGCATGGGTCCTCCTACTGGCGGGTACGCAGGTGCGAGCGCCCATCGTGCCCTACGCGCCCCACCCGGACCACACCGTCCCGCCGCCGGACACCTCGCCCGCCGCTCTCCGCGCCGGTGAACCGTCCGGGTCCGGCTCCTCTCCGGTGCTCGACGGATCCGGCCTCTTTCTGACCTTCCGTCAGATTGGAACGTGTTCTAGTCTGCGCGCATGGGCATCGGAATCACGCAGGAACAGCGGGAGTTGGCCCGGGCCGTGCGCGGGTGGTTCGCTCGGGCCGTGCCGTCCGAGGACGTGCGGAAGCTGCTCGACGCGCCCGCCGGGAGTGCCGTGGGGCGGCCCGCGTACTGGGACGCGCTCGCCGAGCAGGGGCTCCTCGGGGTCCATCTGGGAGAGGCCTACGGGGGTGGGGGCGGCGGGCTCGTCGATCTGGCCGTCGTGCTGGAGGAGGCCGCGCGGGCGCTGCTGCCGGGGCCGTACCTTCCCACCGTGCTCGCCGCTGAGGTCCTGCGCCGCGCGGGCGCGGCCGGGCTCGTCGCCGAGCTCGCGAGCGGCGCCCGGGTCGGCGCCGTCGCCCTCGGAGCCGGCGGGCTGACCGCCGTCGAGACCGAGGGTGGGCTGCTCCTCGACGGCGCCGCCCCGCCCGTCCTCGGCGGCGCCCAGGCCGACCTGCTGATCCTGGCCGCGAGCACCGCGCACGGTGTCGTCTGGGCCGCCGTGGACGCCGGCACCCTCTCCGTCCGCCCGCACGAGAGCGCCGACCCCACCCGGCCGACCGCCCGGATCACGGCCGACGGGACGCACGTGCCCGCCCACCGGATCCTCGACCTCGACCCCGCCCTCGTACCGGACCTCGCCGCGGTGCTGTACGCCGCCGACGCCTGCGGGAACGCCGCCCGGGCGCTGGAGACGGCGAGCGAGTACGCGAAGACGCGCGAGCAGTTCGGGCGTCCCATCGGGCAGTTCCAAGGGGTCAAGCACCTCTGCGCAGACATGCTGGTACGGGTCGAGCAGGCCCGGGCGCTCACCTGGGACGCGGCCCGGTCCACCGAGGACGAGGCGCGCTCCCTGACCGCCGCGCTCGCCGCCGCCACCGCCCTCGACGCCTCCTACAGCTGTGCCAAGGACTCCATCCAGATCCTCGGCGGCATCGGCTTCACCTGGGAGCACGACGCGCATCTCTCGCTGCGCCGCGCCCTCGTCGCACGACAGCTCCTCGGCGCGGGCGACACCCATCGCGCGTACGCCCTGCGGCTCGCGGCGGACGGCGTACGGCGCGAGCTGAGGCTCGAACTGCCGCCGGAGGCCGACGCGTACCGCGCCGCCGCGCGCGAGGCGATCGCACCCGCCACCGGGCTCGACCCGGGGGCCGCCCGCCGCGCCCTCGCCGCCACCGGATACGCCTCCCCGCACCTTCCCGCACCGTACGGTCTCGGCGCCGGACCGCTCCAACAGCTCGCGGTGCAGCGCGAGCTGGACGCGGCCGGGATCGTACTCGGCGGGCTCGGGATCGCCACCTGGGTCGTCCCCTCCCTCCTCGCGTACGGAACGGCCGAGCAGCAGGAGCGCCACCTCGCCGCCACCCTCCGCGGCGAACTGCTCTGGTGCCAGCTCTTCTCCGAGCCCGGCGCCGGATCCGACCTCGCGTCCCTGCGCACCCGGGCGGAACGCACCGAGGACGGCCGCTGGCGGATCAACGGACAGAAGGTGTGGACGAGCGCCGCCCAGTGGGCCGACCACGGCATCCTGCTCGCCCGTACCGACCCCGACGCCCCCAAGCACAAGGGGCTCACGTACTTCCTCGTCGACATGAAGAACACGCCCGGGATCGACATCCGCCCGCTCAAGGAGATCACCGGCGACTCGCTCTTCAACGAGGTGTTCTTCGACGACGTGCTCCTGCCCGCCGACTCCGTCGTCGGCGAGGTGAACGACGGCTGGCGGGTCGCGCGCAACACCCTCGGCAACGAGCGCGTCCACATGGCCGACCAGGTCGCCTTCGACTCGGGGCTCGAAGCGCTGATCGAACGGGCGGCCGGCGCCGACAGCTCGGTACGCGTACGGATCGGGGCCCTGGCGGCCGAGGCGCACGCGCTCGCCTGCATCGGCCTGCGGACCACGATGCTCCAGGTCTCCGGCCTGGAACCGGGCGCCGGGGCCAGCGTCCGCAAGCTCGTCCAGACCGTCCATCAGCAGAAGCTCGCCGAGCTGACGCTCGAACTGCTCGGCCCCGAGGGCGCGGTACGGGAAGGACCGGGGGAGCGGGCGGTCCACGGGCTGCTGATGTCCCGCTGCCTCACCATCGCGGGCGGCACCACACAGGTCCAGCTCAATGTCGTCGCCGAGCGCCTGCTCGGCCTGCCGAGAGACTGAGGGGCAACGAACATGGGGAAGACGTACATCGTCGGCGTCGGGATGACGAAGTTCGAGAAGCCCGAGACGCGCGACTGGCAGTACTGGGACATGGCGCGCGAGGCGGGGACGGCGGCGCTCGCCGACGCCGGAGTCTCCTACGACCAGGTCGAGCAGGTCCCCGTCGGCTACTGCTTCCAGGCCTCGACGGCCGGGCAGCGCGCGGCGTACGAACTCGGCCTGACCGGCGTACCCGTCTACAACGTCAACAACAACTGCGCGACGGCCTCGACGGCGCTGATGATGGCCCGGCAGTTCGTCGCGGGCGGGGCGAGCGACTGCGTCCTCGCCCTCGGCTTCGAGAAGATGGCGCGCGGAGCGCTGGGGGGCGGTTCCGAAGGCGGAGACTTCGAAACGTCGCCGGTGGCGCGGCACTACGGGATCATGGCCGCCGGCCACGGCTTCGAGATGAGCCCCCCGACCGCGCAGATCTTCGGCAACGCGGCCCGCGAGCACATGGAGCGCTACGGGACGACCGAGGCCCAGCTCGCGGCCGTCGGCGCCAAGAACCACCGGCACTCGGCCGACAACCCCAACGCCCAGTTCCAGGACGTCTACTCGGTCGAGGAGATCCTCGCCGCCAAGACGATCCACCGGCCCCTCACCAAGCTGCAGTGCTCGCCCACCTCCGACGGTGCGGCGGCGGCGGTCGTGGTCTCGGAGCGGTTCGTCGTCGAGCACGGGCTGCACGACAGGGCCGTCGAGATCGTGGCCCAGTCGATGACCACGGACACGGAGGAGTCCTTCGCCTCGGGCTCGTGCATCGACGCGGTCGGCCGGCCGATGTCGCGCGCCGCGGCCCGGCAGGTGTACGAGACATCGGGCCTCGGCATCGAGGACGTCGACGTGGTCGAACTGCACGACTGCTTCTCCATCAACGAGCTGCTCACCTACGAGGCGCTCGGCATGTGCGAGGAGGGCGCCTCGGGCAAGCTCGTCGAGTCGGGCGCGACGACGTACGGCGGGCGATGGGTCGTGAACCCGTCCGGCGGACTCATCTCGAAGGGGCATCCGCTGGGTGCCACCGGTCTCGCCCAGACCGCCGAACTGGTCTGGCAGCTCCGCGGCGAGGCGGGCCCGCGCCAGGTCGAGGGGGCCCGCGTCGGCCTCGCCCACAACATCGGGCTCGGCGGCGCGGCGGTCGTCACCATGCTCCGGAGGTCGTAGGACTCATTCCCCATGTACGGGGCGCAGAGCGTCTGCGACCATCACACGCATGGTCCACACCGAGTCCGCCACGTCCGGCGCCACAGAGCCCACCCCGACACGCCCCACCCCGCGCGCCTGGCTCGTCGTACTCGCCGCGTGCGCGGGGCAGTTCCTCGTGGTCCTCGACGTGTCGGTGGTGAACGTTGCCCTGCCCTCGATGCGGACCGATCTCGGCCTCTCGGCCACCGGTCTCCAGTGGGTGCTCAACGCCTACTCCATCGCGTTCGCCGGGTTCATGCTGCTCGGCGGGCGGGCCGCCGATCTCTTCGGCCGTAAGCGGATGTTCCTGCTCGGGCTCGGCCTCTTCACCGCGGCCTCCGTCGCGGGCGGGCTCGCCCAGGAGGGCTGGCAGCTGATCGCCGCGCGCGCCGTGCAGGGTCTCGGAGCCGCCGTTCTCGCGCCCGCGACGCTCACCATCGTGACCGCCGCCGTTCCGGCCGGTCCCGCCCGGACCCGGGCGATCGGAACCTGGACGGCGGTCGGCGCCGCAGGCGGCGCGGCGGGCGGCTTCGTCGGCGGAGTGCTCGTGGACCTCCTCTCCTGGCGCTGGGTGCTCCTCATCAACGTCCCCGTCGGGGTCCTCGTCCTGATCGGTGCCGCGCTGTGGCTGAGCGAGAGCCGCACCGGCGCCCGCCGGCGGCTCGATCTGCCGGGCGCCGTCCTGGTGACCGGCGGCCTCGCCTCCGTCGCGTACGGCATCGTGCAGACGGAGGAGGTGGGCTGGGGCGCGGCGGCCACCCTCGTTCCGCTGCTCGGGGGCCTCGCACTCCTCGCGGTCTTCGTCGCCGTCGAGGCGCGGACGGCGGCCCCGCTGATGCCGCTGAAGCTCTTCCGCTCGCGGGCGGTCTCGGCCGCCAACGTGTCGATCCTGCTGGCGGGTTCCACCTCCTTCGCCATGTGGTTCTTCATGACGGTGTACGCCCAGAACGTCCTCGGCTACACCCCGCTCCAGGCCGGACTGGCCCTGATCCCCAGCTCGGTCAGCGTCATCGTGGGCTCCAAGCTGGCGCCCCGGCTGATGCCCACGACGGGTGCCCGCAACCTCGCGGTCATCGGCGCCCTGGTCGCCGCCGTCGGCTTCGGCTGGCAGTCGACCATGACGGCCGACGGCACCTTCCTGACGACCATCCTGGGCCCCGGCATCCTGATGATGGCCGGCATCGGCCTGCTCACCACCCCGCTCGCCACCCTCGCCACCTCCGGCGCCGCGCCCGCCGACGCCGGCCTCGTCTCCGGCCTGGTCAACACCTCCCGCACGATGGGCGGCGCCCTGGGTCTGGCCGTCCTCTCCACGGTGGCCGCCGCCCGGACGGCGGGTGCCACCAGTCCCGCCGCCCTGACGGAGGGTTACGCCCTGGCGTTCCGCACGGCGACGGGGGTCCTGCTCGCGGCGGCGGTCCTGATGCTGCTGTGGCTGCCGAGTGGCGGAAAGACACACCCCAACGAGGCGTGATCTTGCCCACAAGGCGATCCGGCAGGTCGGCGGTCACGCTTGGTGCCCCATTCGGATTGCGAGGATCCGTTTGCGGATGCGCCCCAGGATGCGCCCCAGGGTGCGACGCGGTGAACGCGGGACTCACAGTTGGCATATTCCCGGGAGCCTGTCGGAAGCGTGAGTCCTCCGCCTCCGAGGGCGTCGGCCCGTCGACCCTCACGCTCCGTGACATCGAGGCCTTTCGCTGAGCGTCGCCGCCCGCCGGCATGTGCGTGTTTCGCTGCTCATGGGGGTTCTGGGCCGATCGCCGTGTCGATCGACATTCTTGACTGCGCGAAGCGCGATGCCGTTGGGTGACCCACCTGCTGAGTTCTTCTGCATAACTAGGGGTGGGGATGGTGAAGAGGCAGTGGGCGCGTCAGCGTGCCCGCAGCTCGACGATTGCCTTGTCGGCACTCGTCATGGCGCTGGGTCTTCCGGCGCCGGCGGTACAGGCGAACGGGCCGTCGGCACAGGCGCCGACGGCACAGAACACCAAGCTCGACGAAGGCCACCGCGCACTCGCGGAAGCCAAGGAGTCGGGCAAGCGCGTGGAGGTCCAGGGAGAACGCACCGAGCGGGGCACGGTGTTCGCCAACCCCGACGGCTCCACCTTCACGCTCGAACAGTCCACGGTCCCGGTCCGGGTCGCCAAGCCCGGTGGGGGCTGGCAGACGCCGGACCCGACGCTCATCCGTCGCACCGACGGCTCGATCGGTCCCAAGGCGGCCTCGGCCGTCATGACCTTCTCGGGCGGGGGCTCCGCGGGCCCGCTCGTCAGCATCGAGGAGCAGGGGCGCTCGCTCGAGCTCGGCTGGCAGCAGGGGAAGCTGCCCGCACCCGTCATCGACGGAAGCAGTGCCCTCTACCGTGAGGTGCTTCCGGACGTCGACCTGAAGGTCACCGCCACCGTCGAGAGCTTCCAGCACGTCCTGGTGGTCAAGACGCCGAAGGCGGCAGCCAACCCGAAGCTGAAGGAACTCACCTTCGGCCTCAAGGCCAAGGGCCTGGACATCCGCAAGGGCGCCGCAGGCAACCTCAGCGCCGTCGACGGGACCGGGAAGACGGTCTTCCGCGCACCGCCGGCGCAGATGTGGAACTCGGCGGGTTCGTCCGTCGGGACACCGGCGACGCCGAAGCGTTCCGCCGGGACCGCGGCGAAGCAGAGCCCCGCGTCGCCCGCCTCGCCCGTGTCGCCGTCCTCGGCCGACTCCACGCAGCCGCGCACACCGGCCGACCCGTCCGAGACGGGGCCGTCCGGCAAGGGCCTCGCCCCCGGTCAGGGCGACAAGGTCAAGCGGATGCAGGTCAAGCTGGCCACGGGCATCCTGTCCGTCGTACCGGACCCTGCCATGCTCGCCACGACCGACACCTCGGCGTACCCCCTCTTCATCGACCCGACGGTGACGTGGGGCGAGTCGGAGCGGACACTGCTGCGCAACGACGGCTACGAGTCGTACGGCTGGAGCAACGGCGACAACGACCAGGGCCAGGGTGTCGGCAAGTGCGGCAGCTGGAACGGCTACTACTGCGGCCCCGGCTATGTGCAGCGCCTCTACTTCGAGTTCGCGCCCGACCAGCTCAAGGGCAAGCGCGTCCTCGACGCGACCTTCGCGGTGACCGAGCCGTGGGCGTTCCAGTGCGCGGACCGGCTGGTCGATGTCGTCCGCACCGACAACATCTCCTCCGCCACGACCTGGGCCTCCCGGCCCAAGGAGCTGGACTGGATGGTCGACCGGTGGGTCTCGGCCGGCCGCGGCTCGCTCTGCGACCCCGACTCTCCCGACGCTCCCATCGAGTTCAACGACAACCCGGAGGAGCCCAACGAGAACCTCACGCCGACCGTGCGCGACTTCGCGGCGGGCAAGTTCTCGCGGCTCACGCTGGAAGTGCGCGCCAACGACGAGTCGGACACCTCGGCCTGGAAGCGGTTCAAGAACGACGCCGTGCTCCGGGTCGACTACGTCGCACTTCCGGCGTCACCGACCGGCGTCGGTATCGTGGGCGGATCCGGCACGGTCTGCAGCGCCAACGCCGCCGACCCGACGATCGTCTCCGACCCGACCCCGACGCTGACCTCGACGCCCCAGACCGCCGCCGGCGGTGAGTCGGGCGCCAAGCTGAAGGCGTGGTTCCGTGTCGAGAAGCAAGCCGCTGACGGCACCTGGACACAGTCCGGCGTCCCCATTCCCAGTGGCGCCAACTTCGTCGGTGACAACGTCAAGGTCACGCACTCGTGGGGCACCACTCTCACCGAAGGGCCGCTCCACCGGTACACCACGCTGACCCAGGTGTTCTACGACAGCGGTTCCCACGCGGGTTCCTCGGCCTACATGCCGTACTGCTACTTCAAGGTCGACGCCACCGCTCCCAAGGCCCCCACGGTGACGTTCAACGGTCCGTACCTCGAGTGCCTGCCCAACAACTGCACGGCCGCCGGGGCTCCCGGCGTGGCCGGTGACTTCACCTTCGGCCCCGCCGCCGGCGACACCAACAAGCAGTACGAGTACCGGCTGGCCCCCACCACCACATGGACGACACTCGCCGCCGGAGTCCTGAAGGCGACCGTCAAGCCGCCGTCCTCGGGGACGTACGTCCTGGAGGTGCGGGCCAAGGACACCCTGG
The DNA here is from genome assembly GCF_055563155.1 of Streptomyces sp. NPDC013317. Classification (NCBI taxonomy): domain Bacteria; kingdom Bacillati; phylum Actinomycetota; class Actinomycetes; order Kitasatosporales; family Streptomycetaceae; genus Streptomyces; species Streptomyces sp. NPDC013317. Next base: position 261,093 of record NZ_JBVHDX010000009.1, read on the forward strand.
GCCGCGCCGGTTCCACCAAGGCGGTCTCGTTCAAGGTCGCGACCGGCGCCGACCCCGTCGGCCGCTGGAACTTCGCCGAGAGCTCCGGCGCGGCCGTGGACAGCGCCCCGACGGGCGGAGCCTCCAACGCCACGCTGACCGGCGGGGTGAACAGGGACGACCGTGGCCGCCGCGGCCTGATCACCCACGACGACCAGGGAGCGCCGCTGGCGACCCCGGTGACGGACAAGGGGCTCGGCTTCGACGGCACCAACGGCTACGCCGCCACCGGCGGCCCTGTCGTCGGCACCGGATCGTCGTACACCGTCTCCACCTGGGTCCGTCTGGAGGACGGCACTCGCACCAACACGGCCCTCAGCCAGGACGGAAGCATGACGCCCGCCTGGTACAGCGCCTTCTACCTCGGCTACCGGTCGGACTCGAAGAAGTGGGAGCTGCGCACCTCGCCGAAGGACGCGACGGACGGCGACATCAGCAACCAGATCGTTCAGTCCAAGCGCCCGGCGGTGCTGGGCGTCTGGACGCATCTGGCCGCCGTCTACGACAACGACGCCAAGGTGATCAAGCTCTACGTCAACGGTGAGCTCCAGGGCACGGACACCGTCGCCCAGTCGTGGGTGTCGACCGGCCGGCTTCAGGTCGGGCGCGTCTGGTGGCGCGGCGCGTACTACGACTACTGGAAGGGATCGATCGACGAGGTCGCCGCCTGGCAGCGCACCCTCAACGACTCCGAGATCGCCGAGGAGGCCCGGCTCACACTGCCCGGCGGCATGACGGGCGTGGAGCTGGTCGCCGACTGGTCCGCCACCGGCGCCTCCGGTACCTCCGTCGCCGACTCCACGTCGGGCTACGGCCGTGCGCTGACCCTGGCGGGCGGCGCGGCCGTCTCCGGCGAGGAGATCGTCCTCGACGGCGTGGACGACGCGGCCACCACCGCGGGCCCGGTCGTCGACGACATGGGTTCGTTCACGGTGTCGACGCAGGTGGCGGTCGACCGCGACAAGGCGCTGGGGAAGGCCGACGGCTACGTCGGCCAGGTGGTCGGCCAGCGCACGGCGGACGGCTCTTCCTGGGGCCTCTGGTTCAAGAAGACCGGCAGCAAGACGGTCCTCAACGAGGACACCATGGAGGAGGAGACCGTCCCGGTCGGCTACTGGTTCTTCGGTCGGCTGAACAGCGACGGAACCTTCTCGGCGGTGCAGTCGGACTCCGAGGCTGTCCTCGGGGCCACCGTCCGTCTGACGGGGATCTTCGACGCCCAGAGCGGTGAGATCGCGCTTCGAGTCGGCAGCTCGCAGAACGGCGACTGGAAGGCGTACACCGCCCAGGCCGGCACCGGCGAACTCGCCGTCGGCAAGGGTATGACCGGCGCGGCGTGGAAGCACTTCCTGCCGGCCAAGGTCGCCGACGTACGGATCTGGGTCGGTGCGATGAACAACGAGAACCAGATCGAGGCTCAGATCGGCTCCTGACCGGAACCGGCCTCGTCGGGCCGGGCACCCTCGCTTGCGCGCTGGTGCCCGGCCCGATCCATGCCGTGGGTCGGGCGGGCACGGGTCCTACAGCCACCCCTGGCGGCGCGCCGCCCGGACCGCTTCCATGCGGTTGCGGGTGCCCGTCTTGCCGATCGCCGAGGAGAGGTAGTTGCGGACGGTCGACTCCGAGAGGTGGAGGGTCCTCGCGATGTCCGCGATCGTCGCGCCGTCCACCGAGGCCGCCAGGGCGTCCCGTTCGCGCGCTGTCAGAGGGTTCGGGCCCGCGCTGAGGGCGGCCGCGGCGAGGGCCGGGTCGATGACCGTCTCGCCGCGGAGGACCTGGCGGATGGCGTTCGCCAGTTCCTCGACGGGACCGTCCTTCACCAGGAAGCCCGCCGCACCCGCCTCCATCGCGCGACGGAGGTAGCCGGGGCGGCCGAAGGTCGTGAGGATGAGGACCCGGCAGTCGGGGACCTCGTCGCGAAGGTCCGCGGCGGCGTCGAGACCCGAGCGCCCGGGCAGTTCGATGTCCAGGAGCGCGACCTCCGGCCGGCTCTTCAGCGCCGCGTCCACGATCTCGTCGCCCCGGCCCACCTGGGCGACGACCTCGAGGTCGGGCTCCATACCGAGCAGCAGCGCGAGCGCGCCCCGCATCATGCCCTGATCCTCGGCGAGGAGGACTCTCACGGACTTCGCCGGGCGGTGGTCCTGCGGCATCTCGTTCACGAGAAACAGCGTAGATCGGGCGCCCCGTGGGGGCGCGTTCGGCGGATGACCCGGCAGTCGGCGTCGCACGTCAGCACGGCTGCACCGCTTCCCCTGACGTCCCGGACCCCACGGGGAGTTCGGCGCTGACGCGGAACCCACCGCGGGGGGCCGGTCCCGAGTCGAGGGTGCCGCCGACGGTCGCAAGGCGCTCGCGCAGGCCTCTCAGGCCGCTGCCCGTGGTGCCGGGTGAGGCACCGTGGCCGTTGTCCACAACGGTGAGTCGGACCCGGTCGGGGGTGCCGCCGACGTCGATCGTGCAGCGGGTCGCGCCGCTGTGCCGCAGCGTGTTGGTGACCGACTCACGTACGACCCAGCTCAGCAGCGCCTCCGTCGCGCTCTCCAGGGGCGGGCCCGACTGTCGGACCACAGCCTCTATGCCGGCCGACGACAGTGCGTCGCGGGCCCGGTCCAGCTCGGTGGCGAGGCTGCCCTCGCGATAGCCCGTGACGGCCTCGCGGATCTCCGTGAGGGCCTGGCGTCCCACGGACTCGATGTCGGCGACCTGCGCGAGCGCGGCGTCGACGTCGCGCGGGGCGAGCCTGCGGGCCGCCTCCGACTTCACCACGATCACGGAGAGCGTGTGGCCGAGCAGGTCGTGCAGGTCCCGGGAGAACCGCAGCCGCTCCTTCTCGACGGCCGTCCTCGCCAGTTCCTGCCGTGTCGCGCGCAGTTCCCGGACCGTCTCCGACAGGGCGAGGATGGCGGCCGTCACCATCGCCGAGATGAACGTGCCGTAGGCCACGTTGATCGCGCCCCAGCCGTCCCGTATCCCCGCGACCACGGCCGCCGTCACGCTGAGGGGGAAGACCACCTGCGGGAGCCGTCGGCCGCGGGTGACCGATCCGGTGGCGAGGCCGAGCAGCGGGAAGTAGAGGAGGTACGGACCGCCGTAGGCGATGCCCAGCCCGAGGGTGACGGCCGCCATCGCGGCCAGCAGCCACCATGTGAGGGCGGATTCGCGTTTCCTGCGGTCGAAGGCCCGGAAGACGACGGAGATGTAGAGGGAGTTGAAGGCCAGCAGTCCCAGGCCGGTGATCAACGGGTTGGACGACTTGCCCTGAATCAGGTGGGACACCGCTCCCATGCCCATGAGCAGCCAGGGCACCATCGACAGTCTGTTGGGCGGGCCCATCCCCTCGGCTCCCCACTCCTTCTTCCCCTTCCTGCGCATGGTCCCCCTCCTCACACCGTCCTGGCCGATCGACGGCACGAGACCGCCGGTCAGGTCGATGCGGTCCACGGCGCACACGCCGCCGTACGTCTTGGTCGTGGCCTCGAAGACCACCGCGGGCTCGTTCGTCATGCCATCGAAGCTACGGACCGCCACCCCTCCCGCGGCAGGAGTGGATGTACGGACCTCGCAGGGACAAATGTCCTGTCCCGCCGAGGCGGCAGCCCGGATGAACCGGAACTGACATACCGTCAGGCAGGGCTCCCCCAGGGGGTTCTCAACTCACTCCCGCTCGGCTATACATGAGGATCACCGACCTAGAACGCGTTCTAGAACGGGCGTGTACGGGACGGTCCCGCACGGCCTCGGTGCGGCCGACGGTGCGGACGGCCGCACCGAGGTCTTCCACTCGTCGAGGATCCTCACGGATCTCCAAGGAGCAGCATCCCCATGCCCATTGATGCCGCCAAGGCCGTCGCCGCCGAGCCCCGCAGCGCCGAGATCACCTGGGGCCACAAGGACGTCCAGCTCTACCACCTGGGACTGGGCGCCGGTACCCCGGCGACCGACCCCGACGAGCTCCGCTACACCCTCGAATCCAGGCTCCACGTCCTGCCCAGCTTCGCCACCGTCGCCGGCGCCGGCATGGGAGTCGTCGGCGGGCTCTCCGCGCCCGGCGTCGAGGTGAACCTCGCCGCCGTCCTCCACGGCGGCCAGGCGATCACCCTCCACCGGCCGCTCCCCGCGCAGGGCAGGGCCGTCACCACCTCCCGGGTCGCCGCCGTCCACGACAAGGGCAAGGCGGCCGTCCTCGTACTGCGGTCCGAGGTCGCCGACGACGACGGACCGTTGTGGACCAGCGACGCGCAGATCTTCGTACGGGGAGAGGGTGGCTGGGGCGGCGACCGCGGACCCTCCGAGCGCCTCGAACTCCCCGACCGCGACCCCGACAAGACCGTCGAGCGGCCCGTACGGGAGGACCAGGCGCTGCTCTACCGGCTCTCCGGCGACTGGAACCCCCTCCACGCCGACCCCGAGTTCGCCGAGCTCGCCGGCTTCGACCGGCCGATCCTCCACGGACTCTGCACGTACGGCATGACCCTCAAGGCGGTGGTGGACACGGTGCTCGGCGGCGACGTCGCCCGCGTCCGCTCGTACCGCACCCGATTCGCCGGGATCGTCTTCCCGGGCGAGACCCTGCGTATCCGGATGTGGACCGGGGACGGCCGCGTCCAGGTGTCGGTCACCGCCGTGGAGCGCGAGGACGCTCCCGTGCTCGCCGACACCCTCGTCGAACATTCGTGATTGGAGCCCGCACCATGCGCGCAGCCGTACTGCACGAGATCGGCCAGGACAAACTGGAGGTCCTCGACGACGTCGAGGCGGTGGGCTTCGGCCCCGGCAAGGTGAAGATACGGGTCAGGGCGACCGGACTGTGCCACTCCGACGTCTCCGCCATGAGCGGCGTGCTCCCGCAGCCCGCCCCCTTCATCCCCGGCCACGAGGGCGCGGGCGAGATCATCGACGTCGGCGACGGCGTCACCGGGCTCGGCGAAGGGCAGCGGGTGCTGCTCTGCTGGCTGCCCGCCTGCGGGGCGTGTCCCGCCTGCAAGCGCGGCCAGACCCAGCTCTGCCTGGCCGGGTTCATGAACGCCGGCACCCCCAACTTCCGAAGGCCCGGAGGGGAGGTCTTCGGCTTCGCGGGGACCGGCACGTTCACCGAGGAGGTCGTCGTGGACGCCGGCTGCGCCGTCCCGATCCCCGACGACGTGCCCTTCGACATCGCCGCCCTCATCGGCTGCGGCGTCACCACCGGGCTCGGCGCGGCCATCAACACGGCGAAGGTGGAGGCCGGTTCCTCGGTCGCGGTCATCGGCTGCGGCGGCGTCGGCATCTCCGCGATCCAGGGCGCCAAGCTCCAGGGAGCCGCCCAGATCGTCGCCGTCGACCCGGTCGAGTCCCGGCGCGACGCCGCCCTGCGCTTCGGCGCCACCGAGGCGGTCGCCCCCGACGCGCTCGCCGACGCCAAGCAGCGCATCACCGCGGGAGAGGGCTTCGACTACGTCTTCGAGGTCGTCGGCAGGTCCGCGACCGCCCGGACCGCGTACGAGACGACCCGGCGCGGCGGCACGCTCTGCGTCGTCGGCGCGGGCGCGCTCGACGACTACCTGCAGCTCAACATGTTCGAGCTGTTCTTCGACGAGAAGCGCATCCTGCCGTCGATGTACGGGGGCGGTGACGTGCTGCGCTCGTACGAGCGGGCCATCGCGCTCTGGCGGGCCGGCCGGATCGACCTGGAGTCCCTGATCACCCACCGGGTGCCGCTCTCCGGGATCAACGAGGCGCTGGAGCAGATGCGGACGGGTGTCGCGCTGCGCACCTGCATCGAGATCTGAGAGGACGCGAACCGATGTCACTCCCTCTTGAGGGACTGTCCGCGATCGTCACCGGCGCGGGCCGGGGCCTGGGCCGGGCCGAGGCGCTGGAGCTCGCCCGGCTGGGTGCGGCCGTCGTCGTCAACGACTACGGGCAGCCGGGGCGCGACGGCTCCGGCGAGGCGTCCGCCACCCCCGCCGAGGAGGTCGCCGCGGAGATCCGCGCGGCGGGCGGCCGGGCCGTCGCGCACCTCGGCGACGTCGCCGACTTCGAAGCGGCGCGGGGCCTGGTGGACCTGGCGGTGGGCGAGTTCGGGAAGCTGGACATCCTGGTCAACAACGCGGGCATCCTGCGGGACCGGATGGTCTTCTCGATGAGCGAGGACGAGTGGGACTCGGTGATCCGGGTCCATCTGAAGGGCCACTTCAACACCACGCACTTCGCGGCGGTGCACTGGAGGGGGCGGGCGAAGGCGGGGGAGTCCGGTGTGTACGGCCGGATCGTCAACACCTCGTCGGAGGCGTTCCTCGCGGGCTCCGCCGGCCAGCCGAACTACGCGGCGGCCAAGGGCGGGATCGTGGGGCTCACCACGTCGACTGCGCTCGCGCTCGCGAAGTACGGCGTGACGGCGAACGCGATCTGCCCGCGGGCGCGGACCCGGATGACGGAGGACGTCTTCGCGGGCTTCGCCGAGCCGACGGAGGGCGAGCTGGACGCGCTGGCGCCGGAGCACGTCGCACCGGTCGTGGGATATCTGGCGTCCCCGGCCGCGGCGGCCGTCAACGGTCAACTGCTCGTCGTGCACGGCGGGATGGTCGCGATCGTGGAACGCCCGAGGGTGGCGGCGAAGTTCGACACCGCGAAGGACGCGTTCACGTACGAGGAGCTCGACGGGCTGTTGTCCCCGCACTACGCGTCGCGCCCGGCGGGCGAGACGTTCGCGGCGGCGGAGGTCCTGGGCCTGAAGCGGGGCTGAGGCGCGGGAGACGCGGGAGACGCGAACAGCCCCGGGGATTCCCCGGGGCTGTTTCGGCGTGGTCGCGATAACCGCCCGGCGTGTACCGCCTGACGTGTACCGCCTGACGTGTACCGCTCGGCCCGTACCGCTCCGTGACCACTGCGCCGAGCCGAGCCTGCGCCGAGCCGAGCCTGCGCAGCCTCGACCGCTGCTCGGCGTCGACTACTGCTCGGCGTCGACTACTGCCCCGCGTCGCGGCGGTGGCGGCCGTGCGGGGAGGACGTCGAGTCCTCCGACGGCGACGCCTCGCCCCGGTGCTTTCCGGAGCCCTGCGGCTCCGTGCCGTCCGTACGCGCTTCCGACATGGTGGAACTCACCCCGTAATGATCGCTGTTGTCGTGCGGCCGAGAGTCTAACCAGCGGCCTTACGGTCTGCGAGGGGCGCCTGCTGGAGCGGGACCGGGCGGCACACGCGCGGCTCGACGCCGACCGTGACCTCGGCCGGCTCGGGGTCCGGCGGGACGTCGAGACCGACGAGACCGCAGGGCGTCTCCGAGGTCGTGTACGGAAGTCTCAGCACGCCCTCCGCGGTCCACACCCCCGACCCTGCCAGCCAGCCCACCGGAGCCGCAAGCTGGTGCATCCGGCGCCCCGCGGGGCGCCACATCCCGACCCAGCTCCCGGCCGCCGCGTCGATCCGCAGCGCCACCGCGCAGCTCTCCGGCAGCAGTACCTGCCCCGGCTGCACGGCGAACGGGGTCACCGCAGCGTCATCGAGCCGCAGGCACTCGGGGAACCGGACCGGCAGCAGACTGCCGAGCACGCCCCAGCCGAGCCGCTCGTGGCCGGGGGAGGGGGCGTCGGAGCGGATGAGGAGCAGTCCGCTGTCCGGATCGGCCGTCAGCAGCCGGTCGTTGCTCTCCTCGGTGATCTGGAGCAGCGGCGTCACCTCGCCCCCGCGCTCCAGGTCGACCGCCACCGCCTTCACCGGTCCGTCGCCGAGGCTGCGGTCGAGGGCGAGCATCCGTCCCGTACGGTCCAGCCAGACGCCGCCCGTACAGCGGCCCTTGACCTCAGCGACCTGCTCCGGACCGAACGCCCCGCCCGCCACCAGCCAGATCGTGGTGGTGGCCGCGCCGACGCACATCGCGTACGCGCAGATGCCGTCCGGGGAGGGCGGCAGAAGGACCAGCTCGTCGGACTCGACCGCCCCCAGGGGGAGTTGACCCGTCCTCGGGCCCGTCGGGTACAGCAGGGAGAACGTGTGCCGGCGGCCGTCCACCCGGCGGCCGATCAACACCCGTCCGTCCGCGAGCGGAAGCAGCTGGGTGTGGGACTCCTCGGGCTGGTCGAGCGGCAGCGGTACGGCGTACGGCTCCGGCCCGTCCAGCGTCCAGCGCTCCGCGTACAGGGCGTCCCCCGTGCCGGCGAGCCGCGCCGCGTACGCCCCGTTCGCCGTGATCGTGAACCGCGCCGGCCGCACCGCGCCGTCGTCGTTCGTCGTCTCCTCGATGGCACAGGCTGTCATCGACTCGTCACCTCCGGCCACCGAAGCTAGTTTTCGCACTTCCTGCCGAACAACACGAGCCCGGTCACTTCACACATAAGGGTGGCCGTGAATCGATTCTGCTGAGGGTAGGGAGCCGGTTGTGCTGGAGAGGTGAGTGGTGCTCAAGGTAAGGCGATCCTAAGTGGAGCCTGTGACTCCGGGTATGGGGCCTGCGTAACGCCTCTCCCGGACCGGGTGCGTAGGGGGTCCTGGCCCGGCCTGTGATCCGGCCGCGGACCGGCTCGCGCGTCGCTCGCGCGCCGGTTCCACCTGGGGTCCGAGCCGCCGTCCCGGTGCCCGTACAGGAGAATCCCCACGTCCCTCCGCCGTCGCACTCGCCGTCGCTCTCTCCCTCGCGGCCTGCGGAAACGGTGACGACACGTCGCGCGCCGCCTCCGGGAAGAAGGAGGGCGCCTCCAAGAAGGACGTCGCCACGGGCGGCAAGGACTTCGGCGACGCGGCCGCCGAGACCGAGGCCATGGGTGCGGACGCCAAGCCGGCCGGTTCCCGCGCACCCTCACCCACGCGCTCGGCACGACCGAGATCTCCGCGGCGACGAAGAGGGTCGTCGTCCTCGACGTCGGCGAGCCCGGCAACGTCGTCTCGCTCGGCATCTAGCCCGTCGGATACGCCCTTCCCGAGGGGGACGATGGCATCCCCACGTATCTGAAGAAGGACGCCGGAGCCCCAAGTCCGTCGGCACCCTCAACAACCTCAACCTCGAGGCGATCGCCAATCTGGAGCCCGTCCTGATCCTCGGCAGCTGGCTGAGCGCCCCGGACACGTACGACGAGCTGTCGAAGATCGCCCCACCGTCTTCTCCATCCGCCCCGGCCTCACCTGGAAGGAGAACCACGTCCTGAACGCCGCGGCCCTGGACAGGACCGCCGACGCGAAGGCGAAGCTCGCCGCGTACGAGACGAAGGCGAAGCGGCCGGGCACGGACATCGGCCCGGACAAGCCGTCCGCCTCGATGGTCCGCTACCTCCCGGGCAAGATCCGCCTCCACGCCAAGGCGTCCTTCATCGGCACGATCCTCGGGGACGCGGGTCTGCCCCGGCCCGCGAACCAGGGGGTCGACGACCTGCGCGCCGACCTCGTCGAGAAAGAACGACGCGCAGTCGCGCACGAGCGACGACGCGATCGCGCGACGAGGCGCATGAGCGATCACGCGACGACGACCGAACGCGCGACGACGATGCGAACGCGCGGCGACGACCGAACGCGCGGCGACGACCGAACGCGCGGCGACGACCGAACGCGCGACGGTGGGGTGCGGTGGCCCGTCGGGGTTGTCCACAGGCAGGACGGCGCGGCACGCAGGCCAGGTAGCCTTGCCTCCGTGCCCCGTCTGTCTGAAGTCATCGCCGCGCTCGACGCTCTCTGGCCGCCCGAGCGGGCGGAGCAGTGGGACGCCGTCGGCACGGTCTGCGGCGACCCCGACGCCGAGGTCACCCGCGTCCTCTTCGCGGTCGACCCCGTCCAGGAGATCGCCGACGAGGCGATCGCGCTCGGCGCCGATCTGATCGTCACCCACCACCCCCTCTATCTGCGGGGTACGACGACGGTCGCGGCCTCGCACTTCAAGGGCCGCGTCGTGCACACGCTGATCAAGCACGACATCGCCCTGCACGTGGCGCACACCAACGCCGACACCGCCGACCCCGGAGTCTCGGACGCCCTCGCCGGCGCCCTCGACCTTCGGATCACCGGCCCCCTGGTCCCCGAGAACAACCTCGGCCGGATCTGCGAGCTGGACCACCCCGAGACGCTGGCCGAGTTCGCGGCCCGCGCCGCCAAGCGGCTGCCCGCCACCGCGCAGGGCATCCGGGTCGCCGGAGACCCGGGGATGACCGTCCGCCGGGTCGCGGTCAGCGGCGGCTCGGGCGACAGCCTCTTCGACGCCGTACGGGCCGCGGGCGTGGACGCCTTCCTCACCGCCGACCTGCGCCACCACCCGGTGTCCGAGGCCACCCAGCACGCGCCGATCGGCCTGGTCGACGCCGCCCACTGGGCCACCGAATGGCCCTGGTGCGAGCAGGCCGCCGCGCAGCTCGACGAGATTTCCGACCGCCACGGCTGGGACCTGCGTGTCCACGTCTCGAAGACGGTCACCGACCCCTGGTCCTCCCATCACACCTCCCCTGGAGCCCCCAACTGAACGCCGCGCCCGCCGACCAGATCCGACTCCTCGACGTCCAGGCCCTGGACGTCCGTCTCCAGCAGCTCGCCCACAAGCGCCGGTCGCTGCCCGAGCACGCCGAGATCGAGTCGCTGAACAAGGACCTGACGCAGCTGCGCGACCTGCTCGTCGCCGCGCAGACCGAGGAGAGCGACTGCGCCCGCGAGCAGACCAAGGCCGAGCAGGACGTCGACCAGGTCCGCCAGCGCGCAGCGCGGGACCAGCAGCGCCTGGACTCCGGAGCCGTCTCCTCCCCGAAGGACCTGGAGAACCTCCAGCGCGAGATCACCTCGCTCGCCAAGCGCCAGGGCGACCTGGAGGACATCGTCCTCGAGGTCATGGAGCGCCGTGAGTCGGCGACCGAGCGGGTCGCCGAGCTGACCGAGCGCGCCTCCGCCGTCCAGGCCAAGGCCGACGACGCGACCGCGCGCCGCGACGCCGCGCAGAGCGAGCTGGACACCGAGGCGGCGTCGGTCGGCAAGGAGCGCGAGCTCGTGGCCGGTTCCGTCCCGGCCGACCTGCTGAAGCTCTACGAGAAGCTGCGCGAGCAGCAGGGCGGTGTCGGCGCGGCGCGGCTGTACCAGCGCAAGTGCGAGGGCTGCCACATCGAGCTGAACATCACCGAGCTGAACGAGGTCCGGGCGGCCGCCGCGGACACCGTCGTGCGGTGCGAGAACTGCCGTCGGATCCTGGTTCGCACCTCGGAGTCCGGCCTGTAATGACGGCCGTCAGGGAAGTCGTCGTCGAGGCCGACGGGGGATCCCGGGGGAACCCGGGGCCCGCCGGATACGGCGCGGTCGTCCTGGACCCGGCGACCGGCGAGACGCTCGCGGAGCGCGCCGAGTACATCGGGGTCGCCACGAACAACGTCGCCGAGTACAAGGGCCTGGTGGCCGGGCTGAAGGCGGCGCGTGAGCTGTTCCCCGACGCCGCGGTGCACGTCCGGATGGACTCCAAGCTGGTCGTCGAGCAGATGTCCGGCCGCTGGAAGATCAAGCACCCGGACATGAAGCCGCTCGCGGCGGAGGCGTCCCGGGTCTTCCCCGCGCACCAGGTCCGTTACGAGTGGATCCCGCGCGAGAAGAACAAGCACGCGGACCGGCTCGCGAACGAGGCGATGGACGCGGGCAAGCGCGGCCGGCAGTGGGAGCCTTCGGCGTCCTCGGCGGCCCTGGACGCCTCGGCGGCGCGCAGCGCGGCGCCCGCGGGTCCTCCCGGCGACGCGGCGGCGGGCGCGGCCCGCGCGAGAGCGGCACTGGCAGGCGCGGGCACGGGCACGGGCACAGGCACGGGTACGGGCTTCGGCGAGGGTACGGGTACAGGCACGAGCACCGGCTTCGGCGCGGGTGCGTCGTCCGGCGCGCGTTCGGGTACCGGCTCCGGTACGGGTACGTCCTCCGGCACCCGCACGGGCTCCGCCGGTGCGGGTGCCCCGGCCGGTGACGGTCTGTTCGCCGCCGAAGAGGCGGTCGCGGCGCAGGCCCGCGCCTCCCTCGCGGCCGCCGCCACGGCCGAGCGCGAGTCCGCGGCGAGCGGCGACTTCGAGGCCGAGGCCGGCGTCCGCGGCCACGAGCCCGCACCGGCCGCGCCCGCCGCGCCCGGGTGGGGGGCTCCCGACATGGGGGCGCCGGCCACGTTCGTCCTGCTCCGGCATGGCGAGACCGCGCTCACGCCCGAGAAGCGGTTCTCCGGGAGCGGGGGTTCCGACCCCGAGCTGTCCGCCGCCGGGCTGCGTCAGGCCGACGCCGTCGCCGCCGCGCTCGCCGCGCGCGGCACGATCCAGGACATCGTCAGCTCGCCGCTCAGGCGGTGCCGGCAGACCGCCGAGGCCGTGGCCGCCCGCCTCGGACTCGACGTACGGATCGAGGACGGGCTGCGCGAGACCGACTTCGGTGCCTGGGAGGGACTGACCTTCGCCGAGGTGCGGGAGCGGTACGCCGACGACCTGGACGCCTGGCTCGCCTCGCCCAAGGCCGCCCCGACCGGCGGCGGCGAGAGCTTCGCGACCGTGGCGCGCCGCGTCTCGGCGACCCGGGACCGGCTGACCGCCGCGTACGCCGGCCGGACCGTCCTCCTTGTCACGCACGTCACGCCGGTGAAGACGCTGGTGCGCCTCGCCCTCGGCGCCCCGCCGGAGTCGCTGTTCCGGATGGAGCTCTCGGCTGCCTCGCTGTCGGCCGTGGCGTACTACGCGGACGGCAACGCCTCCGTACGGCTCCTGAACGACACCTCGCACCTGAGGTGACCTGAGCGGACCCGCGGGTGCGGGGCCACGGAATTCCGTGGCCCCGCACCCGCGTCCGTAGCAGCATCGTCGCCATGACATGGCACATCACCGAGGACGCCGCCGCCTTCCGGTCCGAGGCCGACGGCTACTTCGCCGCCGACCCCGCGCGCTCCACCATGCTGCTGACCATCAGCGAGGGCGCTCTCAGGCGGCCCCTCGCGTTCACGCGGTACGGCTGGTGGACCGAGCCGGAAGGCGACCGGGTCACGGGCGCCTTCCTCCTCACGCGGTGCGACGAGCCGGCGCTCGGCCCGATGCCGGAGACGGCCGCCCGGGCTCTGGCGCACGTCCTCCCGGGCGTGGCCGAGGTGAGGGCAGTGCGCGGGGAGGCGGAGACGGCCGAGGCGTTCGCCGGGGAGCTGTGCCGGGGGTCCGGCCGGTCCTGGACGACCACGCGCCGGATGAGGCTCCACCGGCTCGGCGGGCTCACGCCGCCGGATCCCGCGCCGCCGGGCCGGGCGCGGAGGGCGGGCGTCGCGGACATCCCGCTCGCCGTGGAGTGGATGCGGCACTACGCCCGTGACATCGGCGAGGACGGCGACGTCGACTACACCCCGAACGTCGAGGCCCGGGTCGCCGAAGGCAGGCTCCACCTCTGGGAGACCGAGGACGCCGGGCCGGTGTCGATGGCGGGCGTCACGCCGGTCGTCGCGGGTCAGGCCCGGATCTCATCCGTGTTCACGCCCGCCGAGCGGCGTGGTCGGGGATACGCCGCCGCCGTCACCACCGCGGTCAGCCGGACGGCCCTGGACGAGGGCGCCGAGCAGGTGCTGCTCTTCACCGACGTCGCCAACCCCACGAGCAACGCGCTGTACCGGCGGCTCGGGTACCGCCCCGTCGTCGACCACGTGGGTCTCACGCTCTCCTGACGCGGCGCTCCTGGCGCCCCGTCAGCGAGCGCGCAGCCCCGCCGCCTCGCGCGCCAGGGACTCCACGCGCGCCCAGTCGCGGGCCGCGAGGGCGTCGGCGGGCAGCATCCACGTACCGCCGACACATCCCACGTTGGGAAGCGAGAGGTACGACGGGGCCGAGTTCAGGGAGATGCCGCCGGTCGGGCAGAACCGGGCCTGGGGGAGCGGGCCGGAGAGCGACTTCAGATACGGAACGCCGCCCGCCGCCTCCGCAGGGAAGAACTTCATCTCGCGCACCCCGCGCTCGAGGAGCGCCACGACCTCCGAGGTGGTGGACACCCCCGGCAGGAACGGCGCACCGGAGGCCCGCATGGCGTCCAGCAGGCTCTCGGTCCAGCCGGGGCTCACCAGGAAGCGCGCTCCCGCGCCGACCGCGTCCGCGACGCCCGCGGGGGAGATGACGGTGCCCGCGCCGACGACGGCGTCCGGCACCTCGGCGGCGATCGCGCGCACGGCGTCGAGGGCGGCGGGGGTCCGCAGCGTCACCTCGATCGCGGGCAGACCACCCGCGACCAGGGCACGGGCGAGCGGTACGGCGTCGGCGGCGTCCTCGATCACCACCACCGGGACGACGGGGGCGAGGTCGAGGACGGAGCGCAGCGCGGAGGTCATGGACGTCATCCTGCCCGCGTGCGACAACCTGCGCAACGAGCGTTGCGCACCGTGCAACGCGCGTGAGGTCAGGTCCATCCGCCGTGCCCGGCCCGTGCGCCGGGGACGCCGTGCCCGGCGCACGCGTGCCCAGCGCACGCCTTCCCGGCGCACGCCTTCCCGGCGCCCGGGTGCTCGGCCCTGTGTGCCCGGCCCGTGTGCTCCGCCCCTGGCACCGACCCCTAGTGGATCTCGTCCACCAGCACGTCCAGCACCCCCGCCTGCTTCCCCTCCCCCTCCTCCACCACGTACTTCAGATCCCTCAGCGCCTCCACCAGCTCCACCGGGTCCTTCGGAGCCGCGCCGGCCTCCAGGAGGCTGCGCACGATCCGCCCCTTGGTCGCCTTGTTGAAGTGGCTGACCACCTTCCGCGTCGGCGCGTGCAGCACCCGCACCGTCGCCGTCCGCGCCGCCACCTCGCCCTTGGGCCGCCAGGCCGACGTGTACGCCGAGGACCGCAGGTCCAGGACGAGGCCGTCCCCCGCCGCCTCCGGCATCACGGTCGCCATCGCGCCCCGCCAGTGCGTGCCCAGCGCTCCGAGCCCCGGCAGCTTCACGCCCATCGAGCAGCGGTACGACGGAATCCGGTCGTCCACCCGCACCGCACCCCACAGCCCCGAGAACACCAGGAGCGACGCCCGAGCGCGCTTCCGGGCCGCCGCGTCCAGCGTGGCCAGGCCCAGCGCGTCGTACAGCACCCCCGTGTAGATCTCGCCGGCCGGCCGGGCGCCCGCCGTCCGCAGCTCGATGTTCTTGGCGATCTCGCCGCGCAGCCCCTCGCTCAGCCCGAGCACCTCGCGCGCCTTCTCCTCGTCGGCGGCGCACAGCTCGACCAGTTCGTCGAGGACCGCCGCCCGTGCCCCGGCCAGGCCCGGCAGCGACAGGGACTCCGGCTTGAGCGGCGCCCCGCGCCCCGACGCGGCCTTACCCTCCGACGGCGGCAACAGCACGAGCACGGTGGTTCTCCTTCGTACGTTCAGGGGCTGGGGGTGCGGCCCCAGAGCGTTCAGCCTACAAAGTGCCGGGCCCCGCCCCCCGCCATACGCTCGGTCCATGCCCCGCCGCCACATCCACGTGACCTGCGCAGCCGAGGCTCCCCTGCGGGCCGCGCTCCGCGCACTGCGTACCGAGCCGGCGATCCCCGACGCCTTCCCGCCGGACGTCCTCGCCGAGGCGGAGGTGGTGGCCAAGGCGCCCCGCCTCCCCGGCCACGACGCCACCGACATCCCGTTCTTCACGATCGACCCGCCGACCTCCACCGACCTCGACCAGGCCATGCACCTGGCCCGCCGCGCCGACGGCGGCTACCGCGTGCACTACGCGATCGCCGACGTGGCCGCCTTCGTCGCCCCCGGTTCCGCGCTCGACGCCGAGGCCCACCGCCGGGTCCTCACCCTCTACTTCCCCGACGGCAAGGTCCCCCTCCACCCCGCCGTCCTGTCCGAGGGCGCCGCGAGCCTGCTGCCCGGCGAGCCGCGCCCCGCGCTGCTGTGGCGGATCGACCTCGACGCGGAGGGCCGCCGCGTCGCCACCGACGTGCGCCGGGCCCTCGTCCGCAGCCGCGCCAAGCTCGACTACGCCGGCGTGCAGGCCTTGATCGACGCGGGCGCGGCCGAGGAACCGCTCGCCCTGCTCGAGGTCGTCGGCTCGCTCCGTGAGGCCCTGGAAGCGGAACGCGGCGGGATCTCCCTCAACGTGCCCGAGCAGGAGGTCGTCGAGCGGGACCACACGTACGCCCTGGCCTACCGTGCCCCGCTGCCGGCCGAACGCTGGAACGCCCAGATCTCGCTCCTGACCGGCATGGCCGCCGCCGACCTGATGACCGCCGCCGGCACCGGGATCCTGCGGACGCTCCCCACCGCGCCCGTCGGCGAGGTCGCCCGGCTGCGCCGCTCGGCGCACGCCCTGGGCGTCGACTGGCCGCACCACGTCTCGTACGCGGACGTCGTCCGTCACACCGACCCCGCCAACCCCCGCCACGCCGCCTTCCTGCAGGAGTGCACGACCCTGCTCCGCGGCGCGGGCTACAGCGTCTTCGCCGACGGCTCCGTCCCGACGCCCGCCGTCCACGCCGCCGTGGCCGACGAGTACACCCACTGCACCGCGCCGCTGCGCCGGCTGGTCGACCGGTACGCGGGCGAGCTGTGCCTCGCGGCCGTGGCGGGCGAGGAGCCGCCGGAATGGGTACGGGCCGCGCTCCCCTCGCTCCCCGACGAGATGGCGACCGGCTCACGGCGGGCCAACACCATCGAGCGCGAGGCCGTCGACATCGTCGAGGCGGCGCTGCTCGCCGGGCGGATCGGCGAGATCTTCGACGCGTACGTGATCGATGTGAAGGAGCGCGAACCCGCCGTCGGGACCGTCCACCTCGACGACCCCGCCGTCGTCGCCCCGATCGAGGGCGGCGCCGCGCGGCTGCCGCTCGGGGAGTGGCTGCGGGTCCGGCTCACGCAGGCGGACCCGCTGTCGGCGAAGGTGCGGTTCGCCCCGGCGTGAGCGGCTGCGCGGTGGCCGCCGGTGCGGTGACCGGCGGCGCGGTGACCGGCGCCGTCCCGCCGACCTGCCCCACGGAGGCCTGCCCCGCGCCGGCCTGCCCCACGGAGGCCTGCCCCGCGCCGGCCTGCCCCACGGAGGCCTGCCCCGTGCCGGCCTGCGCCGTACCCACCCGCCCCGTGCCGGCTTGCCCCGTGCCGGCCTGCGCCGGCACCGCCTGGGCGAGGGCCCGGTAGAAGGCGCGGGCGTCGTCCGCGTGACAGCGCACGATCCGCACGGCCCGGGGGCCGCCGAGGAACCGGGGCGCGTCGACCGGCTCGGTCAGCTCGATGGTGACGGAGGTCTGCGAGGCGACGGCGAGGTTCAGCTCCCCTTCCGTCTTCTCGTGGGTGAACCGCACCTCGTGCCGGACGGCGGCGATCAGGCCGAGCGGGATGTGAAGGTCGATGTGGGCGGCCTGCCGGAGGCGGAGCGCGTCGGAGGTGAGGACGTGCGGCCGGACCACGGAGGCCGCGTGGATCCCGAGGACGAACAGGATCCCCGAGTACACGTCCAGGACCAGCACGATCGCGTGGGCGACGGGCCAGTCGGCGAGCAGGTAGGACATCCCCACGGTCTCGACGAGACAGACGAACGCGAAGCCGTACATCAGGGCGGCCTGGTCGCGGGCGTGCGGGAACACCTGGGCCCCGGGGCGTACCCCGCCGCGGCGCCGGGCCACCCACAGGCCGAGGCTCGCCAGCAGCCGCAGTTCGTGCCCGATGAGCCGGAGCACGGGGACGGGCACCAGTTCGCGGAAGGACTGCCGCGTGGAGAGCCCCCGACGCCGGAGGCCCAGGTACGCCACGAGGCCGGCGAGGGCGAGCAGAACGGTGAGGGCCTCGGCGGCGGCGAGGACCGGCACCGGTATCCGTACACCGGCGACGAGACAGACCGCGAGGACGAGCTCGGCGGGCAGCGCGGTGTACGCGACCCCGCGCATGAGCCGGATCAGGGCGGTCACGGGGCCCGCTCCGCGACCAGCCGGAGGGCGTGGAGGACGGCGGCGGACTGGGCCGGGGAGAAGTCGCCGAAGAAGGTCTCGGCGAGCTGCCCCTGCGGTACGCCGCCCTGCTCGCCGAGCTGAGCGGCGATGGAGTCCGGCAGCAGGCCGGCGAGGGCCTGCCCCGTCTCGGCCACGCGCGGGTCGTCCCGGTCCGCGTCCGCGAGGGCGTCGAGGCGGGCGTACACGTCGTGGGCGCGGGCGACGGCTTCCGGGTCCGTGGTCATGGCGCGCATGGTGGCGAGGAGCCGCGTCCGCTCCTCGTCCGGTGCGACGGTGTCGAGGAGGGCGAGGATCTCACGGTCCATGACAGCCATGGGGGACTCCGGGACCTCACCCAGGCCCGCGAACAGCTCGGCCAGTTCGGGCGAGACGGGGCCCTCGGCGGTCAGCCGTCCGGCCCGCGCCTCCCCTAGCAGCTCGGCCAGGCGCTCGCGCCGCTCCCGGATCACGGTCTCCTGCCGCGCGAGGTCGGCGTCCAGCTCGCCGAGCACCTCCACGAGCTCCCGCCCCTCGTCGTCGGCGAGCACGTCCCGCACCTCGTCGAGCCCGAGGCCCAGCTCGGTCAGACGGCGGATCCGGGCGAGCAGGACGGCGTCCCGGATGCCGTACTCGCGGTAGCCGTTGGCCAGCCGTAGGGGCTCGGGCAGCAGCCCGAGATGGTGGTAGTGCCGCACCGCCCGCGGGGTGACCCCGACGAGCGCGGCGATCTCGCCGATTCGCATGGGGCCAGTAGAAACCCTGACGCTGCGACAAGGTCAAGCGAGCGCCGGGCGACGGGTAGCATGGTCGGCACGGCAGACGAGCCGGGCGGGCGGCCGCGTGGGGATCCTCGGATCCTCCCGAGGAACGTCCGGGCTCCACAGGGCAGGGTGGTGGCTAACGGCCACCCGGGGTGACCCGCGGGACAGTGCCACAGAAAACAGACCGCCGGGGACCTCGGTCCTCGGTAAGGGTGAAACGGTGGTGTAAGAGACCACCAGCGCCTGAGGTGACTCAGGCGGCTAGGTAAACCCCACCCGGAGCAAGGTCAAGAGGGGTCGTCCCCGGACGACTCTGCGCGAACGATCGAGGGCTGCCCGCCCGAGTTCGCGGGTAGACCGCACGAGGCCGGCGGCAACGCCGGCCCTAGATGGATGGCCGTCACCCCGACGACCGCGAGGTCCCGGGGTACAGAACCCGGCGTACAGCCCAGCTCGTCTGCCCCTCAGGCCTCAGGCCCCTGACCGGGCCGCGCCGTCACTCCGGCAGGGAGCGCTCGGCCACCCGGCGCAGGTGGCCCGCGAAGACCTCGGCGGCGTCGGGGGTCAGCGTCCGCAGCGCCACCATCGCCGTGATGATCACGTCGCACAGCTCGGACTCGACGTCCTGCCAGGTGTGCGAGGCGCCCTTGCGCGGGTTCTGCCCCGTGGCGCCGATGACGGCCTCCGCGACCTCGCCGACCTCCTCCGAGAGCTTCAGGACGCGCAGCAGCACGTCCTGCTCCGGCGGGAGCGTGTGGTGCGCGGAGATCCAGGAGGTGAGGCGGTCGACTGTGTTCCACGGCTCGGTCATGAAGCGGAAGCCTGCCAGTTCTCCAAGGTCGGTAGGGTACGCGCGTGATATTCAGGCGTGCGCGGCTCCAGGCCGCCGTGAGTGACTTCGAGACCGCCGTACGGGCGCAGGACGGTGCTGCCGCCGAACGCGCCTTCGCCCGTCTGCACCAGGCTTTCGGGCGGGCCGGCGACGCGGAGTTGCCGGAGGCCGGGCCCCGGCTCGCGGCGTTCCTCTCCGAGGTGCCCCCGGGGCCGCGCGCCGTGACGGCGGTGATGGTCGGGGCGTGTGTGGAGCGCGGGGCCGACGCACTCGCCTGCGCTCCCGCCGTGTTCGCGGGGGCACGTGAGGCGTTCGAGGCCGCCGAGGCGTTCTGCGATCGGTGGGCGGCCACCGGCGGCGGTGACCTGCCGGGCCACGAGGACGGCGACCTGACGGAGGCCCACATCGAGCGGGTCGGCTTCGAGGCCGTCGTCGGCTGGGAGTCGCTTCCGCAGTGGGAGATGGCCTGCGTCGCGATGCTCAACGCGAGGGCGGTACGGCGCGAGGCGGCCGGCAAGGCGGAGCTGCGGGCGGTCGTGGAGCGCGTCCGAGAGGCGTCGGGGGGCCCGTTCAAGTGCCTCGCCTACGCCCTGGACGTGCTGGACGACGAGCCGCTCGTCGTGCTCGACCGGAAGACCGGTGCCGGTTTCGCCGTACGCGTCTCCGGGATCGGCGACAACTTCCAGCTGCATACCCTCCTCGCCGACGCCCTGATCGGCGGCGGACATCTGCCCGGTACGGCGCCCTCCCCGCAGGCCGTCGCCTGCTGCCGGGACCAGCCCGGGATGATCTCGACCACCGGCTCCTTCAACCTCGTCGCTGCCGACGGCGAGTGGATCTGGAACGAGGGCAACCCCTCCGAGATCCCGGTCGTCGACGGCGTACGGCTCGTGGTCCTCGACCCGCCCCCGTACGAGCGGAGCTGGCCTGCGGGCCGGTTCTTCCCCGGGATGACCGGCGAGCTCGTCCTCGACCGCGTCCTGCCCGAGAGGGAGGCCGCGGCCCTGCTCGGCCAGGTGGCCGAGTCCGTCCGCTGAGCCGCGCCACACACGCGGCCGGGGTCCGTGGGGATCGGCATGGGGCGGTGTACGGGTAGGGCCATGACGATTCCCGTGGACAGACTCACCGATCCCGCCGTGCGCGCCTTCGTCGCGGCCCTCAACGCCAACGACCGTGACGCGTTCTTCGCGGTCCTCACGCCCGGCGCCACCATGTCCGACGACGGCTCCGACCGGGACGTCGAGGAGTGGACCGACAAGGAGATCTTCTCCTCGCGCGGCCACATGGAGATCGAGTCCGAGAAGGACGGCGGGCACGCCCTCGTCGCCCGCTACCGCAACGACACCTGGGGCGAGATGCGGACCGCCTGGAGGTTCCAGGTGCAGGACGGAAAGGTCACCCGCTTCGAGACCGGCCAGGCGTAGCCCGCGAGGGGCGAGGGGCCCTCCGAGGCCCCCTACCCCCGGCCGATGTACGGCATGGCCGTCGCCATCACCGTCGCGAACTGCACGTTCGCCTCCAGCGGCAGGGCCGCCATGTGCACCACCGTGGCCGCCACGTCCGCCGCGTCCATCACCGGCTCCGCCGCCAGCTCGCCGTTCGCCTGCAGGATCCCCGACTGCATCCGCGCCGTCATCTCCGTCGCCGCGTTGCCGATGTCGATCTGACCGCACGCGATCCGGTACGGGCGGCCGTCCAGCGAGAGCGACTTCGTCAGACCCGTCATCGCGTGCTTGGTCGCCGTGTACGCGATCGAGTGCGGGCGCGGGACGTGCGCCGAGATCGAGCCGTTGTTGATGATCCGGCCGCCCTGCGGGGACTGCTCCTTCATCACCCGGAACGCCGCCTGGGCGCACAGGAACGAGCCGGTCAGGTTCACGTCCACGACCGAGCGCCAGGTCTCGTAGGCCAGGTCCTCGACCGGGGTCCCGCCGCCGGCGAACGTCCCCGCGTTGTTGAAGAGCAGGTCGACCCGGCCGAACCGGTCCCGTACCGACTCGAAGAGCCGCGTCACCTCCTCCGGTGACGTCACGTCCGTCGGGACGACGTACGCCGCGTCGGCCGCCGCCAGGGCGCCCGGTGTCTCCGCCACAGCGCCCGCCGTCTCCTCCAGGGGCTCGCGCCGGCGTCCCGCGAGCGCCACCGACCAGCCCGCCTCGGCCAGGGCCAGGGCCACCCCCCGGCCGATGCCCGATCCCGCTCCCGTCACCACAGCGATGCGCGACTCAGTGCTCATGGGCGCGCAGCGTACGTGAGACCGGTGCACAGGGAACTCATCTGTCCGACACGCGGATGTTCTGTACCCGACAACCCAGGGACGTCCCGCGCCACTCCAATGCCTGACGGACAACATCCGTCAGGGGAGGGGCGTATGACGTACGCACAGACACCCAAGCCGAACCATTCCGACGAACTCCGCGCCGCCGCACGGCACTTCGGGCGCCGCGGCTTCCTCACCACCGCGGGCGCCGCCGCCGCGCTCGCCCTCGCGGTCCAGCTGCCCGCCGCCGGCACGGCGAGCGCCGCCGAGCTGAATCCGCGCCGCATCACCGAGGACCCGTTCACCCTGGGGGTGGCATCCGGCGACCCGCTGCCGGGCTCGGTCGTCCTCTGGACCCGGCTCGCGCCCCGCCCCTTCGACGCCGACAGCGGACTGCCCCGGGAGCGCGTGGCGGTCCACTGGGAGCTCGCCCACGACGAGCGCTTCGGCCGGACCGTCCGGCGCGGCCAGGTCACCGCCCACCCCGAGTTCCAGCACAGCGTCCACGTCGAGATCGACCACCTCGACCCGGACCGGGTGTACTTCTACCGCTTCCGCGCCGGCGCCTGGACCAGCCCCGTCGGCCGTACCCGGACCGCGCCCGCCCTCGGCGCGCGCATAGCGGACCTCAAGCTCGCCGCCGTCTCCTGCCAGGCGTACCACGACGGCTACTTCACCGCCTACGGCCACCTCGCCCAGGAGGACCTCGACGTCGTCTTCCACCTCGGCGACTACCTCTACGAGTACGCCGTCAACGCCACCGGCGGCGCCCGCGCCTACACCGACCGGCGGCTGCCCGCCGCCTTCAACCGCGAGACGCTCACCCTGGAGGACTACCGGCTGCGGTACGCCCTCTACAAGTCCGACCCCGACCTGCGGGCGGCCCATGCCGCGCACCCCTTCGTGGTCACCTGGGACGACCACGAGACCGAGAACAACTACGCGGGCGACACCCCCGAGAACGACGTGCCGCCCGAGGAGTTCCTGCTCCGCAGGGCCGCCGCCTACCGCGCCTACTGGGAGAACCAGCCGCTCCGCAGGGTTCAGCGGCCCGAAGGCCCGGACATGCGGCTCTACCGCCGCCTCCGTTTCGGCCGGCTCGCCCAGTTCGACATCCTCGACACTCGCCAGTACCGCTCCGACCAGGCGTACGGCGACGGCTGGCGGGTCCCCGGGCCGGAGTCCGAGGACCCGAGCCGCACCATGACCGGCGCCACGCAGGAGCGCTGGCTGCTCGACGGCTGGCGCGACTCGCACGCGCTGTGGAACGTCGTCCCGCAGCAGGTCGTCTTCGCCGAGCGGCGCGACGTGCCGACCGACGCCTTCAAGCTCTCCATGGACTCCTGGGACGGCTACCCGGCCTCCCGGCAGCGGATCCTGGACGGCGCGGCGGCGGCCGGCATCGAGAACCTGATGGTGCTCACCGGCGACGTCCACGTCGGTTACGGCCTCGACATCAAGGCCGACCACCGCGACCCGTCCTCGCGCACCCTCGGCACCGAGATCGTCGCCACCTCCATCGCCAGCGGCAAGGACGGCGCCGACCGCCCCGCCAACTACGACAACCTCACCGCCGCAAACCCGCACCTGAAGTTCTACAACGGGCGGCGCGGCTATGTGACGGTCGCGCTCGGCCGGGAGAGCGCCCGCGCCGACTTCCGCACGGTCCCGGCCGTGACGACCCCCGGCGCCCCGGTCGGCACGGCCGGGTCCCTCGTCACCGAGGCGGGCAACCCCGGGCTCACCCCGGCGTGACCGACAGCTCCCCGGGATAGCGGACGCCGATGCGGTCACGTACCGCGTCGAGCGTCCGCATCACGGCGAGGGAACCGTCCAGCGGTACGAGCGGGGACTCCGTCAGGCCCGCCCGCAGACAGCGCGCGACCTCTGCGGCCTCCGGCAGCAGCGACTCCCGGTCGCCGTCGAGGACGAACTCCTCCGGCTCCCGGCCCTGGCGCCGCAGCGTGAAGCGGTCGGGGAAGAAGAAGCCGGCGGGGACGTCGATCCGGCCCGCCGATCCGGTCACCGACGCGGCCATCGGGGTGTCCGCCACGAGGGAGCAGGACAACAGGGCCGAGGCCCCCGAGGACCAGCCGAGGAGCATCCCGGTGTTCAGGTCCACGCCCTCGGGCGAGAGCAGCGCGTGGGCCTGGACCGAGTCGGGCTCGCCGAGCAGCAGCTGGGCGAAGGAGACGGGATAGACCCCGAGGTCCAGGAGCGCGCCGCCGCCGAGGGCGGGGTCGCGCAGCCGGTGGCCGGCGGCGAACGGGCCCGCGAGCCCGAAGTCCGCCTGCACCGTCCTGACCTCGCCGACCGCCCCGTCCGCGACCAGCTCCCGGATGCGCCGGACCAGCGGATTGCAGTACATCCACATGGCCTCCATCAGGAAGAGACCCCGGTCCCGGGCGAGGGCGGCCAACTCCTCCGCCTCGCGCGCGTTCAGGGTGAGAGCCTTCTCGCAGAGGACCGGCTTCCCGGCCTCCAGGGCGAGCCCGGCGGCCTCCCGGTGCGCGTGGTGCGGGGTCGCCACGTACACCACGTCGACGTCCGGATCGGCGACGAGCCCGGCCCAGTCCCCGTACGCCTTCGGTATCCCGAACCGGTCGGCGAAGGCCCGCGCCGACCCCTCCGTACGGGAGGCCACGGCCACCACCTCGGCGTCGTCCGCCGCGCTCAGGTCCCCGGCGAACTTCGCCGCGATGCCGCCCGTCGCCAGCACGCCCCACCGCACGGTCTTCCCCATGCCCCACCCCACGAAAGTCTCGGCCCGTTCCGACGAGCTGAGAGCATAGGGAAAGTTTCAACGAAATGGAGCAGTCGATGCCGGAGAGCGGCCAGCCCACGAAGCGGGGACCCCAGGCGCACATATCCGCCGGTCCCGCAGCCCCCGCACGGCGGGCGAGCCTGCTCGTCACGCTCGTCCTCGGCGGTCTGACCGCGCTCCCGCCGCTGTCGATGGACATGTACCTGCCGGCGCTGCCGGAGGTCACCGAGATGCTGCGCTCGCCCGCGGCGACCGTGCAGCTGACGCTGACCGCCTGCCTCGCGGGCATGGCGCTCGGTCAGCTCGTGGTCGGCCCGATGAGCGACCGGTGGGGCCGCCGCAGGCCGCTGCTCATCGGCATGCTCGTATACGTCGCGGCCACCGCGGTCTGCGCCTTCGCCCCCACGGTCGAACTGCTCGTCGGCTTCCGGCTGCTCCAGGGCCTGGCGGGCGCGGCCGGCATCGTGATCGCCCGGGCCGTCGTGCGCGACCTGTACGACGGCGTCGCGATGGCCCGCTTCTTCTCGACCCTGATGCTGATCTCCGGCGCCGCCCCGATCATCGCCCCGCTCATCGGCGGCCAGATCCTGCGGATCACCGACTGGCGCGGTGTCTTCCACGTCCTCGCCGTCATCGGTGTGCTCCTGACCCTGGTGGTCTGGAAGTGGCTTGAGGAGACGCTGCCGCCCGAGCGGCGCCACGAAGGCGGTGTCGGGGAGGCGCTGCGCACCATGCGCGGACTGCTCGCCGACCGGGTCTTCACCGGCTACATGCTGGCCGGCGGGCTCGCCTTCGCCGCGCTCTTCGCGTACATCTCGGCCTCCCCGTTCGTCGTGCAGGAGATCTACGGCGCCTCGCCGCAGACCTTCAGCCTCCTCTTCGGCCTCAACTCCGTCGGCCTCGTCGCCGTCGGTCAGATCAACGGCAAGCTGCTCGTCGGCCGGGTCAGCCTCGACAAGGCGCTGGGCTGGGGTCTCTGCGTGATCCTGTTCGCCTCGGTGGCACTGCTGCTCATGACGAGCGGGGTCTTCGGGGAGCCGGGGCTCGCGCCGGTGGCCGCCGGGCTCTTCGTCCTGATGTCGGCGATGGGCCTGGCGATGCCCAACACCAACGCGCAGGCGCTGATGCGCACCCCGAACGCGGCGGGCTCCGCCTCCGCCCTGCTGGGCACCTCCTCGTTCCTCATCGGGGCGGTCGCCTCGCCGCTCGTCGGCATCGCGGGCGAGGCCACGGCCGTGCCGATGGCCGTGGTGCAGCTGGTGTGCGCGGCCGGGGCGCTCGCCTGCTTCCTGGGGATGTGCCGGCCGTGGCGCCCCCGTGAGGCCGCCTAAAATGTGGAGGTGAACGCCTCCCCCTCCCTCCCCTCCGGCGACGAGCTGCGCGCCGCGCTCGCCGGACTGCTCGCCGGGCTGCCGCCGCGTCAGGCGACGCAGGCCGTCGACCGGCTGATCGCCAACTACCGGGGGACCACCCCGACCGACGCCCCCGTGCTGCGGGACCGCTCCGATGTAGCCGCCTACGCCGCGTACCGGATGCCGGCGACGTTCGAGGCGGTACGGGCGACGCTCGGCGCCCTGCGGGACGCGGCCCCCGACTGGGAGCCGGCCACGCACACCGACATCGGCGGCGGCACCGGAGCGGCGGGCTGGGCGGTCGCCGAGGCCTGGGACGGCGCCGCGCGCACGACCGTGCTCGACTGGGCAGAGCCCGCGCTGGCCCTCGGCGAGGAGCTGGCCGACGGGGTCTTCGACGCGGAGTGGCGGCGGGCCCGGATCAGCGGGGCGCTGCGCCTCGACGCCACGGACCTGGTGACCGTCAGCTACGTCCTGAAGGAGCTGACCGAGGCCGACCGCCGCGCGGTCGTGACCGAGGCGGCGCGGGTGGCGCAGGCGGTCGTGATCGTCGAGCCGGGCACCCCCGACGGCTACGAGCGGATCATCGCGGCGCGCTCCCTCCTCGTGGAGGCCGGCTTCACCGTCGCCGCGCCGTGCCCGCACAGCGGGACGTGCCCGATCGAGCCGGGCAGGGACTGGTGCCACTTCGCGGCCCGGGTGAGCAGGTCGTCGCTGCACCGGCAGGTGAAGGGCGGCTCGCTGCCGTACGAGGACGAGAAGTTCGCCTACGTGGCGGCGACCCGCTTCCCCGTCCTGCCCGCGGCCTCCCGGATCACCCGGAAGCCCCAGATCCGCAAGGGCCAGGTCCTGCTGGACCTCTGCGGCCCCGAGGAGACCGGCCTTGCGCGCGAGACGGTCACCAAGCGGCACGGTGCGCTCTACAAGGCGGCGCGCGACGCGCAGTGGGGCGACCCCTGGCCCCCGGAGCCCCCCGAACCCTCGGAGTAGGGCCCGGGAGGCGGGGGCAGGGGCAGGGCCCGGGTGACAGGGGCCCGGGCAGGGGCCGCCCCCGGGGCTCACCCCTGGGCGGGGCGCAGCTCCTGGGTGCAGCACTTCACGCTGCCGCCGCCCTTGAGCAGCTCCGACAGGTCCATGCCGAGGGGCTCGAAGCCCCGGTCACGGAGCGGTTCGAAGAGCCCCACCGCCGCCTGCGGCAGCAGCACGTGGTGACCGTCGCTCACCGCGTTCAGGCCGAGCGTCGCCGCGTCCTCCTCCGTCGCGAGCAGGGCGTCGGGGTAGAGCCTGGCCAGCACCTCCCGGCTGCCGGGGGAGAAGGCGCCGGGGTAGTACATGATCTCGTCGCGCGCCGGGTCCAGGACGCAGAGCGCCGTGTCCAGGTGGTAGTAGCGCGGATCCACCAGCTCCAGGCCGATCACCGGGCGACCGAAGAACTCCTGCGCCTCCAGGTGCGAGAGCGGGGTGGAGCGGAAGCCCCGGCCGGCCAGGATCCAGGACGAGGTGACGGCGAAGTCGCCCTCGGCCTCGTTCACGTGCTCCGGCACGCGGACCTCCGCGTAACCGTTTCCGCGGAACCAGTCCAGATGCGCCTTCTCCTCGTCCGTACGTTCCGGATATGCGAACTTCGCGCCGAGCACGCGGCCGTCCACCACGGTCGCGCCGTTCGCCGTGAAGACCATGTCGGGCAGGCCCGGGACCGGGTCGAGCAGTTCCACGGTGTGGCCGAGCGCGCGGTACCTGGCCGTCAGGTCCTCCCACTGGGCGAGGGCGAGCGGCAGGTCGACCGGCTTGGTGGGGTCCATCCAGGGGTTGATGGAGTACGTCACCTCGAAGTGCGTGGGTGGGCACATCAGATAACGGCGGGGCGAGGCCTCGCGCGGGGTCTGGCGCAAAGAGAGCTCCTCACGGACGGAAGAACAGTCGTCGGACGGAGCCCATGGTCCGCCCTCGAACGGCTCCGCGCAGTGGACCGTTCGGGTGGTTCACCGAACGTTCGGTCCGGGTATCGGAAAGCGCAGGCGAGACGCATCGTCTCGCCAGGCTGTTAGATTGGTGCCATGCCCGACACGAAGAGCCCTGCCGCTAAGGGCCCCGACGCCACCCGGCGCAGCGAGCGCTCCCGCCGCGCCATCTACGAGGCCGCACTCGCGCTCGTCTCCGAGACCGGCTACGCCAGGACGACCGTCGAGGGCATCGCCGCCCGCGCCGGGGTCGGCAAGCAGACCATCTACCGCTGGTGGCCCTCCAAGGCCGCCGTCCTCCTCGAAGCCTTCCTCGACCTCGCCGCCCAGGCCAACGAGGCCCTCGGCGGCGACGCCGACAGTGAGATCCCCGACACCGGGGACCTTGCCGCGGACCTCAAGTACGTGCTCCGCGCCACGGTCGACGAGCTGAACAACCCCACCTACGACGCCCCCTCCCGCGCCCTGGCCGCCGAGGGTGTCGTCAACCCCGAGCTCGGCGCACAGTTCGTCGAGAAGCTCCTCGAACCCCAGCTCCAGTACTACGTACGCCGCATCGAGGCAGCCCAGGCCGCCGGCGACATCGACCCCGACGTGGACCCGCGCATCGCCCTCGAACTCCTCGTCGGCCCCCTGAACCACCGCTGGCTGCACCGCACCCTGCCCCTCACCCACGCCTACGCCGACACCCTCGTCGACTACGCGCTGCGCGGGCTCGCGCCCAGGGCGTAACCCCGTTACGTACCCCGGTTGGGGACTCCGGTCACCTGGAGCACCGGAAGATGCGACGATGGGCAGAGCCGAACGGGCGAGGACAGGTGTGAGGGGATAGATGGGCGACGGTATCGGCCGCTACCGCGGCACGGAGAGCAGGCTTCCGCAGTGGCTGCGCAGGCGGCCCAAACGCACCGCGGCCGAGGACGAGAACCGCCGCGAGAACCTGCTCCTGGCCACCGCCGCCGCCGGACTGCCCCTCGCTCCCGCCGCGTACCCCGTCGGCTACCGCTGTTCCTGCGAGCGCATCGGCTGTCCCACCCCCGCCCGGCATCCCGTCTCCTTCGCCTGGCAGACCCAGTCCACGACCGACCGCGCCCAGATCGAGCGCTGGGCCCGGAACGAGCCCCAGGCGAACTTCGTCACGGCCACCGGCATGGTCCACGACGTCCTCGACGTCCCCCTGGAGGCCGGGCGGGCAGCCCTGGAGCGGCTCCTCGACCAGGGCGTGGAGGTCGGACCGGTCGCCGAGTCCGCCGACAGCGCCGGCGACGGCGGCCGGATGCTCTTCTTCACCGCCACCCGCGGCACCCCCGAGGACGAGGACGAGTGGTGGCCCTGCGAGCTGGACTGCCATCCGGAGACCATGGACGAGCACCCGGGGCTGCGCTGGCACTGTCGCGGCAGCTACGTGCTCGTACCGCCGGCCCGGCTCATCGGTGACGAGGAGGAGCGGCCCGGAGTCAGCTGGGTCCGCGGCCCCGAGCACCCGCTGCCCGATCCGCTGAACCTCCTGGAGACGCTGACCGACGCCTGCGCCCGGCACGCGGCCGAGCAGGGGGACCAGCACACCGGACACGAGGTGGCCTGGCCGCTCGGCCGCCGCTGAACCGGAGCGGCCGTGCACCGGAAGGGCCCTGCGGGCTCTCCGCGTGCTTCGAGCTCGCCACGCACCACGCCCGCCACGCACCACGCGCGCGACGAGCCTCTCGCGCCCGGTGAAGCCCTACGCGCCGGACGAAGCCCTACGAGCCCTTCGCGCCCGTGACGCCCTGGAGTCGGCCCGCGACCGTGACGCCGTCCGCGTCCGTGCCCGCCGGCTTCACCAGCACCGTCTGGCTCGACACCCACTCCTTGGTGACGGTGTTCTTGACCTCGCCCGTCATCAGCGCCTTCACATCCGGATCGACCTTGGGGCGGTAGCCCTGGGCCGCCGTCTGCTGCTCGAAGTACCGCGTCGCGAAGAAGACCAGGGCCCCGCCGTCCTCGGTCGCGAGGGCCAGCGGCGCGAAGTCCCCGGCGTCGGTGACCTGGTCGGCGTACTGCGTCGCGAGCCCCACGCGCTTGGCGCCCTTCTCCCGCTCCTCACGCCAGAGCGTGGTGTGCGGACCGGCGGCGAACTGGCCCCGCTCCCCGCCGCCGAGGAACGAGACGTAGTCCCGCCCCAGATCCTTGGGCGCGACGGCGAGCCCCGCGGAGTCCGCGGGGACCGCGACCCCGAAGCCGCCCTCGGTCTTGAACGCGGGGATCTCGTCCGGGGTCAGGATCGCCAGATAGGCGACCTCCCACAGCTGGTCCGCGCCGTTGCGCACGAAGACCAGGAGCCAGCGGTTGTCGCCCCGGCCGTCGTCGGCGTCCCGGTTGGAGTCGGTGTCCGCGAGGAACCAGCGCGGCCAGCCCGCCTTCTTGGGGAGGACGTACGTCGCGTCCGTCAGCTCCAGGGGCTGATGCTGCGGGTTTCCCCCGGGCGCCGTGATCGAACGGGACCTCAGACCGGCCTGGTTGATCGCGCCCAGCGCGCCGGTGACCCGGTCCGCGTCGAGCTTCGGATCGTGCGCCTTGTCGGCTTTGTTGTAGGCGTCGGTGAAGTCCTTGAGGGCCTGCTCGGCCTCGGCCTTCGTCGCCGCCGGGATCAACTCCCGCTCGCCGTGCACCGTCACGCAGCCGCTCGCCGTCAGCGCCAGTATGGCCGCCGCCGTCACCGCCACGAACACCCGGGACGGTCGTCCCGGCTCAGCGAGTGCCCTCGACGGTCCCCTCAGCCTTCTCATCGGTCGCCTTCTGCTCCTTCACCGGCACGGACGGACCCGACCCTACCGGGGCCAGGAACAGTGCGAGCGTCGGGACCAGATAGAGCACCCACACCGTGACCTGAAGAACCGTCGGATTCGGCTGGAAGTTGAAGACGCCCTTGAGGAGCGTCCCGTACCAGCTGTCCGGCGGGATCGTCGCCGAGATGTCGAAGGCCTTGTCCGCGAGACCGCCCAGGAAACGCGCCTCCTGGAGGTCGTGCACGCCGTACGCGAGGACGCCCGCCGCCACCACGACCAGCATGCCACCGGTCCAGGTGAAGAACTTCGCCAGGTTGATCTTCAGCGCGCCCCGGTAGAACAGCCAGCCCAGCAGCACCGCCGTCGCGATGCCGAGCAGCACCCCGATCAGTGGCGCGGACGTGCCGTCCGAGGAGGCCCGAACCGACGCCCAGACGAAGAGCGCGGTCTCCAGACCCTCGCGGCCCACGGCCAGGAACGCGGTGGCGACCAGGGCGCCCGTGCCCATCCGGAGCGCCGTGTCGAGCCTTCCGTGCAGCTCCGCCTTCAGATGGCGGGCCGTGCGCCGCATCCAGAAGACCATCCAGGTGACGAGCACCACCGCGAGGACGGAGAGCGAGCCGCCCAGCAGCTCCTGCGCCTCGAACGTCAGCTCCCGGGAGCCGAATTCGAGGCCGGCGCCGAAGGCCAGCGCGATGCCGGCCGCCGCGCCGATGCCGATCCAGACCGGCTTCAGGGCGTCGCGGCGCCCGGTCTTCACCAGGTACGCGACGAGGATGCAGACGACCAGACTGGCTTCCAGGCCTTCGCGCAGGCCGATGAGGTAGTTGCCGAACACGTCGGTCCCTTCCCGTCTAGGAGAACAGCGCCCGGCCCCACCAGTCGTCCTTGTCGCGGACGCCCGGCGGGACGGCGAACAGCGCCGAACCCACGTGTTGGATGTACTCGTTGAGGACGTCCGCGCGGGCCAGCGAGGTCTGCACCGGTACGAAGCCGGTACGGACGTCCCGCTGGTACGCGAGGAAGAACAGGCCCGCCTCCAGGCGGCCCAGGCCGTCCGTGCCGTCGGTGAAGGAGTAGCCGCGGCGCAGGATGGTGGCCCCGTTGTTGCTGTCGGGGTGCGCGAGGCGGACGTGCGCCTCCGGCTTCATGGCCTTCAGGAACGGCTCGTCGTGCTCCTTGGCCTTGCCGACGGGCGCGCCCTCCTTCTTGTCGCGGCCGAAGATGTCCTCCTGCTCGGCCAACGGGGTGCGGTCCCAGGTCTCGACGTTCATCCGGATCCGGCGGGCGACGAGGTAGGAGCCGCCCGTCATCCAGGAGGCCTGCCCCGGGGCGTCCTTCGCGGCCACCCAGACGTGCTTGTCGAGCCCGGCGGTGTCGGTGCCCGCGATGTTGCGGGTGCCGTCCTTGAACCCGAAGAGGTTCCGCGGGGTCTGCGCGTCGGGGGTGGTGGAGGAGGTCTTGCCGAAGCCGAGCTGCGACCAGCGGACGGCGACCCGGCCGAAGCCGATCCTGGCCAGGTTGCGGATCGCGTGCACGGCCACCTGCGGGTCGTCGGCGCAGGCCTGCACGCAGAGGTCGCCGCCGCTGCGGGCCGGGTCCAGGTTGTCGCCGGGGAACCTGGGCAGGTCGATCAGGGCGCCGGGCCGCCGGTCCTTCAGGCCGAAGCGGCCGTCGAAGAGGGAGGGCCCGAAGCCGATGGTGAGGGTGAGCCGGGACGGCTTGAGGCCGAGGGCCTCGCCGGTGTCGTCCGGCGGAGCCTCCGGCAGGCCGCCGTAGGCGCCCTCGCCGACCTCGTGACCGGCCGTCATCCGCTCGGCGGCGCGCGTCCACTCCTGTAGGAGCCGCACCAGTTCGGCGCGGTCGTCCGTCTTCACGTCGAAGGCGGCGAAGTGCAGCCGGTCCTGGACGGCCGTGGCGATCCCGGCCTGGTGGGCGCCGTGGAACGGCACGGCCGAGCCGCCGTCGGCCACGGGGACGGAGGCGTCCCCGGTACGGGCGAGGGCGACGGCGCCGCCGGCCGCGGCGGCGCCGAGCGCGAGCCCGGCACCGCCCCAGCCGAGGACCGTGCGCCGCGAGGCCGGGGTGCGCCCCGGCTCCGTGTTCTCCTGCGCGTCGGACATGTCGGCGTCCCCTACTTCACGACGGCGGCGGCGAGCTTGGAGAGCGGCTCGGCCAGCGCGTTGACGCCGTCCGACAGCTCCTTGCGCTCGGCCTTGCCGACCTTGTCGTAGGAGGTGAAGACGTAGCTCGCCTTGTCCGCACGGTACTTGTCGAGGAGCGTGTTCAGCGCCGCGAACTGCTTGTCGAGCTCGGCGACGAGCGCCGGGTCGTTCTTCGAGGCGACCGGCTTGAGCAGCTCGAAGGACTTCTGCGCGCCCTCGACGTTCGCCTTGAAGTCGACCAGGTCGGTGTGGGAGTAACGCTCCTCCTCGCCCGTGACCTTGCCGGTGGCGACCTCGTCCAGGAGCTCCTTGGCGCCGTTGGCCATCGAGGTCGGGGTGATGTCGGCCTTGCCGACCCGCTTCACCCAGTCCGCGAGGTCCTTGTCGAGGGTGTCGGCGAGCTGCTTCTCGCGGTCGCCGATCTTGTTGTCCTGCCAGAGGGCCTTCTCCAGGCGGTGCCAGCCGGTCCAGTCCTTCGCCGGGTCCTGGCCCTCCTCGAGGCCGTCCTCGCGGACGTCGACCTTCGGGTCGATGTCGCCGAAGGACTCGGCGACCGGTTCGGTGCGCTCCCAGCCGATGCGCGAGTCGGCGTACGCCTTCTTCGCGGCCTCGACGTCACCCGCGCGCACGGCGTCGGTGAAGACCTTCACCTTCGGCAGGGTGCCGTCGGCCTGCGCCTGCACGTACTGGCGGTAGGCGGCGACGGCGGCGTCCATCTCGGGCGAGCGCTTGGCGGCCGCGGCGCCACCGGTGACGGTGACCTTCTGACGGATGCCGTCGCCGGTCATGCCGGGCTTGCAGGCGATCTCGTACTCACCGGCCTTGACCTCGGCGGTGATCGTGGCCTTGGTCCCGGGGCCGATGTTCTCGCGCTCGGTCACGATCCGGTCGTCCGGGTACAGGACGTAGACCTCGGTGACCTTCGTGCCGCGGTTCTCGACGGCGAGCTTCACGTGCCCGGCGGGGAACTCCTTCGTGGAGACCTCGCAGGAGTCGTCCTTGGCGACGACCGTGACGGCGCCGTCGCCGCCCTTGGCGTCGCTCTTCTCGGCGCAGCCCGTGACGGCGGTCAGGGCCGCCACGGTGGCGGCGGCGGTGACGACGGAGAGGCGGGCGGCGCGCATACGGGCTCCAGGAAGGGACGGTGTCGAGGGAAAGGCGGGCCTAACTTAACCGAGGCTTACCTCACCCGAAACGGGGCGTCCAGTGATTCGTCTCTCACGTTTCCTCCCCGCTCACGAAAGGATCACGGAGCGCCCAACGGTGCCCCATGGCAGGGTCAATCACGGGTCAAGGGGCCGGTTTTGTCCGTTTCGGTGTCTCCGGCGCCGGGTGCGGCCCTGCGCCGGGGAACGACGAGCGGCACCCCGGTCCCCGGGTGCGGGAGGACCTCCAGCGGCTGCCGGTACACCCGGCTCAGGAGCGCCTCCTCGAAGACCTCGGCCGGTGGCCCGTCGACGGCGATCCGGCCGCCGTGCAACACCCCGACCCGGTCCGCGTGCGCGGCCGCGAGCCCCAGGTCGTGCAGGACGACCACGACCGCGACGCCGGCCGCCGCCCGCTCCCGGCAGACGCGCAGCACCAGTTCCTGGTGGCGCAGGTCGAGCGCTGGAACAGTACGGACGGCCGCCGTCCCGGGAACGGGGTCGTCACCCTGAAGTCCGTCCCGACCAGGACGGTCGCGCTCACCGTGTACAGAGACGCCACGCTGCCGCCCACGACCACGGGCGGCTCGACCACGGGCGGTGGAGGCACCGTCGGCGGTTCCGGCTCCCTCGCCGCCGGCGGCGCGGACGTCCCGACCGGCACCCTCCTCGCCACCGCCGGCGCCACCGCCCTCGCGGGCGCGGCCGTGGTCTTCGCGGTCCGCCGCCGCACGACGGAGTCCTGACCCTCCGACAGCGCCACCTCCGGCCAGGCCGCACCCCGACATCACGGGCGCGGCCCTGCCGCGTGCCCGGCCGGCGTACGGGGCACGCGACTGTTCCGCGAGGCCCGCTGCGGGCCTGTGCGCCGCGTCGAAGGCCGGGCTGCGCGGGAGATGACGGACGGCCGCAGCCCGGCCGATTCCCGGGGGACCGGCGGAACGGGACGCGTGGATGCTTGAATTCCGCCATGAACACGACCGCGACGACTAGCGCCACCGACCTCGACGTCCTGCGCGTCTTCTGCGCCGGCGACGGCCGGTACGGCAACGCCCTGGGTGTCGTTCGGGATGGGCGCACGTGTCCCGACGAGGCGTCCCGGCAGGCACTCGCCAAGGAGCTCGGGTTCAGCGAGACCGTCTTCGTCGACGATCCCGAGCGGGGCGTCGTCGACATCTACACGCCCGGGACGCGGCTGCCGTTCGCGGGCTACCCGTTGGTCGGAGCCGCCTGGCTGCTCGACCTGGAGGTCGTCCGCCCGCCCGTCGGCGAGGTGTGGGTGCGCGGGGACGGGGAGTTCACCTGGGTCGAGGCGCGGGCCGAGTGGGCTCCTCCGCGGACCCTGCGCCGTTACGGCTCCGCCGCCGAGGTCGACGCCCTCGACGTGCCCGAGCCGGGGTCCTGGATCTATGCCTGGGCCTGGGAGGACGAGGCCGCCGGGCGGGTCAGGGCGCGCGGCTTCCCCGGCCGCGGCGACGGCATCGACGAGGACGAGGCGACGGGCGCCGCGGCCCTGCTGCTCACGGCCGAGCTGGGCCGCGCGCTGAACATCACGCAGGGCCGGGGGTCGCAGATCCTCACGGCCCCCGGCCCCGACGGAGTGATCGAGCTGGGAGGGCGGGTCCGCCTCGAACGGACCCGCACCCTCTGAGCCTCACGCGCTCACGCGCTCACGCGCTCACGCGCTCACGCGCTCACGCGCTCACGCGCTCACGCGCTCACGCGCTGAGCGGGAACTCGACTCCCAGCTCGCGGAAGACCGCCCCGTTGAAGTCGAACGCGCGCTTGCACTCGTCGATGATCCGCTGCTTCTCCAGGTCGTCGGCGTTCACCCCGTCGAGCAGCTCCCGGTACCCGCGCTTGAACGCCGCCGGGTTCGCGATCTCCTCGAACACGTAGAAGCGGACGCCGTCGCCCTTGCGCGCGAAGCCCCACGTCCGCTCCGCCTTGTCGCGGATGATCTGGCCTCCCGAGAGGTCCCCGAGGTAGCGCGTGTAGTGGTGCGCCACATAGCCGGCGGGCCACTCCCGCGCACACTCCGCCACCCGTGCCGCGTACGCGGCCGTGGCGGGCAGCGGGGTGAGCCCCTCGCGCCAGTCCGGCCCCCGCAGATGGGCGAGGTCCTGCTCCAGCGCGGCCGTGCGGAAGAGCTCCGGCTGTATGAAGGGCCCGGCGACCGGGTCGTCCTTCAGCGCCTCGGCACCCTCCTCCAGCGCGCGGTACACGAACCACAGCTGCTCCGTGTACCGCGTGTAGGCGTCCACCGCGAGGCGCCCGCCGAGGAGGTCGCTCATGAAGGTCGACGTCTCGGCCTCGGTGTGCTGCTCGTGAGAGGCCGTGCGGATGAGCGTCGAGAAGGGCGTGTCCAAGGCGTGCCTCCGGGCCGATGGGGACGGGAACCTGCTGCGATATTGCTACTTAGGCTTACCTAAGTCAACTGGTTCCCGACGTCGTGTCGGTAAATGACTACCCCCGGAGCGGGTCAGGGCAACGTGAGAATCTCGGCCCCGGTCTCCGTCACGACGAGCGTGTGCTCGAACTGCGCCGTCCGCTTCCGGTCCTTGGTCACGACCGTCCAGCCGTCGTCCCACATGTCGTACTCGTGCGTGCCCAGCGTCAGCATCGGCTCGATGGTGAACGTCATACCGGGCTGGATGACCGTGGTGGCGTGCGGGGAGTCGTAGTGCGGGATGATCAGCCCGGAATGGAAGGACGAGTTGATGCCGTGCCCGGTGAAGTCGCGCACCACGCCGTAGCCGAACCGCTTGGCGTACGACTCGATGACCCGGCCGATGATGTTGATCTGCCGGCCCGGCTTGACCGCCTTGATGGCCCGGTTCAGGGACTCGCGGGTGCGCTCGACGAGCAGCCGGGACTCTTCGTCCACGTCCCCGCACAGATAGGTGGCGTTGTTGTCGCCGTGGACCCCGTTGATGTACGCCGTGACGTCCAGGTTCACGATGTCGCCGTCGTTCAGGACGGTCGAGTCGGGGATTCCGTGGCAGATGACCTCGTTGACCGAGGAGCAGAGCGACTTCGGGAAGCCGCGGTAGCCGAGGGTGGAGGGGTACGCTCCATGATCACACATGAACTCGTGGGCGACCCGGTCCAGCTCGTCCGTGGTGACACCCGGCGCGATGTGCTTGGCGGCCTCTTCCATCGCCTGCGCGGCGATGCGGCCGGCGATGCGCATCCGCTCGACGGTGTCGGAATCCTGCACCTCGGGCCCCGTGTACGGGGTGGGGGCGGGCTTCCCGACGTACTCGGGACGGCGGATGGCTCCCGGAACGGAGCGGTGGGGGGAGAGCTCCCCCGGTACGAGCAGTGACTGGCCAGACATGTCAGTGAGTCTAACGACCGCGTCTGGGGCAGCATGGCCTCAGAGGAAGGAGCCGACGATGGCCCTGTTCAAGAAGCGCACGGTGGGCAAACCGGGCGAGTGGTACTACTGCCTGGAGCACAAGAAGGTCGAGGAGGGCCCCGAGTGCCCGTCGAAGAACCGTTTCGGACCGTACGCCACCCGTGAGGAGGCGTCCCACGCGATGCAGACCGCGCGGGACCGCAACGAGGAGTGGGAGACGGACCCGAAGTGGCACGACGCCCCGAAGCAGGGCGAGACCCCGGACTAGGGCCTGACCTGAACGACGGGCCCCGGCGCCCTGGGGCCGGGCCCCGGCGCCATCGGACCGGGCCCCGGAACAGCACCGCCCCCGGCCCATCCGCCCTCAGGCGGCCGGGGCCCCGGTCCCGGCCCCCCGCGCACCACGTGCCCCCTCCGCTTCCTCAGGCCCCTGTGCCCCGTGCGCCTTTCGCGCCTCGCGCGCCTCCCTTTCCGCCTGCGCGGTCCTGTGGCGCAGCGCGTCCTCGTCCGTCTCGGAGTCGTACCGGAGGAGCTTGGGCAGGGCCAGGCAGAGCAGCCCCACCGAGGCCACGCACGCCACGCCGCCGGACCAGATCGCCGCACGCGTCCCCGTCCAGCCCGCCATGGCACCCGCCCGGACCTGGCCCAGCTGCGGACCCACGCTGTAGGAGAGCACCTCGATGCCGGCGAGCCGGCCGCGCAGCTCCTCCGGGATCGTCTGGTTCCAGATCGTGGCGCGACCCAGACCGCTCGCCATGTCGCCCGCGCCCGCGAAGGCCAGGCAGAGCAGCACCAGCCAGATGTTCGAGAACCAACCCGCGGCGGCGATCGCCAGCCCCCAGGCGGTGGCCCCGCACACGACCAGCCACCCGTGCCGGCGGATCCGCGAGGTCCAGCCGCTGGTCAGGCCGAGGACGAGCGAACCGACCGAGCCCGCCGCGTACATCAGGCCCAGCGACCAGTCGGCGTCCAGCTCGTCCGCGAGGAACGGGAAGATCGTGTTCGGGAACGCGAAGAACATCGCTGCCAGATCGATCGCGTACGTCCCGAGGAGCACCGGCCGCGACCAGGCGTAGCGCGCGCCCTGCGCGATGCCGCGCAGCGAGGGCTTGTCGGCGTCGTGCGCGGGTGGCGCGGGGGAGAGCCGCAGACACAGCAGTACGGAGACGAGGAAACCGGCGATCGTCACGGCATAGGCCGGAGCGTGCCCCGCGTACGCCACGAGCAGACCCGCGAGGGCGGGGCCGGCGATGGTGCCCATCTGCCAGCGCAGCGAGTTGAGAGCCGCCGCGGCGGTCTGCATGTCGTGCGGCACGATCCGGGCCAGCAGCGAGTCCAGGGCCGGGCGCTGAAGTCCGGCGAGCGCGGAGACACCGGCGGCGACGACGTACAGCGGCCAGAGCATCGGCTCGGGCAGAGCCGAGTTCAGGAGCAGCAGCAGGGCGAGCAGCGCGAGCCCGGACTCGGTGGCGACGAGGACCTTGCGCCGGTCGACGGCGTCGGCGAGCGCGCCGCCGTAGAGCCCGAAGACGACCAGGGGGACCAGCTCGACCGCGCCCATCGCGCCGACGGCGAGCGGAGAGCCGGTCAGATCCTTGATCTGCAACGGCAGCGCGATCATCGCCACGGCGCTGGAGAAGAAGGCGACGAGCCCCTGGACCCAGAGGAGCCGGAAGTCGCGGGAGGAGCGCCAGGGCGCGAGATCGGGCAGTACGGCGGAGAGCTTCGAGGTCACGAGGTGCCATGCTCCGACCGCCACGACGCGCCCGGCAACCGAATTACGGCCACCGGGGCCACCGGGGCCACCGGGGTCCCCGTACTACGGGGCCCCGGACGACGGGGACCTCCACGTCGACCGTTGGGCTACCAGCGTGCCGGGGGCGGAGACGTCAGATGGTCCGCCAGGAGCGAGAGGCGGTCCCGGAAGCGGCGCCGCCCGCGCGGGGAGGGCAGGCCGTTCTCGCCGGCCGCCGCGCTCACCAGGTGCTGGACCGTGTCGAGATCGACCTCCGCGCCCTCCCGCACCGTCAGCGTCTCGTGCGCCAGGCCCCGGACCTCCGGATCGCCGCCGTCGAGCGAGAGCACCGTCGCCCCCGCCCTGCGCGCGTCGTGGACCCGCTCCAGGACACCCGCGGCGGGCCGCTCCGGCGCCACCATCAGCAGCGTCGCCCCGCGCCTGGCCGACTCGAGGCGGCCGAGGCCCACCGCCAGATGCGCCGGATCCCCCGGCCGCACCTGGTGCCGTACGAGCGTCGGCGTCAGCTCGGGCCGGCCCGACCAGGCCGCCTCGTCCACCAGATGCGCCGCCAGGTGCCAGGGCTCGTACCCCTCCGTCCCCACCAGCAGCAGCCCGCCCCCGTGCGGGACGACCGCGGAGCGGAGCGACCCCGCGAACCGGCGGGCCGCGGACGGCCACTCCGTCCCGGCGAGCACTTCCCGCAGCAACGCGACGCGTACGGCATCCATGGGGCCGCATCCTGCACCAGCCGGGCCGTGCGGGGAGGGCGCTCGCCGACGGTTCCACCCGAACGGGAAGTTGCACCCGACGCGAAACGGATGGGCTGACCGGCCAGTAATGTCGAGGCCATGACTACGACTGACAGCAAGCCCGCCCCCAAGGACCCCTGGGACCTCCCCGACGTGTCCGGCCTCGTCGTCGGCGTCCTCGGCGGCACCGGCGACCAGGGCCGCGGCCTCGCCTACCGTCTCGCCAAGGCCGGCCAGAAGGTGATCATCGGCTCCCGCGCCGCCGAGCGCGCGCAGACCGCCGCCGACGAGCTGGGCCTCGGCGTCGAGGGCGCCGACAACGCCGAATGCGCCCGCCGCAGCGACATCGTGATCGTCGCCGTGCCCTGGGACGGGCACGCAAGGACACTGGAGTCGCTCCGCGACGACCTCGCGGGCAAGCTCGTCGTCGACTGCGTCAACCCGCTCGGCTTCGACAAGAAGGGCGCCTACGCGCTCAAGCCCGAGGAGGGCTCCGCCGCCGAGCAGGCCGCCGCCCTGCTCCCCGGGTCCCGGGTCACCGCGGCCTTCCACCACCTGTCCGCCGTCCTGCTCCAGGACCCCTCGATCGACGAGATCGACACGGACGTGATGGTCCTCGGCGAGGAGCGCGCCGACGTCGAGATCGTCCAGGCGCTCGCCGGCCGCATCCCCGGGATGCGCGGCGTCTTCGCGGGCCGGCTGCGCAACGCGCACCAGGTCGAGTCGCTCGTCGCCAACCTGATCTCGGTCAACCGCCGCTACAAGGCACACGCGGGGCTCCGGGTCACCGACGTCTGACCACGTGCCCGGACGGACCGGGGCATGGGGGACACTGGACGGGCACCGTCAGCCGTACCCGGACAGGAGCCGACCCCCATGCCCCGCCTCGCTCTGTACGCCCTCGCCGTCTGCGCCCTCGCCGTGGCCGCGGCCGTCGTCTCCTTCGTCGCGGGCATGTGGCTGGGGATCGTCTGGGTCCTGCTCGCCGGCCTCTCGTCGAACATGGCCTGGTACTACATCCGCCGCGCGAAGGCCGACGCCGCCCGCGCCTCCGAGCCGGCGTAGGCCCTGTCTTTCGGATCATGCCGGGCTCGCGACGCCTGGCACGCGCGCTCCAGACGCCGCCCCCTGATCCGGCCCGATCCCAAAGACAGGCCCTAGCCGCCCCGGCACGCCCCCGCCCTAGCCGGTCTCCTGGTCCACCCGCTCCCGTGCGGCCTTCTTCGCGAGCCGCCGCTCCCGGCGCCGCCGCCTCCGTGCGGTCCACCGGCTCAGCACCACGGTGACCAGGAACTCCAGCAGGAACACCAGGGGCACTCCGACGCCGGCGACGACCAGCATGAGCCAGTCCCAGTCGTCGGGCCAGAGCCACTCGATCAGCGCGGCGATCCCCAGGGCGCCCGTGACGGCGACGCCGTACGTCACGACGGCCGCCCACATCGTCCATTGCAGCGCCGCGGCGGGGTTCCTGGTGACCCGTCCCCACCACAGCCAGCGTCCTGGCAGGCCGGCGATCCGGGAGGGCCACGGCCAGTGCCACGGGGGCACCTTGCGGCCGAAGCCCCGCCAGAACATGGTCCGGCCCGCGTCGGCCCAGGCCCCCTGGATCGGCGAGCCCTTGCCCACCAGGACGCTGAGCACGGCTTCGAGCATCCGTCCCGCGGTGTTCCGCCCCTGTGCGGTCCTGAGATAGTCCGTGAACAACTTCCTGTCGTCCGGTTCGGCGAGCTCGTCGAGGTTGCGGCTCATCCGCTCGAGGCCGATCTCGGCCCCGAGGATGGACTCGTGCAGCTCCAGCTCCAGGGAGCGGCGCTCCCGGTGGTTCGCGACGAACAGGCGCAGCAGGTGGTGCGCCCCGTCGAGCCGCCCCCACGTGAAGTCGGACTCGCGCCATTTCGGGTCGACGAAGGCCCCGAAGTGGTCGAGGCGGACGCCGTACAGCTTGCGTTCGCCGAGGGGCGCGTACTTGTCCAGGGGGAATGCCGGGCTGTGCTCGTCCGGACCCAGCCGCAAGAACTCGAACTGGGGCGTGTGCTCGATCAGCTCCTCCGGGGAGGAGAAGGACTGCGCGACCACCTCCGCCACGAGGCAGGCCTTCAGGACCGTCCGCTCGCGCTCCCCGTCGGGCCGCTCGGGGGCTCCCGCCCCGGAGCCCGCCGTCGCCCTGACGTAGGCGCCGACGGCCGTCTGCACCTGCTCGCCGAGGACCCGCCCCAGACCGAGGTCCTTGTAGATCGTGTTCATCGTGGCGATCGGCCCCCGGTCGGCGACCACCTTCCTGCGGGCGGGATCGCCGCCGGCCGTGTCCGCGTTGCGCAGCAGTCCGAACACGCGGTCGGTCACGGCGTGCACGGCCCGTACGCAGGTGCTCAGCTCCTCCAGGGCCCGGCCGAGGCAGCGCTCCTCGCGCTCGCGTTCCTCGGTCTCCTCGACGGTCGGAGCGCAGGGCGGCAGGGTCCCGTTGCGCCGCGTCTCCTTGAGCCGCCTCTCGATGTCGGCCGCGAGCGTCCACACCAGACGTTCGACACCGTGGACACCCCACTCCCAGCGGTCCGTCACGGGGTTGCCCAGTGCGCCGGCGGACCTGGGCACCCACCCCGTGGGCGGAGCGCCGTTCTCGAGGATGGCCTCGGCGTTCTCCTGCGGGATGCCGACCAGGGAGCGGACACCTCGTCCCTCCTCCCGCAGCTGCCGGATCTTCCACGCGGCGGCGGTGATGCGGCTGTGCCGGTACTCGGTGAAGAGCTCTTCGGCGACGGTGAGCAGGGCCTCCCGCTGGGCTTCTCCCGTCTCGGGGGCGAACTGTCGCTCGAAGAGCTCCTGGTGGCGGGTGTGGGAGTGCCGCCCCATGTGCTCGCGCAGTTCGGTCGTGCCGGTGCGGAAGTCCGCCTCGCGCGGGTAGTTGATGGCCGTGCCGAGGACCGACGGCCATTCGGTGGCCTTGCGCGGAGGCCGGTTCTCCACATGGCGCTGGGCGACGCCGGACGAGGGCACCACGAAGACCAGGACCCGCCGCACCGGGCCCTCCACCCGGCGGTCCGAGATGGCTTCGAGCACCGGCCCGAAGGGGGCGTTGTTGAGCAGGCCCCCGTCGACGATCCAGCTGGCCCGGTCCCGGCCGCGGCTCGGGATCTGGGGGTGGGGGCGCACCCGCTGCTCGAGGAGGGGCGACTCGTCGACGGGGGCGAAGGCCAGTGGGAAACCGGCCGAGGCGCGGGCCGCCAGACTGAGCCGGTCCAGGATGTCGTCGTCCAGGAAGTCCCTGCGGGCCTGCGGCTCGGTCTTCCAGACCTCGCACGGGGCGGCGGACTTGCGGAAGACGACCGCGTCCGGATCGTGCTGGAACTTGTAGATCCTCCGGTGGTCCGCCACGTCGAAGCGGCCGCCGAAGCCGTCCTGGAAGTCCTCGGGCACCCCGTCGAGCGCGGTCGCGGTGACGAAGAGCGTCACCGGCTCGGCGTCGCGCTCGCTGGAGCCCATGCCGTTCAGGATGTCGCCGATGGTGTCCTGGAAGAACCGGCCGTCCAGAACACTGTTGTGCGGCGGCTTCCTCAACAGCTTGTCGTCGTCGAGCGCCGCCGCGTTCCGCCAGGTCTCACGAAGGTTCGGCAGCGCCGTTCCCCGCCCGATGGCGGCCGCCAGCAGGGAGCCGTTGAGGCCCCCGGCCGACGTGCCCGCGATGACGTCCACGAGGACGTGCGTGTTCGCCCCGTGGACGACGCGCTTCCACAGCTCGAAGACAGGCCGGTCGCGGGGGTCGACGTACTCGGGAGGCAGACCCGAACGGACGGCGCGCGAGGCCCGTCTGAGCAGGTCGATCTCGTGCGTGACCCCGCCCATCCAGACGGCCAGGCTCACGCCGCCGTTGAGGACGAGGGCCAGACGTGTCTGCTCCAGAGCCGCCATGTCTGCAGTAT
Source organism: Streptomyces sp. NPDC013317 (assembly GCF_055563155.1). Lineage (NCBI taxonomy): Bacteria > Bacillati > Actinomycetota > Actinomycetes > Kitasatosporales > Streptomycetaceae > Streptomyces > Streptomyces sp. NPDC013317. The sequence goes on from NZ_JBVHDX010000009.1 coordinate 304,708, forward strand.
GCATATAGGTGCATATGCACCCGTCATGTCCGGGGTGTGTCCGCCGCCGGGTATCGCCCGGGCGGCGGAACGAACGGGGCCCTCAGACCTCGCAGAGCTCCGGCGTCTCCTGCCAGAAGCGGTAGAGGTTCGAGCCGCAGTAGCGGGAGAGCTCCGGCACGCCGAGCGCCCGCATCAGCGCGTCGATCGTGTCGAAGAACGCGCCGTTGACCGCCGGGACGAAGAGCAGCGCGATCACCACGAAAAAGCCGTAGGGCGCGTACGGCTCGATCTGCCGCTTGATCCGGTACGACAGCCAGGGCTCGACCACCCCGTAGCCGTCGAGGCCCGGCACCGGCAGGAAGTTCAGCAGCGCCGCCGTCACCTGGAGGAACGCCAGGAACGCGAGCGCGTACCGGAACGCGAGCGGGACGCCGTCCAGGGCGTCCAGCCAGAACGGGGCCGTACAGACGATCGCGAACAGGACGTTCGCCAGCGGGCCCGCCGCCGAGATGAGGCTGTGCTTCCAGCGCCCCTTGATCCGGCCCTGCTCGATGAAGACCGCGCCGCCCGGCAGACCGATGCCACCCATGATCACGAAGAGCACCGGCAGGATGATGCTCAGCACCGCATGGGTGTAGGCGAGCGGGTTGAGGGTGAGGTACCCCTTCGCGCCGACCGTGATGTCCCCGCCGTGCAGCGCGGTCCGCGCGTGCGCGTACTCGTGCAGACAGAGCGAGACGATCCACGCCGAGGTCACGAAGAGGAAGATCGCCACCCCGGGGGAGGCGGCGAAGCCGGTCCACACGGCCCAGCCGGTGACCGCCATGACGGCGAGGATCGCCAGGAAGACCGGGCTGATCCTGCGCTCGTGCCTGCGGGTGGTGGCCGTGGTCATGGGCGGGACTCCCTGGGGCGATGGCGAGGTCTGTGCGGGAAACGTGCCGGGGCGGGGGTGAGTTCCTGGGACGATCCCCGGCTCACGGAGAATAGGGCCTGTGCGCTATTCCGTCCTCGGTCCGGCCCAGGTCCACACCGCCCACGGCACCCCCGTCGCGCTCGGCGGGGCCCGCCTGCGGGCGCTCCTGACCGTGCTGGTCCTGCGGGCGGGACGCACGGTGCCCGTCTCCGTCCTCGTCGACGAGGTGTGGGCCGGGGACCCGCCGGCCGACGCCGCCGCCGCGCTCCAGGCCCTGGTCGGGCGGTTGCGGCGGGCGCTCGGCCGGGACGCGGTGGAGTCGTCCCCCGGCGGCTACCGGCTGGTGGCCGCCCCCGACGACGTGGACGCGCAGCGCTTCGAACGGCTGGCGGGCGAGGGGGTACGGGCCCTGGGCACCGGCGACCCGGGGCGCGCGGCAGGGCTGCTCGACGAGGCCCTGGGACTGTGGCGGGGGCCCGCCTTCGCCGACCTGCCCGACCGCACGGCGGAGGCGGCCCGCTGGGAGACCCGCCGCCTCGACGTGCGCCGGGCCCGTTTCGAGGCGGCGCTCGCGCTCGGGGAGGGGTCGTCCGTCCTGCCCGAACTCGCCGCCCTGTGCGAGGCGCACCCGCTCGACGAACCCCTCCAGGCCCTGCGCATCCGGGCGTTGCGCGACACGGGTCGCGCGGCGGAGGCGCTCGCCGCCTACGAGGCCGTCCGCCGCGAACTGGCGAACCGTCTGGGCACGACCCCCTCGCCGCTCCTGACCGCCCTCCACGCGGACCTCCTGTCCCCCGGACAGGAGCGGGACCACGACACCGCGGGACGGGGCGGATCCGGCGCCCGCGGGCCCCACGCGACCACAGTCCCGTCGGCCACCGGCTCGGCGCCGGGCGAGCCCGGAGGGGCCGCCGAGCCGGCGGGGGCGGGTGGGACCGGGGGTCCCGCGGGGACCGCGAGGCGCGGGGGCTCCGGCGCCCCGACGGTCACGGGGCAGGGCCCCGCCGGTGGTCCCGGCGGGACCCCGGATGCGTTTCCGCCGGCTCCCGGCTCCGGACCGGGTGCGTCCAGCCCCGCTACCGGGGCCACCGGAGCCGGGGTCGCGGCCTCCGGGGGCGGGGCCTGGCGGCCTCGGGAAGTGCTCTCCGGGCAGGCCCTCGCCGATGGGGGGCCGTCCGCCGTGCCGGCCGCCCGCCCCGGCAACCTGCGGGCGCGGCTCACGAGTTTCGTCGGGCGCGAGCAGGACATCGCCCAGCTCCGGGACGACCTGCGCGGGAGCCGGCTCGTCACCCTCCTCGGCCCCGGCGGGGCCGGGAAGACCCGGCTCTCGCAGGAGGGCGCCGAGCGCGCCGCCGACGCCGGTGCCTGGCCCGACGGCGTCTGGCTCGCCGAACTCGCCCCCGTCACCGACCCCGAGGCCGTCGTCGAGGCCGTGCTCGGCGCCGTCGGAGCGCGCGAGACCGTGCTGCGCGGCGCGGGCGCGGAGGAGCTGCGCGGCACCGACACCCCCCTCGGCCGCCTCGTCGAGCACTGCGCCGCCCGCCGCCTGCTGCTCGTCCTGGACAACTGCGAACACGTCGTGGACGCGGCGGCCGCCCTCACGGAGTCCCTCCTCGCCCGCTGCCCCGGCGTGACCGTCCTCGCCACGAGCCGCGAACCGCTCGGCGTCCCCGGCGAGTTCCTGCGCCCGGTGGAGCCGCTGCCCCCGGCGAGCGCGCTGCGCCTGCTCGGCGAGCGGGGCGCCGCCGCCCGCCCTGGCTTCGACCCGGACGACGACCCCGAGGCGTGCGCCGAGATCTGCCGGCGCCTCGACGGCCTCCCGCTCGCGATCGAGCTCGCGGCGGCGCGGCTACGCCTGCTGACACCGCGCCAGATCGCCGACCGCCTCGACGACCGCTTTCTTCTGCTCACCTCGGGGGCCCGCACCGTCCTGCCCCGCCAGCAGACCCTCCGCGCGGTGGTCGACTGGTCCTGGGACCTGCTCGACGCGCCCGAACGGGCCGTTCTGCGCCGCCTGTCCGCGTTCACGGGCGGCTGCGACCTGGAGGCGGCGGAGGCGGTCTGTACGGAACCCGCCCCCACGGAACCCGTCCCCACCGAACCCGTCCGCACAGCCGGCGCGCCGCGCGCCGAGATGCTCGACGTACTCGGCTCGCTCGTCGACAAGTCGCTGGTCGTCGCCGCACCCGCCGATGACGGAACGATGCGCTACCGCCTCCTGGAGACCGTCGCCGAATACGCCGGCGAGCGTCTCGACGAGGCGGGGGAGCGCGCCGAGACCGAGCGGCGCCACCTCGTCCACTACCGCGAACTCGCCCGCGTCACCGACCCCGAGCTCCGAGGCGGCGGCCAGCGCCGCGCCATGACCTGGTTCCGTACCGAGTACGACAACCTGCGCACCGCGCTGCGCCGCGCCGTCGCCGTACGGGACGAGCACGAGGCGCTCGTGCTCGTCCACTGTCTCGTCTGGTACTGGCAGCTGCGCGATCTGCGCGCCGACGCCCTGCACTGGGCGGAGGAGGTGGCCGCCCTCGGACCCGACCCCTTCGCGCCGCCCGCCACCCCCGCCGTACCGCTCCACGAGCCCTGCACCGCCGCGCCGCCACCGCTGAGCGAGGAGCAGCTCCTGGAGGCCCGCAGAGGGGTGCGGCTGATCGAGCTGCTCAACATGGACTACGAGCGGGGCGGGTGGACCAGCCTGGAGGGCACGGAGCGGCTGCGCCGCATCAACGCCGTCTACCGGCCCGGGCTTCCCCAGACCTGCCGGCTGCCCGGCTCCTTCGCCGTCTTCGCCGTCCTGCTCGTCGGGGAGGGCGGCAGGATGCGGGAGGTCCTCGACGCCACGGTCGAGGCGTGCCGCACCTACGGCTACGACTGGGAGCTCGCCAACGCCCTCCAGACCCGCGCCAACCTGCTGGCCAACCGGTCCGACCTGGCGGCCGACGCGGCCGCCGACGCCGAGGAGAGCCTGAAGATCTTCGTCCGCCTCGACGACGCCTGGGGCGCGGCCGAAGCGCTCTCCTCGCGCGGCGAGGCACGCGAGCGACAGCGCCGGTACGAGGGAGCGGCCGAGGACTTCGCCGCGGCCATCGGCTACGCGGAGCGGATCGGCGCCCAGACCCAGAAGGCCGTGCTGCGCGCCCGCTACGCGGACATGCTCGGGGTGACCGGCCGGGCGAAGGAGGCGGAGGCGATCCTCCGCGAGGTCCTGGCGGACGGCGAGAACCGCGGACACGAACCGGCGCTCGCGGCCCGGCTGTTCCTGGCGATGCTGCTCGGCCGCACCGGCCGCACGGCCGAGGCCCGGCAGCAACTGACCGTACTGCTGGAGGACTTCAGCTCGGAGACGCTGTCGATCTTCGCCGGGTTCACCCTCGGCAGCCTGGCCTGGCTGGACAACCTCGACGGTCGGTACGCCTCGGCGCTGACCCTGGCCCGGGAGGCCCTGGACCGGTCCCTGGGCACGCTCTCGCTGATGGTCGCCCCGCAGATGCCGGCCCTCCACGTGGTCACCGGCGCCTGGGCCGTCGCCGGTCTCGGCGGGCCCGGCGCGACCGTCGGCGCCCGGCTGCTCGGTGCCGTGCCGGGCCTGCTTCCCGAGAGCCATCTGCTCTCGCCGCCCGAGCGGGAGAACCTGGAGCGGGCCACGGCGCTCGCCCGGTCCGTCCTCGGCGACGAGGCCTTCGAGGCCGCGTATGCCGAAGGCGGTGGCCTCTCCCTGGAGGAGGCCACCGCCCTGCTCGCCCGCGCCGACGCGATCGACGGGCCCGTCTAGGCTCAGGTCTTCTTGCGGAACTTGGCGACCGCGAGCGGCGCCGTGACGGCCGTGATCGCCACGGCCCAGCCGAGCGTCATCCACACCGAGTCGCCGACCGGCGTGCCGTTGATCATGGCGCGGGCGGCGTCGGCGAGGTTCGACAGCGGGTTGTAGTCGGTGAAGGCCTCCAGCCAGCCGGGCATCGAGGTCGGCGGGGCGAAGATCGAGGAACCGAACTGCAGCGGCATCAGGACCAGCATGGCCATCCCCTGGACGGCCTGGGCCGTCTTCAACGCGAGACCGAGCAGGATGAAGATCCACATCAGCGAGGCGCCGAAGACCATCGACAGACCGATGGCTCCGAAGAGTTCCAGGATCGAGCCCTTGATCTCCAGGCCCAGCAGGAAGCCCATGCCGAGGAGGATCGCGGTGGCGATCAGCATCCGGCCGATCTCGACGACGATCTTCGCGATGAGGACGGAGGACCGGGCGATCGGCATCGTCCGGAACCGGTCCATGACCCCCTTCTTGAAGTCGTCGTTGATGCCCACGCCGACGGCCATGGCGATGTTCATGCCCATCATCGCCATCAGGCCCGGGACCACGTAGTTGACGTACGCGTCGTTGTTGCCCTTGCCGGAGATCGCGCCGCCGAAGACGTACACGAAGAGCAGGACGAAGATGATCGGCATCAGGACCGCGTCGAACATCGACTCCGGATCCTGCTTGATCTGCAGTGCGTTCCGCCGGGCCAGGGCACCGATGTGGCGGAGGTTGGCGCGCAGACCGATCCGGCCCTCGTCGCCGGGGGCCGGGCGCTTCGGGGCGGGGCCCGGCGCCTCGACCGGGGCCTTGGTGAGCTCTGTGGTCGTCGTGGTGCTCACGCGGCGACCTCCTCGGGGGTCGTGTCGGAAACGGTGGTCTTCTCGCCCGTGATGGCGAGGAAGACCTCGTCCAGGCTGGGCAGGTGCGTGCCGATGTGGGCGATGCCGAAGCCACGCGTGCCCAGCAGGCCCACGACGGCGGTCAGCTGCTCGTCGCTCAGGATCGGCACGTACAGCGCGCCCTCGTCCGGGACGACGGTCGAGCCGGCGATGCCGTCCAGGCCCGACTCGCGCAGCGCCGAGGCCATCGCGGGCAGGTCGGCCGGGTCCACCGGGCGGATCGTGAGCGTGCGGCCGCCGACGCGGGCCTTGAGCTCGCCGACCTTGCCGTTGGCGATGACCTTGCCGCGGTCGATGACGGTCAGCTCGCTCGCGAGCTGCTCCGCCTCCTCCATGTACTGCGTGGTGAGCAGCACGGTCACGCCCTCGGCGACCATCCGCTTCACCTCGTCCCAGACCTCGTTGCGCGTGCGCGGGTCGAGGCCGGTGGTCGGCTCGTCCAGGTAGAGCACGGCGGGCTGCCCGATCATGGAGGCGGCGAGGTCGAGCCGCCGGCGCATGCCGCCGGAGTACTGCATCGCGGGCCGCTTGGCCGCCTCGGTCAGCGAGAACCGCTCCAGGAGGTCGTCGGCGCGGCGCCGGGCGTCCGTGCGGGAGAGGTCGAGCAGCCGCCCGATCATGTAGAGGTTCTCCCAGCCGGAGAGCTTCTCGTCGACCGAGGCGTACTGGCCGGTGAGCCCGATCGTCCGGCGGAGCTGCCGGGGCTGCTTCACCACGTCGTAGCCGGCGACGGTGGCGGTCCCGGAGTCCGGGACGATGAGGGTGGACAGGCAGCGGACGAGGGTGGTCTTGCCGGCGCCGTTCGGGCCGAGCACGCCGAGGACCGTGCCCTCCCGGACGTCCAGGTCGACCCCGTCGAGGGCCTTCGTCTCGCCGTAGTGCTTCACGAGGCCTCGTACCTCGACGGCGTTGTGTGCGGATCGCGTCATGGCCACCATCAGACCAGCCGCCACTGACAACGCACCGACAGACGACCGACAGCTGTCCGACAGCCGTCCCGACAGCTGTCGGAACGGCGCCCGCGCCCTCCAGGGAAGCACCCGCCAGCGGCCCCGGAGAGCCTGCCGGGCCCGGGAAAGCGGTCGGCCGCGGGCCACGCGAAGACGTCTCGCGCGGCCCGCGGCCGGGTGTCCCGGGGTGCCCCGGTCGAGCGGTCCTCCTAGTGGAAGGTGTGCTCCTCGGCGGGGAACTCGCCGCCGGCGACGTCCTCCGCGAAGGCCCGGGCGGCGTCGCCGAGGGTCGCGCGGAGGTTCGCGTACTGCTTGGTGAAGCGCGGCACCTTGCCGCCCGTCAGACCGGCCATGTCGGTCCAGACGAGGACCTGGGCGTCGGTGTGCGGACCGGCGCCGATGCCGATCGTCGGGATGTGCAGGGAGCGGGTGACCTCGGCGGCCAGCTCGGCCGGTACGAGTTCGAGGACGACGGCGAAGGCGCCCGCGTCCTGGGCGGCCTTGGCGTCGCTGAGCAGCCGGTGCGCGGCCTCGTCGCTGCGGCCCTGCACCCGGTAGCCCATGGTGTTGACGGACTGCGGGGTCAGGCCCAGGTGGGACATGACCGGGATCCCGGCCTGGACGAGCAGCTCGGTCTGCGGCAGCGAACGCTCGCCGCCCTCCAGCTTGATCGCGCCGACGCCCGCGTCCTTGACGAGCCGGGTCGCGTTGCGCAGGGCCTGGACGGGCCCTTCCTGGTACGAGCCGAAGGGGAGGTCGCCGACGACGAGGGCGCGCTTGGTGCCCCGTACGACGGCGGCCGACAGGAGGGTCATCTCGTCCATCGTGACGGGCACGGTGGTGTCGTAGCCGAGATGGCAGTTGCCCATGGAGTCGCCGACGAGGACGACCGGGATGCCGGCCTCGTCGAAGACGGACGCGGTCATGGCGTCGTAGGCGGTGAGCATCGGCCACTTCTCGCCGCGGGCCTTCGCCGCGCTGATGTCGTGGACCGTGATACGGCGCGTGCCCTTGCCTCCGTACAGCGCCTTGCTGCTGTCGGGGGACTGCTTCGGGGCAGGCTGAAGCGTCATGGTGAACGGCTCCTTCGTCATCTCGAGGCGCCCTGACGGCGTCCCCGGACCACGTCCATGGTGGCACTTCCCCCGGCGAGGGGGGAAGTGCGGCGAAGTGGCGCTGTTCACACCGCCGCAACGGTGGAATTTCGGGGCGTACGTACGAATGTGCGCGTTCTGTCACAGCCACCCCGCCCCGCACCCGCGACGGGAACCCGCCGCGCGGCCCTGTCGTCCCTCGTGGCAGTACCGCGGCCCCGGCATCACCTAGTGTCGACGTCGGGTCGCGGGGCACGGCAGCACGACGGCAAGGCAGTGAGGACTGAGTGATGGCGCGGGTGGACATGGCGGAGACGGAGAACGGCGGCGGCCGGGACGAGCGCTCCGGGTCCCGGTTCCGATCGGCGCTCGACCGCCTCCGCGGGGACCGGGGCATCTGGCGCCGGGGCATCCTGCTGGCCGTCTGCGCGGTGCTGCTCACGCTGGCGATGGCCTTCCACGCCGAGATCCCCAACCGGATCGGCAATCTGGGCAGCCTCAACGAGACGTTCCTGCCCTGGCTGGGCGTCTTCCTGCCGGTTCTGCTGGTCCTGGCCCTGCTGCGGCGCTCGGCGACCGCGCTGATCGCCCTGCTCCTGCCGGCCGTGGTCTGGGTGAACCTCTTCGGCGGGCTGATCACCGACAAGTCCGAGGCGGGCGGTGACCTCACCGTCGCCACCCACAACGTCAACGCGGACAACCCCGACCCCGAGGGCACGGCCCGCCAGATCGCCGAGTCCGGCGCGGACGTGGTGGCCCTGGAGGAGCTCAAGGGCGAGATGGTCCCGGTCTACGAGAAGGGCCTGGCCGGGGCGTACAAGTACCACGCGGTGCAGGGCACGGTCGGCCTGTGGAGCAGGTACCCGCTGCACGGCACCGACGCCGTCGACATCGGGATGGGCTGGACCCGGGCGATGCGCTCCACGGTCTCCGCGCCCGGCGGCGAGGTCGCCGTGTACGTCGCCCACCTGCCGTCCGTACGGGTCAGGATGGACGCGGGCTTCACCGCCAACCAGCGCGACAACAGCGCGAACCTGCTGGGCGAGGCCATCGCCGCGGAGTCCCACGAGCGGGTCGTGCTGCTCGGCGACCTCAACGGCACCATGAACGACCGCTCGCTCAACGCCGTCACCGCCCAGATGCGCTCGACGCAGGGCGCCTCGGGCGACGGCTTCGGCTTCAGCTGGCCCGCCTCGTTCCCGATGGCGCGGATCGACCAGATCCTGGTGAAGGGCGTCGAGCCGATGTCCTCGTGGACCCTGCCGGAGACGAACAGCGACCACCTGCCGATCGCGGCGCGCGTCCGGCTCTGATCCGCGGCCGGGTCGCAACCTTCCCGAAACCTGGGGGAGGCCGCCGGGAACACTTCGCCTGAGAGTATTTGTTCAGTCGAAGAACTATTCCCTGGAAAGGCTTCCCCCATGCCCCTGGCGCTGTTCGCGCTCGCCGTCTCCGCCTTCGGCATCGGCACCACCGAGTTCGTGATGATGGGCCTGCTGCCCAACGTCGCCGGCGACCTCGGCACCTCTGTCCCCACCGCCGGCCACCTGGTCTCGGCGTACGCGATCGGCGTCGTCATCGGCGCGCCGCTGCTCACCGCCCTCGGCTCCCGCGTGCCGCGCAAGAAGACGCTGCTCGCGCTGATGGCGCTGTTCGTCGTCGGCAACCTGGCGTCCGCGCTCGCCCCCGGCTTCGGCTGGCTGGTCGCGGGCCGGGTCCTGGCCGGGCTCCCGCACGGCGCGTTCTTCGGCGTCGGCGCCGTCGTCGCCGCCCGGCTCGTGGCCGAGGGCCGCCAGGCGCGCGCGGTCGCCACGATGTTCCTGGGGCTCACGGTCGCCAACATCCTCGGCGTACCGGCCGCGACCCTCCTCGGCCAGCACCTCGGCTGGCGGGCCACCTTCCTCGTCGTCACCGTCATCGGCCTGCTGGCCATGGCGGCGCTCGCCCGGCTCGTGCCGTACGTCCCCGTCGACGAACGCCAGAGCCTGGGCCGCGAGGTGCGCGCCCTCGGCCGGCCGCAGGTCCTGCTCGGCCTGCTCACCGCGGTCTTCGGCTTCGCGGGCGTCTTCGCCGTCTACTCCTACCTCGCCTCGATGACCACCGAGGTGATGGGTCTGGCCGAGTCCTCCGTCACCCTCGTCCTCGCCCTCTTCGGCATCGGCATGACGGCCGGCGCGCTCGCCGCGGGTCCGCTCACCGACCGGGCGCTCCGGCCCACGCTGTACGGCTCGCTCACCGCGCTCGCGCTCGTCCTGGTCGCCTTCCGCTTCACGATCCACGTGCCGTGGCTGGCGCTCGTGACCGTCGTCGTCCTCGGCGCCGTCGGCTTCATGACCACCACCCCGCTCCAGATGCTCGTCATGAACAAGGCCAAGGACGCGCCGACCCTGGCCTCCGCCTCCAACCACTCCGCGTTCAACCTGGCCAACGCGGGCGGCGCCTGGGCGGGCGGCGCGGCCGTCGCGACCGGCTGGGGCTGGACGTCCCCGACCCTCGTCGGCGCCGTCCTCGCCGTCCTCGGCCTGGCGATCGCCGCCGTGGCGGGCCTGCTGGACCGTGCCCGGACGGACGGGGGCGCCTCCCGCGTCGTCACGGGAGGCGCCCCGGCCGCCGAACGAGCGGTCAGCGGCTCGTCGTCTCCCGCCAGCGGTTCGTGATCGGCAGGCGCCGGTCCTTGCCGAAGCCCTTCGCCGAGATCTTGGTGCCCGGCGGGTACTGGCGCCGCTTGTACTCCGCCGTGTCCACCATCCGCAGCGTCCGCGCCACGAGCTCCTCGTCGAAGCCGGCCGCGACGATGGCGTCCTTGCCCTGGTCCCGGTCGACGTACAGCGCGAGGATCCGGTCCAGCACGTCGTAGTCCGGCAGCGAGTCGGTGTCGACCTGACCCGGCCGCAGCTCGGCGCTCGGCGGCTTGGTGATCGAGCTCTCCGGGATCGGCGGGGTCATGCCCCGCTCCTCGGCCGCCCGGTTGCGCCAGCGCGCCAGCCGGAACACGGTCGACTTGTAGACGTCCTTGATGGGGCCGTACGCGCCCACCGAGTCGCCGTACAGGGTCGAGTACCCCACCGCCAGCTCGGACTTGTTGCCCGGCGCGAGGACGATGTGGCCCTCCTGGTTGGAGATCGCCATCAGCATCGTGCCGCGCAGCCGGGACTGCAGGTTCTCCTCCGCGAGACCGGTGAGTCCGAGCGCGCCCATGTACGCGTCGAACATCGGCTCGATCGACACCGTACGGAAGTTGAGTCCGGTGCGGCGGGCCAGCTCGGCGGCGTCGCCGCGCGAGTGGTCCGAGGAGTACTTCGACGGCATCGAGACGCCGTACACGTTCTGCGCGCCCACCGCGTCACAGGCGATCGCGGCGACGAGCGCCGAGTCGATGCCGCCGGAGAGGCCGACGAGGACCGAGCGGAAACCGTTCTTCGCCGCGTACGCGCGCAGGCCCACGACCAGCGCCGAGTAGACCTCCTCGTCGTCGTCGAGCCGGTCCGCGTAGCCCCCGGTCAGTTCCGGCTCGTACGCGGGCAGCGGCTCATCGGAGAGGATCACCCGGTCGATCCGCAGCCCGTCGTCGACGACGCCCTCCGGGGCGTCGGGGGAGGCGGCCGGCAGGTCGAGGTCGAGGATCACCGTGCCCTCGGAGAACTGCGGGGCGCGCGCGACGACTTCGCCGCCCGCGTCGACGACGATCGAGTCGCCGTCGAAGACCAGCTCGTCCTGGCCGCCGATCATCGCGAGGTAGGCGGTGGTGCAGCCCGCCTCCTGGGCGCGCTTGCGGACCAGTTCGAGCCGGGTGTCGTCCTTCTCCCGTTCGTACGGCGAGGCGTTGATCGACACGAGCAGCCCGGCGCGGGCGCTGCGGGCCGCCGGGACCCGGCCGCCCTCCTGCCACAGGTCCTCGCAGATCGCGAGCGCCACGTCGACGCCGTGGACGCGGACGACGGGCATGGTGTCGCCCTGGACGAAGTAGCGGTACTCGTCGAAGACGCCGTAGTTGGGGAGGTGGTGCTTGGCGAAGCGCAGCACCACCTCGCCCCGGTGCAGCACGGCGGCGGCGTTCTCGGGGGACCCGGCGGGCCGGCCGAGACGCGGCACGGCGCGGTCCGAGCGGTCGAGATAGCCGACGATCACGGGGAGCTCCCCGAGCCCCTCGGTGTCGAGGCGCCGGGCGAGCGCCCGCAGGGCGTCCCGGGACGCCTCGACGAAGGAGGAGCGCAGCGCGAGGTCCTCGACGGGGTAGCCGGTCAGCACCATCTCCGGGAACGCGACCAGATGCGCGCCCTGCTCGGCGGAGTGCCGGGTCCAGTGGACGACCGCCTCGGCGTTCCCGGCGAGATCGCCGACGGTCGAGTCGATCTGATTCAGAGCGAGGCGTAGTTGAGGCACCCGCCCAGTGTAATCGTCAGACCGACGCTATGTCCTGGCGAACGCCCGGCTCGGCCGGGCGTTCGGCTGTTTCGCCGGCCTGGGGCCGGTCACGTCCCGGGCCCGACTACTTCGTCGGACCGACCCAGATCGCTTCCTCGTGCTCCAGGATGGTCGGGCTCAGCTGGACCTGCAGCTCCCCGTCCGCGTCCGGAGCGACCGAGAAGGCGAAGTCGGCCTTGGCCTGCTTGCCGGGGAGCACGTTGCCCCGGAACATCTCCGTGGCGTTGCTGCCGTCGAAGACCGGCTCGGCCCGCGAGCCCTCCGCGTCGCTCGCGTCGACCAGGGCGCCGGAGACGTCGAGGGTCTCCTTGCTGCCGTTGACGATCGTGACCGTCACCTGGAACGCGCTGTTGCCCTTGGTGTGCCCGGCGGCGAACTGGTCGGGCTTGTAGGCGCGCGGCTTGGAGACGGTCACCTTGATGCCGTCCTCGTACGCGAAGGTCTGACCGAACTTCAGCGCCGCCGGTGCGGCCTCGGTCGGCTCGGAGTCCGTGGGCTCCGCGCCGGGCTCGGCCGGAGCGGAGGTGGCGTTCCCCTGCTTCTCCATCTCCTTGTCGAAGTCGTCCTTGATGTCCTTCACCGCCGTGGCGACGACGATCAGCCAGACGACCGAGACGACGATGGCGAGTCCGCCGAGGATGAGGCCCGTCAGGGCCATGCCCTTGTTCGTCGCCTCGCCCTTGCGACCCCGGGAGTGGCCGATGATGCCGAATATCAGGGCCATCAGGCCGAGGATCCCGCCGAGCCAGAACAGGAACGGGACGATCGCGAAGAGCAGGCCCACGATGCCGAGGACGAGAGCGGTCACCCCGAGTCCGTTGCGCGGCTGCTGGAACGGCGGCTGCGGCGGCATCCCGGGCATACCGGTCGGCGGCGGCCCCCAGGGGTTCTGGCCGGGGGCGTTCGTGGGCGTGGTCATGCGGCATCCTCCGAGATGGTCAGGGTGTTGACGTTAAGCCAGCTGATTATGGAGGAGCCAGGGATTTTGTGAACAACCGGTGGGGCTCTCGCGCCGAGCGCCGTGCCGCGGGCCCTGCGACGCCACCCCCGCCCGGCGCGGCCCGGGGCCGTCCGCCTAACATCCGTACCACTATGTCCCCTTCTCGTCCCGGCAGTGCCGCGCGAGTCACCGCGGTCCTCCTCGTCCTCGGCGCGCTCGCGTACACCGCCTGGGTCGTCGAAGTCGCCGTCCGGACCGGTCTCGACCCGGTCCGGACGTACGTCTCCGAACTCGCCGCCACCGACCAGCCGCTCGGCGCCCTCTTCCGCGCGACCGACCTCGCGGCCGGGCTGATCCTCCTCGCGGCGGCCGTCACGGCGCTCCGGTCGACCCGGCGCAACCCCACCACGACCCGGCGCTCCCTCGTCCTCCTCGGGTGGCTCGCCCTCGGGCTGTTCGGCGCCGCCACCGCCGCCGACTCCCGGCTGCCGCTCAGTTGCGCGCCCACCGTCGACGCCGCGTGCGCGGCCCGCGAGGCCTCCGGCCTCGTCCCGGCCACCCACGCCGCGCACTCCGTCAGCTCCGGCCTCGCCATGGCCGGTGCCCTGGCCGCCATGGTCGTCCTCACCCTGGCCGCCCGCCGCTACCGGATCTGGCGGCCCCTCGCCGGTACCGGCGCCGTCCTCGTCGTCGTCGAACTCGCCGCCACCGCCTGGACCCTGGCGGCCGTCGCCGCCTTCGAGGCGGGCGCGGGTCTGTGGTGGCTGGGGGTCGGCCAGCGGATCCAGCTCCTCCTCGTGGCACTCTGGCTCGGAGTACTCGCCGTCTCCGTGGCCAGGGAGAGACCTTGAGCGTGTTCGTACGGGTCGGGGGCGTGGCCCACCACGCCGTGGTCGAGGGCGCCGGACCCGTCTGCGTCCTCAGCGCCGGCCTCGGGATGAGCTGGTTCGACTGGGACGCCGTCGTCCCGCTCCTCACCCCCATCCGCACGGTCGTCCGCTTCGACCGCCCCGGCCACGGCCTCTCCGCCCCGGCCGCCGTCCCGCCCGGCGCCGCGGGCGAGGCCCACCGCATCGCGGCCCTCCTGGACGCGCTGTCCCTGCCCGGGCCCGCCACCGTCGTCGGACACTCCATCGCCGGGTTCCACGCGGAGGCCTTCGCGCGCCTCCACCCGGGCCGTACCGCCGGGATCGTGCTCGTCGACTCGTCCGTCGAGGAACACGCCCGTACCCCCGCCGCCCCCGCGCTGCGCACCGCCGCCGCCCGCGGACTCGGAACCCTGCTCTCAACCGCCGGAGCCCCGGCGGCCCTCGGTCCCGCCGCCCGCCGCGTCACCGTACGGCTCTCCCGCGCCCGCGGCGGCGACCCGGCACCCGCCGACCTCGTCCGGCGCGTGTACGCCACCTCCCGCGTGCTCCACGGCACGCTCCTGGAGAACGCCCACTACCGCGCGGTCGCCGCCGAACTCCTCGCCCTGCGCGAGCGGTTCCCGCTGCCGCCGGGACGCCCCGTCACCGTCCTCGCCGCCCCCGACGGCTCCGCCCGCTGGGCCGGCCGCCAGCGCGCACTGGCCCGACGGCTCGGCGCCCGGTACGAGGCGGTCGAACCGTCGGGCCATCTGATGATGTGGGACCGCCCGGACGCCGTGGCGCGCGCGGTACGGGATCAGGAGGAGGCGTAGACGGTCGCGCAGAACTCCTTGATCTGCTCGTCGTTCAGGTGCTGCGCCAGGTCGGCCTCGCTGATCATCCCCACCAGACGCTTGTTCTCGATGACCGGCAGCCGCTTGATCTGGTGCCCCGTCATCTCGTCGAGGACCTGGCTCACGTCCGAACCCGCCTCGATCCAGCGCGGGGTGCCGTGCGCCATCTCTCCGCAGGTCATCTTCGCCGGGTCATGGCCCATGGCGACACAGCCGACCACGATGTCGCGGTCCGTGATGATGCCGCACAGCCGTTCATGCTCGTCGGCGATGGGCAGCGCGCCCACATTGAGGTCGCGCATCAGCTGCGCCGCGCGGTCGAGCGTCTCGTGCCGGGGGATCCACTGGGCCCCCGGGTGCATGATGTCCTTCGCCGTGGTCATGGGGTGCGTACCTCCGTAGAAACGTCGTCGTACGTACGTCCCCGAGCCCCCACCATTCTCCGCGTACGCGACGGCCCCCGCGACCGCTGGGGTCACGGGGGCCGTGGCGTACGTCCGATCCCGGGCTCTCAGGCGCGCGGCTTCGCGCCCCGGGCCTTCAGCAGGTCCGCCATCAGCGCGATCTCCGACTCCTGGGCGTCGACCATGCCCTGCGCGAGGTTCTTCTCGATCTCCACGGAGCACTTGTCCACACAGCCCTGGGCCATGTGCACACCGCCCTTGTGGTGGTCGGTCATCAGCTGGAGGTAGAGGATCTCCGCCTCCCTGCCACTGGCCTTGCGCAGCCGCTCCATCTCGGTCTTGGTCGCCATGCCCGGCATCAGCGCACCGTCGAGCGGACCGCCGCCGCCGTGCCCGTCCATGCCCATCCAGGTCATCGGCTCGGTGCCGGACTCGACCTTCGGCAGGCCCCACATGTCCAGCCAGCCCAGCATCATGCCGCGCTGGTTGGCCTGGGTGTTGGCGATGTCGTACGCCAGCCGGCGCACCTCCTCGTCCTCGGTGCGGTCCCGGACGACGAAGGACATCTCGACGGCCTGCTGGTGGTGGACGGCCATGTCACGGGCGAAGCCCGCGTCCGCCGAGGCCGACACGGGGGACTCCGGCGCCTCCTCCCGCTCGGCGGAGGCGACCGTGACGGCGCCCCCGGCGAAGAGCAGCGCGAGGACGACGGCGGCGATCGACGCCCCGTGCGTACGGGTCAGCTTCACTGCGTCGCCCCGACACCGCCGGTGCAGGCCGCGCCGGGCTCGGGGGTCTGCGGGCCCTGCACGTACTTGGTGAAGAAGGCGTCGACCCGCGGGTCGCTCGCGCTGTCCACGGTCACCTGCTTGCCCCAGGCGCTCAGCATGATCGCGCCGGTCTGGTCGTCGACCGGGCTCATCAGCGAGTACGGGGTCTTGCCGACCTTCTCGGCCAGCTTCTTCACATCGGCCTCGGCGGCCTTCTTGTTGTACGTGACCCAGACGGCGCCGTGTTCCAGCGAGTGCACCGCGTTCATCTCGGCGATCTTCGTCTTGTAGACGTCGCCGTCACAGTTCTGCCAGACCTGGTCGTGGTCACCGCCGACCGGGGGCTTCATCTCGTAGGAGACCGGGGTCGTCACGTGGTTGCGGCCGAGCTTCTTCGCGTCCCAGGACTTCTCGTCCTGGATGGGGGCCTTGGCGGCGGCCTCCTGCTGCTCCTTCTTCTCGGACTGCTGGTTGAGCACGTAGCCGCCGAAGCCGACCAGGCCCAGGACGACGACGGCGGAGACACCGATGGTGATGAAGCGGTTGCGGCGCTCGCGGGCCTGCTCGGCGCGGCGCATCTCCTCTATTCGGGCGCGGCGGTCGGCGTTGGCGGAGCGGTTGGCGGCCATGTGAATGTCGTCCTTCTCGGATGGGGGGTCGGCATCAGGCGTCGGGCGTGAGCCGGGGGCGGGGATGGATGCGGCCCGCCGGCTACGTCCGCAGTACTTGAAGGACGTGCAGGTCCGGCGCGCGGGACTGCGCGCCGGGACGGGGCGCCCGGCCGGAGTGGTACGCCGGTACGGGGCCCGGGAGCCGGCCCTCCGCGTGCTGCGGGGGGTCGAGCGGCGGCGCGGTGAGCACCGCCGGGCTGAGGGAGGGGAACAGCGAGCAGTCGCCGCGGTCGTACGGGCAGACGTACTCGGTCTCGTACGTGTTCACGGCGGCCGTGACCCGGTGGTGCGCCCGCGCGGTCTCGTCATGGGCCGGGGCCGTGTCACCGGCACCCAGACAGACGAAGAGCGCGGCGAGGAGCGTCGCCACGGCACTCGCCAGTGCCATGGGACGCGCGCGCCTGGACAGGCGTACGAGTGGAGGGCCCCCCATGTGCGGAGATCGTAGTGGCCCCTGGGCCGGAAGTGGGGATCCGGGGGGCAAGTACGGGCGGCCCGTGAGGGGAACAGACACACGGAACCGGCCGGTCCGGCGTTACCTGAGTCACACCCGAGCAGGCACTATGGGTGTGCAACGTGCGCGAAACCATGTGGTGGGATGCTCAGGTGCCCCCCGATGTGCCCGAGGCGGTGGGAACAGGCGGCCTGACCAGCAAAGATGGGTGTGGAAATGGACAAGCAGCAGGAATTCGTGCTCCGGACGCTCGAAGAGCGTGACATCCGGTTCGTGCGGCTGTGGTTCACCGACGTGCTCGGTTTCCTGAAGTCGGTGGCCGTGGCGCCCGCCGAGCTTGAGCAGGCGTTCGACGAGGGCATCGGCTTCGACGGCTCCGCCATCGAGGGCTTCGCCCGGGTCTACGAGTCGGACATGATCGCCAAGCCGGACCCGAGCACGTTCCAGATCCTGCCGTGGCGCGCGGAGGCCCCGGGCACCGCGCGGATGTTCTGCGACATCCTCATGCCCGACGGCTCGCCGTCCTTCGCGGACCCGCGCTTCGTCCTCAAGCGCATCCTGGCCAAGACCTCGGACCTGGGCTTCACCTTCTACACCCACCCCGAGATCGAGTTCTTCCTGCTGAAGGACAAGCCGCTGGACGGCACGAAGCCGACCCCGGCCGACAACTCGGGCTACTTCGACCACACCCCGCAGAACGTGGGCATGGACTTCCGCCGCCAGGCCATCACGATGCTGGAGTCGATGGGCATCTCGGTGGAGTTCTCCCACCACGAGGGCGCCCCCGGCCAGCAGGAGATCGACCTCCGCTACGCCGACGCGCTCTCCACGGCCGACAACATCATGACCTTCCGCCTGGTCATGAAGCAGGTGGCGCTGGAGCAGGGCGTGCAGGCCACGTTCATGCCGAAGCCCTTCTCGGAGTACCCGGGCTCGGGCATGCACACCCACCTCTCCCTCTTCGAGGGCGACCGCAACGCGTTCTACGAGTCCGGCGCGGAGTACCAGCTCTCCAAGGTCGGCCGCTCCTTCATCGCCGGCCTGCTGAAGCACGCGGCCGAGATCTCGGCCGTCACCAACCAGTGGGTCAACTCCTACAAGCGCATCTGGGGCGGCTCCGCCCGCAGCGCGGGCGCGGGCGGCGAGGCCCCGTCGTACATCTGCTGGGGCCACAACAACCGCTCGGCCCTGATCCGCGTCCCGATGTACAAGCCGGGCAAGACGGGCTCGTCGCGCGTCGAGGTCCGCTCGATCGACTCGGGCGCCAACCCCTACCTGACCTACGCGGTCCTGCTGGCGGCGGGCCTGAAGGGCATCGAGGAGGGCTACGAACTCCCGGCGGGCGCGGACGACGACGTCTGGGCCCTCTCGGACGCGGAACGCCGCGCGATGGGCATCGAACCGCTCCCGCAGAACCTGGGCGAGGCGATCGCCCTGATGGAGAAGAGCGAGCTGGTGGCGGAGACGCTGGGCGAGCACGTCTTCGACTTCTTCCTGCGCAACAAGAAGCAGGAGTGGGAGGAGTACCGCTCCGAGGTCACCGCCTTCGAGCTGCGGAAGAACCTGCCGGTGCTGTAGGGGCAGGTCAGGGCGGGTACCGCCCCGGAACGACACTCAGGGCCGACGGTGGCGAACCGTCGGCCCTGAGTCGTCTCACTGGCCCTGGGCCGTCGGGCCCCGGCGTCGCCGTCCGCCCTGACCGTGCCGTCACCGGCGGTGGATCACCGCGCTGCGCGATGCCCTGTCGTGAATGCCGCGGCGGTCCTTGCCGAGGTTGACCGAGGAGACGTTGGCGACGCACAGCACCGGGATGCCGGTCACCACGAGGTTCGTGAGGTGCCGCGCGACGGCCGCGCCGTAGCCGATGCGTTCACCGGTCTCGAAGTGCACCACTTCGAGGCGCAGGGCCCGCTTGCCCGGAGTCGCGCCCCGGCGGGACACGCTGACCGGGGAGTAGAGCAGGCAGAAGGCGATGACCCAGAGGGTGGCGGTGGTGCGCCAGATCGCACCGGCTTCACCGTCGGCGACTCCGGCGGCCGTGAGAATCCGGTCGAGACCAACCAGCGGAACGAGAATGACCGCGACGGCGATGGCGAGGTCGATGGCCGTTGCGGCGCAGCGCGGCAGGAGACCCGCCGGAGAACCGGGACGGGTGTCCGGAGCCGCCTGGAACCGGCCGAGGTCACTGCCGCGGGCCATGGAGTGGAACATGTCGATCTCGCGCATCGGCGGAATCCTACATTCCGCTCGTACGGAGAGTTCCCCGCACAGGATGTCGTGGCCGCCGCGGGGATGCGACGTCCTCGCGGGGCGTGACCGGCCGGGTTCTGGTTCTCCGGCTCCTGCGTGAGGCCGCCACCGGTTCAGCAGTCAGCGTTCCGAGAGTTCCGACGGGGCCTCCTGGACCACCCAGCCGTTGCCGTCCGGGTCCGTGAAGGTCATGAAGGAGTTCCAGGTCTCGCCCTTGCCGTCCTCCCAGCCCGTCGCGCCCACGTGGCGGATCGGGCTGACGTCCACACCGCGGGCGGACAGTTCCTCGCGGGCCGCCTCGATGTCCGTCACGCAGAGCTGGAGGCCTTGCAGGGCGCCCGGGGTCATCGGCTTCGTGCCGGGCATAGGGGGCATGCCGCTCTCCATCGAGATCGAGCAGCGCGAGCCCGGAGGCGTCGCCTGGATGATCCGGATCCCGGGGGAGACCTCGGTGTCCAGGTCGATCGTGAAACCGCACCTGTCGCCGTAGAACTCCTTCGCCCGGTCCAGGTCGGTCACGGGGACGAGGACGACTTCCAGCGTCCAGTTCATGGGGGGTCTCCTCAGAAACGCCAGCGGGTCTGGCCGAACGGCTCGCCCTTGGCGAAGCCGAAGACCGTGCGCGGGGCGACGGCGAACACCAGGGCGGTCCCACCGTCGCTCACGAAGGCGCCGTCGCGCACGTCGAACCGCCAATCGGGGCCGTACTTCTCGACGTACGCGTCGGACAGCTCCCGCAGCCGCGGCTCGTCGGTGACGCGGACCGCCTCGCCCTCCACCACCAGGTCGAAGCCCTCACCCAGCGACGGCGTGCCGGTGGTGAGGACGACCTCCCGGTTCTCCGCCAGGTTGCGCGCCTTGCGCTCGTCGGGGCCGGTGCAGAAGTGCAGCGCGTCCCGCGACCAGACCGCGATCAGCGGGGTGACATGGGGGCGGCCCTCCGGGCGGACCGTGGTCAGCCAGAAGACTTCGGCCCCGGCCAGCCGCTCGGCCGCCTCCGGCCATGCGGCGGGGTGGGCCTTCGGGTCACTGAAACGGGCGTCCAGGGTCGGTTCCGGGGTCATGGCGGTTCCCTCTCCAGAGCTGCGGGTCACACGTCTCAGTACGGAGGACCGCGGGCCCGCCGAGAACTCATCGCACCGCGGGCGTCCAGTGCAGCCTTCCGTCCAGACCGACCGCCGCCACCCCGTCCACGACGCCGCCGGGCGCCCCCGAGAAGAGGAAGTCGTGCAGCGTCCACAGTGGGGCCGCCGCGCTCGTGCGTCCGCCCGTGCCCGCCGCCGTCAGACCCCGGCCCGTGCGGCCGAGCGCCTCCGGGGCCGTCGCCAGGACACCCGTACGGGAGCGGACCGCCAGCATGCCGGGGCCGCCGCCCACGGGGCCGTAGCCCGCGACGCCGCCCGCCAGCTCGGTGACCGGCGAGGCGGGCCCGTCGCCCGTGCCCGGGAGGTCGGCCGTGCGGAGGTCGCCCGAGGCCGGCTTGCGGAACCAGAGCCGTACGCCCTGCCCGTCCGGGGAGGGGGTCGCGTTCAGCGCCAGGGTCGTCGCCGGCAGACCGGTCGGCCGCGGTCCGCCGAGCGGGGTGCCCGGCCGCGGCTGCGACCAGGTGAGGACCGTCGCCGCCGTGCCCGCGAAGACATGGACGCGGCCCGCCGCGTCCGTGGTGGCCACCGGGTCGCCGTGGACCGCCTCGGCGGCCGGCCCGCTGAGCGGGCGCCACGGGCTCCAGTCGCCGTCGGGCCGCAGGTCGCGGGCGGTCAGCCGATGGCCGCTGTCGCGCACGACCACCGTGGCCCGGCCGGTCCCGTCCACCGCGACCGTCGGGGCGCTGATGTCGGAGGTGCCCCGGGCGTCGCTCTTCTCCGGTGTGCCGAGCGACCGCCACGGCCCGAACGCGCCGCCCCGGGCGGTCTGCTCGGCCGTCACGACCTCACGCCCGTACGACCGAGCCGATCCGCCGATCGTCGTCCGCGTGCCGAAGACGGCGATCCTGCCGTCCGGAATCCGTACGGACGTCACACCGCTGTCCAGGCCCGCTCCCGGGAGCAGCACCGGCCCCTGCCACTCGGCGGCCGTGCCGCCGGCCTTCGTCCACACCGCGAGGCGTCCGTCGAGCACCGCGAAGGCGTGCAGGGCGCCGTCCGTGTCGCGCTGCACCCAGGAGGTGGAGGTGCCCCGGGCGTACCGGACGGTCTGGGTCCAGCCCTGCCCGGCGGGCCGCTGGGCGACCTTGAGGTCGCCGCAGCCGGCCGGGTCGGCGCAGTCGTTGATCCCGTCGCTCCAGGCGTACGTCCGCAGGGTGCGCAGCTTGGCGTCCGCCGACTCGGGGTCGAGGGTGTGGGGCAGCGAGCCGGTCGGGTAGCCGAGGTAGTTCTGCACGCCGAAGTGCGGTCGGGACCCGGCCGACGCGGCGTACCGCTCCAGGGCGGCCTGGGTGAACCGGGCGCCGTACAGGTGGTCCTGGTGGTCGGTGAAGGCCCCGGTGTGCGGGTGCAGGCCCGGCGTCGGGTCCTGCATCCGGACGAACGTGGGACGTACCCGCTTCAGGATCCCGGTGAGCGCCTCGATCACCTGGTCCTTGCTGTACGTGAAGTCCGTGGTGACCGGCGTGCCCGTGGCGCGCTGGGACGCGAGGACCGGGACACGGCCGTTCCACAGGCCGTTCAGGCTGTGCGGGCGGTCGGCGCTGATGGCGCCCGCCTCGCGGATCTGGAGCCAGACCAGGGTGATCTGCGGCGCGGCGCGCAGGGTGTCCAGTTCGGCGGCCCCGCCGCCGACGGTGGGTACGGAGACCCTGTCCCAGGCGCTGGTGCGGCTGCCGGTGGCCATCTCGGCGTACGCGGCGCGTATGCCGTTCTGGCGGGCGGCGGCGAAACCGGCCTTGTCCGGCAGTGGCCGGTCGGCGGCCCCGCGCGGCGCGTTGACGCCGTCCGCCTCACCGGATGTCAGGTACACCGTGGTCAGCGGCCGGCCCGAGCGTATGGACTGGGCCGTGTCCGGGTTCATGAAGTAGAGGTCGTCGTCCGGGTGCGCCACGATCTGCGCCACGGAGACGCCGGGGGAACGGGACGGATCCGCGCCGTCGCGTCCGGTCCGCTGCGCCGCGTTCCGCTCGGCGGGCTTCACCGCGGGCGTGGGTTCCGCCCGGGTCCCGGTCACCGGTGCGCCGAGGACGGAGCCGGAGGTCAGCTGGAGGAGTCCCACCAGGGAACCGGCGGCGACGGCGGTGGTCGTCAGCACGGAGACAGGACGGAGGCGGCGGCGGACGGGCATCTGCTGTGTGTGCGCTTTCAAAGAACGGATCAGGCGGTGGCCGGCGTCGGGAGGACGGGCCGGCGTCAGGAAGACGGACCTACAAGGAATACGGTTCATCGCAGGCGAACGGTGAGGAATGTGCGAGGCGTCACGTGTGATCTGTTGCGGAACGCAGGTCTCTTCCTCCGTGGCGGCCACAGCGTGCCCCGGGGCGCCCCGGCCACCCGCTGCGGATACGCTCGAACGCGGAGCTTGATCGGCTGGAGGGAGCGGCGGAATGACGGGGCCGGGGCGCAGGAGCAGTACCTTCAGCCGTCTGCTGAGGCACGGGTTCACGGATCCGTCCGACGCCGGGCGTCTGCTCGACCTCCCCGAGCTGTCCGCCCTGCGCGACGACTCCGTACTGCTCGACGCGCTCGGCGCGACCGCCGACCCCGACCTCGCCCTGCGGGGGCTCGTCCGGCTCGTCGAGGCGCAGCCCGAGGAGGAGCACCAGACACTCACCACCACGCTGCTCTCCGCCAAGCCCTTCCGGGACCGGCTCCTCGGTGTGCTCGGCGCCTCCGAGGCGCTCGCCGACCATCTGGCCAGGCACCCCCGGGACTGGCAGGCGCTCGTCACCTACGAGGCCGTCGACCTGAACCCGGGCGTCGCCGAGTTCGAGCGCGGTCTCGCCGAGGCCACCGACGCCGTCTCCCTGCGGGTCGCCTACCGCCGCTGTCTGCTGGCCATCGCCGCCCGCGACGTCTGCGGCACGGCCGACGTCGCCCAGACCGCCGCCGAGCTGGCCGACCTCGCCACCGCGACGCTGCGCGCCGCCCTCGCCATCGCCCGTACCGCCGCCCCCGCCGACGCGGCCCACTGCCGGCTCGCCGTGATCGCCATGGGCAAGTGCGGCGGACACGAGCTGAACTACGTCTCCGACGTGGACGTGATCTTCGTGGCCGAGCCCGTGGACGCCGCCGAGGAGGGGAAGGCGATGCAGGCGGCGACCCGGCTCGCCTCCCATCTGATGCGGATCTGCTCCGAGACGACCGTCGAGGGCACCATCTGGCCCGTCGACGCCAACCTGCGCCCCGAGGGCCGCAACGGCCCGCTCGTGCGCACCCTCTCCTCCCATCTCGCCTACTACCAGCGCTGGGCCAAGACCTGGGAGTTCCAGGCGCTGCTCAAGGCGCGGGCGGTGGCGGGCGATCCGGAGCTGGGCGCCGAGTACATCGAGGCCGTCTCGCCGCTGGTCTGGCAGGCGGCCGAGCGCGAGAACTTCGTTGCCGACGTGCAGAAGATGCGCCGCAGGGTCGTCGACAACATCCCCGCCGCCCAGGTCGACCGCGAGCTGAAGCTCGGTCCCGGCGGTCTGCGTGACGTCGAATTCGCCGTCCAGCTCCTTCAGTTGGTGCACGGGCGCGGTGACGCGACGCTGCACAGCGGCAAGACGCTCGACGCCCTGAAGGCACTGGCGGCGGGCGGCTACGTCGGCCGCGCCGACGCGGCCCAGCTGGACGAGGCGTACCGCTTCCTGCGCGCCATGGAGCACTTCATCCAGCTCTACCGGCTGCGCCGCACGCACCTCGTCCCCGAGGGCGAGGCGGACCTGCGCCGCCTCGGCCGCGCGCTCGGCCTGCGCACCGACCCGGTCGCGGAGCTGAACAAGGAGTGGAAGCGGCACGCCGCGGTGGTGCGCCGGCTGCACGAGAAGCTCTTCTACCGGCCGCTGCTCGACGCCGTCGCCCAGCTCACCCCCGGCGAGGCCCGGCTCAGTTCCAAGGCGGCCGGCCAGCGGCTCGAAGCGCTCGGGTACGCCGATCCCGCCGCCGCCCTGCGCCACCTGGAGGCGCTCGCCTCCGGAGTCACCCGCAAGGCCGCGATCCAGCGGACGCTGCTGCCGGTGCTGCTCGGCTGGTTCGCGGACTCCGCCGATCCGGACGCCGGACTGCTCGGCTTCCGCAAGGTCTCCGACGCGCTCGGCAAGACCCCCTGGTACCTGCGCCTGCTGCGCGACGAGGGTGCGGCGGCGGAGAACCTCGCCCGGGTCCTGTCCGCCGGCCGGATGGCCCCCGACCTGCTGCTGCGCGCGCCGGAGGCGGTGGCGATCCTCGGCGACCCGGAGGGCCTGAAGCCGCGCGGCCGGGACCATCTGGAGCAGGAGATCCTCGCGGCGGTCGGCCGCGCCGACGGTGCCGAGCAGGCGGTCGCGGCGGCCCGTGGTGTGCGCCGCCGTGAGCTGTTCCGTACGGCCGCGGCCGATCTGATCGGCTCGTACGGCACGGAGGACAGCCCCCGTGAGCTCGACCCCGGCGCGCTGGTCGACCGGGTGGGACGGGCGCTCACCGACCTCAACGCGGCGACGATCGCGGGCGCGGTGCGGGCCGCCGTACGGGAGGGCTGGGGCGACACCCTGCCGACCCGGTTCGCCGTCATCGGCATGGGCCGTTTCGGCGGCCACGAACTCGGCTACGGCTCCGACGCCGACGTCCTGTTCGTGCACGAGCCGCGTGAGGGCGTCGACGAGCAGGAGGCGGCCAGGGCCGCGAACCAGATCGTCTCCGAGGTCCGGCGGCTCCTCCAGGTACCCACCGCCGACCCGCCGCTGCTGATCGACGCGGATCTGCGTCCGGAGGGCAAGCGCGGCCCGCTTGTCCGTACGCTCAAGTCGTACGCGGCCTACTACCAGCGCTGGTCGCTGGCCTGGGAGAGCCAGGCCCTGCTACGTGCCGACACGATGGCGGGCGACCGGGATCTCGGCGCGCGCTTCATCGAGCTGATCGACCCGCTGCGGTATCCGGCCGAGGGGCTGGGCGAGGACGCGGTCCGCGAGATCCGCCGTCTGAAGGCCCGGATGGAGACGGAGCGGCTGCCGCGCGGGGCCGATCCGACGCTCCACGCCAAGCTCGGCCGGGGCGGTCTGAGCGACGTCGAGTGGACGGTCCAGCTCTTCCAGATGCGGCACGGCTGGGCCGAGCCCGGCCTGCGCACGACCCGCACCCGCGAGGCGCTGGCCGCCGCCCACGCGGCGGGCCTCATCCCCACCGAGGAGGCCGAGACGCTGGACGAGGCCTGGGTCCTGGCGACCCGGGTCCGCAACGCGGTGATGCTGGTACGGGGGCGGCCGGGGGACACCTTCCCCTCGGACGGGCGTGAACTGGCCGCGGTCGGGCGGTTCCTGGGTTACGGCCCGGGCCGGGTCGGGGAGATGGTGGACGACTACCGGCGCATCACGCGCCGCGCGCGGGCGGTCGTCGAGGACCTGTTCTACGGGGCGTAGGGGTCCTACGGGGCGTAGAGGTCAGCCGTCCGCGTTCTCCAGGAGCGTCCGGCAGTGGATCAGGAAGGCGTCCAGGGCCAGTTCGAAGGCGGCGTCCGCGCGGGCCGGTCCCATGGCCACCAGGGCCTCGGCCAGGCGCGGAGTCGTGACCTCGTCGGGGAGCTCCCACATGGTGTCCGGGGCGGCGAGGTCGAGCGCCGAGCCCAGGACCAGGTTCTCCAGCGCGACGATCACCGTCATGACGTCGGCGTTGTCGAAGCCGACGGCGAGCAGCAGGGTCACCGCCCGCTCGTACTGCGCGAGCACCATCGGGGCCCGGACCGGTGAGGTCATCAGCATCGGGATCGCCCGGGGATGGGCGGCGAAGGCCGACCGGTACGAGCGCGCCCAGGTCGCGAGCGCCGCGTCCCACGGCCCGGCGTCGAGGGTGGACCCGTCGATCCCCTCGCTGACCCGCTCGCGCAGCAGTTCCACGATCCCGTCGCGGCCGTCCACGTGGTGGTACACCGAGGCCGTCTGCACCCCGAGCCGTCTGGCGATCTGAGGGACGCTGAACTCGCCCCGCTCGTCGACGAGTTCGAGCGCCACCGTGGTGATGCGTTCGCGGTCGAGGAGGGGCTTGCGCGGCCGGCCCATGAATGAATTCCCCCTGGTCAGGTCTTCCCGAATCGTTGAACGCGAGGTTACATTGCGCAAACCGAAAGCCTTTAGGTTTCTTGTCGCGGAAGGGCCTCCCCTCCCATGTCCTCACAGACCACCACCGCTCCCGAGGGGCTGAGAACCGGCACGCTCTCCACCGCCGACATCTCGTTCTTCGTCGTCTCCGCCGCCGCCCCGCTCACCGTCATGGCCGGCGTCGCGCCCATCGCCGTCGTCCTCGGCGGGATCGGCGCCCCCGCCGGCTATCTCCTCGCCGGCATCACCCTCGCGGTCTTCGCCGTCGGTTTCACCACCATGAGCCGCCACGTCCGCAGCGGCGGCGCCTTCTACGCGTACATCACCCGAGGGCTCGGGAAGCCCGTCGGCATCGCCGCAGCCCTCCTCGCCATGCTCGGCTACAACGGCATGGAGATCGGCGTCTACGGTCTGCTCGGCACCGCCACCGCCGACACCGGTCACGCCCTCTGGGGAGTCGACATCCCCTGGCTCCCCGTCTCCCTCGCCGGACTGCTGCTCATCTGGTACGGCGGCTTCCGGTCCATCGACTTCGGCGCCAAGGTCCTCGGCGTCCTCCTCGTCGCCGAGACCGGCATCCTCCTCCTGCTCGCCGGGGGCGTCCTGCTCGACGGCGGCGCCGACGGACTCTCCCTGGCCTCCTTCGCCCCCGGCAACGTGCTCGTCCCCGGCTCCGCCGCCGTCCTGGCCTTCGCCTTCGCCGCCTTCACCGGCTTCGAGTCGACCGTCATCTACCGCCGCGAGGCCCGCGACCCGGACCGCACCGTCCCGCGCGCCACCTACATCGCCGTCGGCTTCCTGGGCCTCTTCTACGCCTTCGTCGTCTGGACCGTCATCCAGGCCTTCGGCCAGGAC
This sequence comes from Streptomyces sp. NPDC013317, assembly GCF_055563155.1. Classification (NCBI taxonomy): domain Bacteria; kingdom Bacillati; phylum Actinomycetota; class Actinomycetes; order Kitasatosporales; family Streptomycetaceae; genus Streptomyces; species Streptomyces sp. NPDC013317. The sequence continues at coordinate 332,017 of NZ_JBVHDX010000009.1, forward strand.
AAGGTCGTCCAGGCAGCCACCGACGACCCCGGCGGGCTCTTCTTCGCCGCCATCACCACCTACGTGGGCGCCTGGGCCGCGGACCTGATGCACATCCTGATCGTCACCAGCGTCCTCGCCTCGCTGCTCGCCTTCCACAACGCCATCAACCGCTACGGCCTGGCGCTCGCCGAGGAAGGCGTGCTGCCCGCGGTCTTCGGCCGCGTCCACCCCCGCCACCGCTCCCCGTACGTCTCCGGCATCCTGCAGACCGCCCTCGGCGCCGTCGTCGTGCTCGGCTTCGCGGCCGCCGGAGCCGACCCGTACCAGCAGCTGCTGCTCTGGGTGAACACCCCGGGCATGATCGGACTGATGGTCCTCCAGCTCCTCGCGGCGCTCGCCGTGCCGCTGTTCTTCCGCCGCGTCAGCCACACGGAGGGCAGGCTGCGCACGGTGGTGGCCCCCGCCGTCGCCTTCGTCCTGCTCGCCGGCGCCATCGGCCTCGTCGTGACCAACGTCGACCTCTTCACCGGCGCCTCCACCACCGTCAACACCGTCCTGGTCTCCCTCGTCCCCGCCGTCTTCGTCCTCGGGCTCCTCCTCGCGTACCGCCTCCGCCGTACGCGCCCGCAGACCTACGCCCGCTTCGCCGCCGAGCCCGCCGCACCCACCCCTGGAGAAGAGCCGTCGTGTCCGCACCCGACCTCGTCCTCGTCGACGCCCGCGTCCGCACCCTCGACCCCGCACGTCCCCACGCCACTGCCGTCGCCGTCCGCGACGGAGTGATCACGGCCGTCGGCGACGCCGCCGACGCCCGCGCCTGGCGCGGACCCGGCACCGAGACGATCGACCTCGGCGGAGCCACCCTCACCCCCGGCCTCACCGACGCCCACAGCCACCCCGTCTGGGGCCTGGAGATGTCCACGGGCACCAACCTCTCCGCCGTACGCGACCTCGAAGAGCTGCGCGCGGTCCTCGCCACCGCCGAGCGCCGCGACGGCTGGATCGTCGGCTTCGCCCTCGACCACAACGCCTTCGGCGGCCGGCCGATCCACCGCGACCTCGTCGAGGACGTCCTGGGCGGCGCCCCCGCCTTCCTGCGCCTCTACGACGGACACTCGGCCCTCGCGAGCGAGGCCGCCCTGAAGGCGGCCGGCATCGACGGCCCCCGTGCCTTCGCCCAGCGCTCCGAGATCGTGTGCGACACCGGGGGACGGCCCACCGGCCATCTGGTCGAGCACGCCGCGATGGACCTCATGACCCCCGTCCTGCCCCGGCAGCCCTACGCCGAGCGGCGCGACCGGCTCGTCGCGCTGCTGACCTCCATGGCCGCCACCGGACTGACCGGCGCGCACGTCATGGACCTCGGCGGGCACGACGTACCCGGGCTGCTCGCCGCCCTGGAGGCCGACGGGGACCTGCCGCTACGGCTCCGGCTCGCACCCTGGTGCATGCCCGGCGCGACCCCGGAGGAGCTGGACGAGCTGGTACGGCTCCAGGCCCGGTCCGGGCGGCTGTGGCGGGTCGGCGGGGTGAAGTTCTTCATGGACGGCACCGTCGAGGGCGGCACCGCCTGGCTGGAGCACGCCGACTGCCACGGCCAGGGCACGGACGCCTTCTGGCCCGACCCGGCCGCGTACTCCGCCGCCGTCCGTCACCTCCACGAGGCAGGCGTCGGCACCGCCACGCACGCCATCGGCGACGCGGCCGTCCGGCACGTCCTGGACACCGTCGAGGCACTCGGCACCCCGGGGCCCCGGCACCGGATCGAGCACATCGAGACCGTCCCCGACGACCAGCTCGGCCGGTTCGCCGCCCTCGGCGTCGCCGCCTCCATGCAGCCCCCGCACACCGCGTACACCCGCGCCGACCACACCGACGAGTGGTCGAAGAGGCTCGGAGACGTACGGGCGGACCGTGCCTGGCGCTGCCGGGACCTGCGGGAGGCGGGCGCGCTTCTCGCGCTCGGCTCGGACTGGCCCATCGCCCACTACGACGCCCGGCAGGTCCTCACCACCGCGCAGGCTCCCCGCGGAGCCGCGTCCGCACGGCACGGGCTGACGGGGCTGATGGCGCTGGAGGGCCTGACCACGCACGCGGCGGCCGCCGCGGGGGAGGAGCACCTCGGGGGCCGGATCGCCCCGGGACTCCGGGCGGACCTGACCGCCTTCACGGTCGACCCGGCCGAGGCTCCCGCCGACGAGACCGAACAGGCCCCGATCCGGCTCACGCTCGCGGGCGGCCGCGTCACCCACCGGGGCTGATCCGGAGGACAGGCCCCCGGCCCCCTAGCGGGTCAGCCGCTGCCGCTCGCGCTCGGAGTCCCGCTCGTCCTCGCGGTCCGCCGTGGACCCGCCCGCCGCGGACCGCGGGGACGAGCCGCCACGGGCCACCGGCGCCGCCGGTTCCACCCTCTTCGGCAGGCGCTTCGGCAGCGCGCCGTACATGTAGTAGGAGAGGGTGAAGCCGAAGGCGAGGCAGATCATGCCGCCCACCGCGTCCAGCCAGAAGTGGTTGGCGGTGGCCACGATCACGACCAGGGTGGCCGTCGGGTAGAGCAGGCCGAGGATGCGTGCCCAGGGGGCCGAGGCCAGGGCGAAGATGATGAGACCGCACCAGAGCGACCAGCCGATGTGCATCGACGGCATCGCCGCGTACTGGTTCGACATCTGCTTGAGGTTGCCCGAGGCCATCGAGCCCCAGGTGTGGTGGACCAGGACCGTGTCGACGAAGGACTGGCCGTTCATCAACCGAGGGGGCGCGAGCGGATACAGGTAGTAACCGACCAGGGCCACGCCGGTGGTGGCGAACAGGACGGTCCGGGACGCGGCGTAACGCCCCGGGTGCCATCGGTACAGCCACACCAGCACACCGATCGTGACGATGAAGTGCAGGGTGGCGTAGTAGTAGTTCATCGACACGATCAGCCATGTCACCGAGTTCACGGCATGGTTGACGCTCTGCTCGAAGGCGAGCCCGAGGGACCGCTCGACGTCCCAGATCCAGTCGGCGTTCTTCAGTGCCTGGGTCTTCTGCTCCGGTACCGCGTTGCGGATGAGCGAGTACGTCCAGTAGCTGACGCCGATGAGCAGGATCTCGAACCAGATCCGGGGGCGTCGGGGCATGCGCAGCCGGGCCCGCACACCGCCACCGTCCGGAATGGGTGACGGGCTGGCCGCCGTGCTGCCTTCCAAACTCTTCACGGTCGCTTCACCCATGGGAGGAGAGTCTGCCAGATCCATTCCCCTCGTCCGATCATCCCTCCGTCGGGTTCGGGACGCACACGCTCCATCCTGAGGGGGATGGACCGGGGAGGGACCGTCAGGGGTTTCCCTGACTGGGGGCAGAGGCGGTTGAACCGCGAACGACCAGCTCAGGCATGAAGACGAACTCGCTGTGCGGTGCCGGGGTGCCCCCGACCTCCTCCAGGAGCGCCCGGACCGCCGCCTGCCCCATCGCCTGCACGGGCTGGCGGATGGTGGTCAGCGGCGGATCGGTGAACGCTATGAGCGGGGAGTCGTCGAAGCCGACCACGGAGACGTCCTGGGGGACCCGCAGACCCTGCTGGCGGGCGGCCCGGATGGCGCCGAGCGCCATCATGTCGCTCGCGCAGACGACGGCCGTGCAGCCGGCGGAGATCAGGGCCCCGGCCGCCGCCTGCCCGCCCTCCAGCGTGTACAGAGAGTGCTGGATCAGCTCCTCGGACTGTTCCGGGGAGAGCCCGAGCCGCTCCTTCATCCCGCGCTGGAAGCCCTCGATCTTGCGCAGCACCGGCACGAACCGCTTCGGGCCCACCGCGAGCCCGATCCGGGTGTGCCCGAGCGCGGCGAGGTGGGTCACCGCCAGCTGCATCGCGGCCCGGTCGTCGGGCGAGACGAAGGGGGCCTGGACCTTGGGGGAGAAGCCGTTGATGAGGACATAGGGGACGCCCTTGCCGCGCAGCTGGTCGTAGCGCGTCATGTCGGCGGTCGTGTCGGCGTGGAGCCCCGAGACGAAGATGATCCCGGAGACGCCCCGCTCGACGAGCATGTCGGTGAGCTCGTCCTCGGTGGAGCCGCCGGGGGTCTGCGTGGCGAGCACGGGGGTGTAGCCCTGGCGGGTCAGGGCCTGCCCGATGACCTGCGCGAGGGCGGGAAAGATCGGGTTGTCCAGTTCGGGGGTTATCAGCCCGACGAGTCCGGCGCTGCGCTGACGCAGCCGTACCGGACGCTCGTATCCGAGGACGTCGAGTGCGGCAAGCACGGATTCACGGGTGGCCGCGGCCACACCGGGCTTGCCGTTGAGCACGCGGCTGACTGTGGCTTCACTGACCCCCGCCTGGGCTGCGATGTCGGCAAGCCGCGCGGTCATGGGATTGGACTGTACCGGTCGCACGTCAGATTGCCCACCAAACGCAGGAGTCGGCGGGAACCCGGACGTTGTGCGCGAGCGCCGCGCCCCGCCCGAATTCCCCTGCGGGGGAGGGGAGTACGGCGGCGGTGCCGCCGATCCCCCCGTCGGCGCGGGCCCCTTCGGGCGCCGTGCTGCTCAGGAGCGGCGAGCCGGTGAGCGGCATGTCCACCCCCCGCGCCGTCGTGTTCAGCGTGACCACGAGGTCGCCTCCCTCGGCCCGCCGGCGGAACGCGAGCACGCCCTCCGGGGCGTCCAGCCACTCGACGGCGTCGCCCGCGCCGAGGGCGGGGTGCTCCCTGCGCAGCCGCAGGGCGCGGCGGTACAGCTCCAGGGTGGAGGCGGGGTCCGCGGTCTGCGCCGCCACGCTCAGCCCGGCCCACTCCGGGGGCTGCGGGAGCCAGGAACCGGCCGGCCCGAAGCCGTACGACGGGCCGTCCGCCTCCCACGGCAGCGGGACCCGGCAGCCGTCGCGCAGCCCGTCCTGTCCGTCGCCGCGCAGGAACGCGGGGTCCTGCCGGACCTCGTCCGGGAGGTCCACGACCTCGGGCAGACCGAGCTCCTCGCCCTGGTAGACGTAGGCAGAGCCCGGCAGCGCCAGCATCAGCAGCGCCGCCGCCCGGGCCCGCTCCGGGCTGCCGTACCGGGTGCTGTGCCGGACGACGTCGTGGTTGGAGAGCACCCAGGTCGTGGGGGCGCCGACCGAGGCGGTGGCGCGCAGCGACTCGTCCACGACGGCCCGCAGCGCCTCCGCGTCCCACGCGCAGTTCAGGAACTGGAAGTTGAAGGCCTGGTGCAGCTCGTCGGGGCGCACGTACAGCGCGAGCCGCTCCGGCGTCGGCGCCCAGGCCTCCGCGACGCCGATGCGCTCGGGGCCGTACGACTCCAGGAGCCGGCGCCAGCCGCGGTGGATCTCGTGCACCCCGTCCTGGTCGAAGAACGGCAGCCGCTGGATGCCGATCAGCTTCGCCTGCTGACCCTGCCCGATGTCGGGCAGGCCCTCCGCCTTGACCATGCCGTGGGCGACGTCGATCCGGAAGCCGTCCACCCCCAGATCCAGCCAGAAGCGGAGTACCGAGTCGAACTCGGCCCGTACCTCCTCGTTCTTCCAGTTCAGGTCGGGCTGCTCGGGCGCGAAGAGGTGGAGGTACCAGGCGCCGTCCGCGACCCGTGTCCAGGCCGGGCCGCCGAAGACCGACTCCCAGTCGTTGGGCGGCTCGGATCCGCCCGGCCCGCGCCCCGGCCGGAAGACGTACCGGTCCCGGCCCACCCCCGCGCGCGCCAGCTCGAACCAGGGGTGCCGGTCCGAGGTGTGGTTCGGGACGATGTCCACGATCACCTTCAGACCGAGCCCGTGCGCCGCGCGCACCAGGTCGTCGGCGTCGGCGAGGTCGCCGAAGACGGGGTCCACCGCGCGGTAGTCCGCCACGTCGTACCCGCCGTCCGCCTGCGGGGAGGCGTAGAAGGGGGTCAGCCAGACCGCGTCCGCGCCCAGCCCCGCGATGTGCGGCAGCCGCTCCCGTACGCCGCGCAGGTCCCCGATCCCGTCGCCGTCGCTGTCCGCGAAGGAGCGGACGTACACCTGGTAGATGACGGCGTCCCGCCACCAGCCGGTGCGGGCGGCGCTTGCGCAAGAGCTTGCGGAGTCCGGCAGCGACGGTGAGGTGAGCTCGTGGGCCATGTGCGGTGTCCCTCTCGCGTGTTCCAGGGGCTGGGCGTCGTACTGACAACGAGGTCGAAGCTGACGTGAAACGGTCCTGCAAGAGATGATGCAAAGACTTGCAGGGCTCGGGAGCAGCCGCAAGAGGGCCTGAGAGGCCCCTGAGGTCCGCTGTCAAGCGACTCGTCGGCAACCTTCAGGACACGCGGGTGTAACGATCGCCGGTCCTTGCAGAAACTTCTCGCAAGCTCTTTCGGCTCGTTTTCATCCCTGTTACGTTCCTGGCAACCCGGAGCGCCGCGAGGGAGCGGTCGCATGAGGCAGGTTCCAGCCCCTCGTCACCCCGGGATTCAGTTGAAGGAGTTCACATGCGGCGTGGCATAGCGGCCACCGCGCTGGTCGCGGCCCTGGGCGTGACCCTGGCGGCGTGCGGAAGCGACGGCGGTTCGAAGGACGGCGGCTCGAAGAGCTCGGGCGAGCTCTCCGGAACCGTGACCTGGTGGGACACCTCCACGGTCGGCTCCGAGGACAAGGTCTTCAAGAAGATCGCCGAGGACTTCACCAAGAAGCACCCGAAGGTCACCGTCAAGTACGTGAACGTGCCGTTCGGTGAGGCGCAGAACAAGTTCAAGAACGCCGCCCAGTCCGGCTCCGGCGCCCCCGACGTCATCCGCTCCGAGGTCGCCTGGACCCCCGAGTTCGCGGACCTCGGCTACCTGGCCCCGCTCGACGGCACCGCCGCGCTCAAGGACGACAAGGACTTCCTGAAGCAGGCCGCCGCCTCGACCCAGTACAACGGCAAGACCTACGCCGTGCCGCAGGTCATCGACTCCATGGGCATCTTCTACAACAAGAAGATCTTCAAGGAGGCCGGCGTCGAGGTCCCCAAGACCATCGCCGAGCTGAAGACCGTCTCCGCGACGATCAAGGACAAGACCGGCAAGACCGGCCTCTACCTGCGCGGCGACGACGCCTACTGGTTCCTCTCCTTCCTCTACGGCGAGGGCGGCGACCTGGTCAACGCCGAGTCGAAGACCGTCACCGTCGACAACGCCGCCGGTGTGAAGGCCCTGACCACGGTCAAGGACCTGGTCGACTCCGGCGCGGCCAAGACCGACGCCACCGACGGCTGGAACAACATGCAGACCGCCTTCAAGGAAGGCAAGGTCGCCATGATGATCAACGGCCCGTGGGCCGTCGCCGACACCTACGCCGGCAAGGAGTTCGCCGACAAGGCCAACCTGGGCATCGCCCCGGTCCCGGCCGGCTCGGCCGGTCAGGGCGCCCCGCAGGGCGGCCACAACCTCGCGGTCTACGCCGGCTCCAAGAACCTGGACGCCTCGTACGCCTTCACCGAGTACATGACCTCGGTCGAGACCCAGACGCAGATCGCCAAGGAGCTCAGCCTGCTCCCGACCCGCGAGTCCGTCTACGTCAAGCCCGACGTCGCGAGCAACGAGATGATCAGCTTCTTCAAGCCGGTCGTCGACAAGGCCGTCGAGCGCCCCTGGATCCCCGAGACCGGCAGCCTCTTCGCCCCGCTCGTCACCGAGTACACGAAGGTCCTGACCGGGCAGACCACCCCCGACAAGGGAGCCAAGGCGACGGGTGACTCCTACCGCAAGCTCCTGAAGGACTGGAAGTAACAGGAAGGCAGGCCGGCTGATGGCTGTGGACACCAGCAGCCAGTCGGCGGTGAAGGCCGCGGGCGATGTCGCCCGCGGCCGGCACCGTGGTACTGGCAACCCCCAGGGGAAGGTTCGCCGTTCCCTCTCCACCCACTGGTACGCCTGGGCGATGGTCGCTCCGGTGGTGGTCGTGATCGGCGTGATCATCGGCTATCCGCTGATCCGGGGCATCTACCTCTCGCTCACGGACGCGAACGAGCGGAACGTCGCGCGGAGCATCGGTGTCAACCAGATCCCGGCGACCTACGAGTTCGTCGGCCTGGACAACTACGTCGACGCGCTGACCGGGACCCAGTTCCTCGGCACGCTCGGCTGGACGCTGGTGTGGACCGTCGCCTGCGTCTCGGTCACCTTCGGCCTCGGCCTGGCCCTCGCCAACATCCTCAACCGCAGGATCGCCGGCCGCTCCGTCTACCGGATGCTGCTGATCCTGCCCTGGGCCGTGCCCGGCTTCGTCTCCGTCTTCGCCTGGCGCTTCCTCTACAACCAGGACAACGGTCTGCTCAACCAGATCCTCGGCGGCTCCGGGATCGACGCCGTGCCGTGGCTCAACGACCCCACCTGGGCCAAGTTCTCGGTCATCGCCGTCAACGTCTGGCTCGGCGTCCCCTTCATGATGGTCGCCCTCCTCGGCGGGCTCCAGTCCATCCCCGGCGAGCTCTACGAGGCCGCCGAGATGGACGGCGCCAACGCCTGGCAGCGCTTCCGCAACATCACGCTGCCCGGTCTGCGCTCGGTGTCCACCACCGTGATCCTGCTGAGCACCATCTGGACCTTCAACATGTTCCCGGTGATCTTCCTGCTCACCCGGGGCGGACCCGGTGAGGCCACGCAGATCCTGGTCACCCAGGCGTACAAGTTCTCCTTCGAGATCAGCCCGCGTGACTTCGCCCAGTCGTCCACCTGGGGCGTCCTGATCCTGGTCCTCCTGATGGTCTTCGCCGCGATCTACCGGCGCGTCCTCCGCAAGCAGGGAGAAGTCTGGTGACCACCGCCACCAACACGCCCACCCGAGGCCGTCGTTCGCCGCTCGCCTCCGTCGGGCTGCACGCGACCCTGATCGTCGCCTCCGTGATCGCCGTCTTCCCCGTGCTGTGGGTCCTGCTGACCTCGCTCAAGCCGGCGCAGTACGCGACCACGACGGACTTCTTCAAGGAGACGACGCTCGCGAACTACACCGACCTGCTGGAGAACACCGAGTTCCTCACCTGGTTCGGCAACTCGCTGCTCGTCGCCGGCCTCACGACGGTCCTTGGCGTCTTCATCGCCTCCACCACCGGCTACGCCGTCAGCCGCTTCCGGTTCCCCGGCAAGCGCGGACTGATGTGGACGCTGCTGATCACCCAGATGTTCCCGGTCGCCGTCCTGATCGTGCCGATCTACAACATCATGTCCTCGCTGGGGCTGCTCAACAAGGCGGCCGGTCTGGTCATCACGTACCTGACCATCGCCGTCCCCTTCTGCGCCTGGATGATGAAGGGCTTCTTCGACACCATCCCGCGCGAGATCGACGAGTCGGGCCAGGTCGACGGCCTCAACCCGTTCGGCACCTTCTGGCGGCTGATCCTGCCGCTGGCCAAGCCCGGCATCGCGGTGACGGCGTTCTACTCCTTCATCACCGCCTGGGGTGAGGTCGCCTACGCCTCCGCGTTCATGGTCGGCGACGAGAACCTCACCCTCGCGGGCGGCCTGCAGAAGTTCGTCAACCAGTACGGCGCCCAGTGGGGTCCGATGTCCGCGGCCTCCGTGCTCATCGCCATCCCCGCGGCGCTGGTGTTCCTCTTCGCCCAGCGGCACCTGGTGACCGGCATGTCCGCCGGCGCCGTCAAGGGCTGAGCCCGAACACCCCACACGTACGCACCTCCTTACCTCTCAAGGAAGACATGACCCAGCACCTCGCTGCCCCCGACGCCGCCCCGACCACCGGCACGCACACGGGTTGGTGGAGAGACGCGGTGATCTACCAGGTCTACCCACGCAGCTTCGCCGACGGAAACGGCGACGGCATGGGCGACCTGGAAGGCATCCGCGGCCGGCTTCCGTATCTGAAGGACCTGGGCGTCGACGCCGTCTGGCTGAGCCCCTTCTACGCCTCCCCGCAGGCCGACGCCGGCTACGACGTCGCCGACTACCGGGCCATCGACCCGATGTTCGGCAGCCTCCTCGACGCCGACGCGCTCATCCGCGAGGCGCACGAGCTGGGCCTGCGGATCATCGTCGACCTGGTCCCCAACCACTCCTCCGACCAGCACGAGTGGTTCCAGCGCGCGCTGCGCGAGGGTCCCGGCTCCCCGCTGCGCGAGCGTTACCACTTCCGCCCGGGGAAGGGCGAGAGCGGCGAACTGCCGCCCAACGACTGGGAGTCCATCTTCGGCGGCCCCGCCTGGACGCGGGTCGAGGAGACCGACGGCACCCCCGGCGAGTGGTACCTGCACCTCTTCGCGCCGGAGCAGCCCGACTTCAACTGGGAGCACCCGGCCGTACGCGACGAGTTCCGCTCGATCCTGCGCTTCTGGCTCGACATGGGCGTCGACGGCTTCCGCGTCGACGTCGCCCACGGACTGGTGAAGGCCGCGGGACTGCCGGACATCGGCGCCCACGACCAGCTCAAGCTGCTCGGCAACGACGTCATGCCCTTCTTCGACCAGGACGGCGTCCACGAGATCTACCGCTCCTGGCGGCAGGTCCTCTCCGAGTACGACGGCGAGCGCGTCCTCGTCGCCGAGGCGTGGACCCCGACCGTCGAGCGCACCGCCCACTACGTGCGCCCCGACGAGATGCACCAGGCGTTCAACTTCCAGTACCTGGGCACCCACTGGGACGCCGTCGAGCTGCGCCGGGTGATCGACGCCTCGCTCGCCGCGATGCGCCCGGTCGGCGCGCCCACCACCTGGGTGCTGTCGAACCACGACGTCACCCGGCACGCCACCCGCTTCGCCAACCCGGCCGGCCTCGGCACCCAGCTGCGCGAGCAGGGCGACCGCGCCCTCGGTCTGCGCCGCGCCCGCGCCGCGACGCTGCTGATGCTGGCGCTGCCCGGATCGGCCTACGTCTACCAGGGCGAGGAGCTCGGCCTGCCGGACGTCACCGACCTGCCCGACGAGGTCCGCCAGGACCCGTCGTTCTTCCGGGCCACCGGCCAGGACGGCTTCCGCGACGGCTGCCGGGTGCCCATCCCGTGGACCGTCGAGGGCACCTCGTACGGCTTCGGTGACGGCGGCAGCTGGCTGCCGCAGCCCGCCACCTGGGGCGGGCTCAGCGTCGAGGCGCAGGCCGGCGACCCCGGCTCCACCCTGGAGCTGTACCGCAGCGCGCTCGCCGTGCGCCGCGAGCGCCCCGAACTCGGTGCGGGCGAGGACGTCGAGTGGCTGGAGGCACCGGAGGGTGTGCTCTCCTTCCGCCGCGACGGCTTCGTCTGCACCGCCAACACCACCGGTCGGGCCATATCCGTCCCGCTGCCCGGCCGGTTCCTCCTCTCCAACGAGCCGGTCTCCCACGGGGAGGGCGTCGTGGAGCTGCCCGCCGACACCACCGTCTGGTGGGCGGTGTGACCATCCCCCTGCCGCGGGGGGGCGGGGCCGGCGGCCCGGCGGGCGCAGGCTGCGGCCGCCCGGACGCCCCGGGGCCCGGGACCGCTCCCGGACGCGCCCGCACCCCGGCGACATCTGGTGGGCGAACGTGCCCTACGAGGACCGCGCGGAGTCCAAGGACCGCCCCTGCCTGGTGCTGGCGGTGCGCGGCAACCGGGCCACCGTCGCGAAGATCACCAGCAAGTACCACGACGAGCGCGCCGGGGTGATCCCGCTGCCGCCCGGCGCGGTCGGCGACGCGCACGGGCGGCCCAGCTTCCTGCAGACCGACGAGCAGCGGGAGGTGCCGGTGGGGGACTTCCGGCGCCGGGTGGGCGTGGTCGACCCGGTGCTGTGGGACCAGGTGCGCCACCTCGCGGGCTGAGCCGCGCCGGGCCGGCCGCGGGGCGGCTACTGCTGCCGGACCGTCACCGTGACCTTCCACTCCTGGAC